>JAIKWL010000061.1 GCA_024684815.1 Saccharofermentans sp. | reverse complement strand
ATCATGACAACAGTTCACGCTTACACAGGCGACCAGATGATCCTCGACGGTCCTCAGAGAAAGGGTGACCTCCAGAGAGCAAGAGCAGGTGCTGCTAACATCGTACCTAACTCCACAGGCGCTGCTAAGGCTATCGGCCTTGTTATCCCTGAGCTCAACGGCAAGCTCATCGGCGCTGCTCAGCGTGTACCTACACCTACAGGTTCCACAACAATCCTTCACGCAGTTGTTGCTGGCGAGGCTACAGTTGAGGGCATCAACGCTGCTATGAAGGCTGCTGCTAACGAGTCTTTCGGCTACACAGAGGAGAAGCTCGTTTCTTCCGACATCATCGGTATGAGATATGGTTCACTCTTCGATGCAAACCAGACAATGGTTTCCAAGATGGACGACGGCAACTCCCTCGTTCAGGTTGTATCCTGGTACGACAACGAGAATTCTTACACATCTCAGATGGTAAGAACAATCAAGTACTTCGCAGAGCTCGGCTAATAGCTGACTTACAGTACATTTACAGAGGCTGCACATTGAGTGCAGCCTCTTTATTGCCTTAAATCTCTTCAAGTCTTAGATAATTTATTCCCGGTCTTTGGATATTTCAGGGCAGATGATATTCTGCTCTATATGTGATCAATAAACCACTTATCTTTTTCACCGAAACCGTATCTGACCTCGTCAATTTTCCATGCACCATCTTCAAGTGCTACGATTTCTTTCATCAGTTTCAAAAACGGCGGAACGATCACCTTTGCCATTTCAGAATATTTTTCCGGTGTATCCGATAAAACTATCCTTTCATCAATATCCATTATATAAACCTCCTATTTGAAAGAGATATCAGACGAAGATCTCAACAACAGTGGCTTCCGGCATGGAAAGGAACCTGAAAGGAAGGATACCGCACCCTAAGCCTCTTGAGATAAAGAGAGTCGTTCCGCTGATATCATATACACCCTGTACGGCGCCCATATTCGGAAGTTTATCGTGTTTTCTTAATACAGTGAATTCGATCCTGAAAGGGAACTTCATCTGTCCGCCGTGAAGGTGTCCGGAGAGCATAATGTCAGGCCTGTTTGAAGGATCAAGATGGATGAATGCATCAGGATCATGGACGGCTAAAATGACAGGGGCTTCACAGCTGCTCACGGGCATTTGCTGCCAGACACGGTGTTTTCTGCCTGTGTCTGATATTCCGGCAAGAACGATCCTTTTGCCATCCTCATGTGATCTAAGATCGACTGTCTTGTTATCAATGCTCGTAAAACCTGCTGAGCCGGCAGCGTCTTCAAGAGCCCAGTCGTGGTTGCCCGATATGCCGTAAAACGGGATTCCAAGTTCTTTGCAGCATTCACTGACTTTGTTCAGGTATTTGTAACCCATAGCGGAATTCTTGTGATAAGTGATAAGGTCACCTCCGAAGATGACGGCATCAAGCGGAGTACTGCCATGTGCTTTCCTGATCGCACTGCAAAGGCGGGAAGCATTTACGGGACACCATTCGGCATGAATGTCCGAGAAGAAAAAGAATCTCAGATCAGGTTTTCCGTTGACATTGCTGTCAGTCATTGGAAGCCTTTTTATTAATATTCTTTTATTAAGAGATTTATCTGAGGATGATTTGCGAAGTGTGACTTTGTCCTGATCGAGAATGAAAGGTTCTGTAAGACACCATAATATATATACCAGGATAAGCCCGGCAATGACTATAAGAACCGGATAAATCTTCTCCATTATCAGGACAGTTCTCCTTTTTTCTTAATTATATAATATGCAGAGGCCAATCGTGTGTTATAATTCATACAACGAAATAAGATTTTTCAGGAGGAATTTAGGATGCCTAAGACAGAAATCACATATGAGATCGTTCAGCAGATCGGTATTCTCAAGGAGAACAAGTCCGGCTGGCAGCGTGAGCTTAATATCGTTAAGTGGAATAACGGTAAGCCGAAGCTCGATATCCGTGATTGGGGTCCGAACCATGAGAAGGTCGGCAAGGGTATTTCTCTTGACTTCGAAGAATACAATACGCTCAAGGCTTTCCTTGAAGACGGTGACTTCACATCTCTTGACGAATAATATTCCGTTTGGATATTTGAGAACAGTAGTATGAAGGCGTGTGTTTATGCGTCGTGATTCGGTATGAGAAGCGAAGAACGGGCCGGTGCAATTTCAATCGTAATGCTATTTTTGTGGGGGACTCTGATTGCAGAGCCCTTCCATATTTTTGCGCGCTATATTGCGGTAGGCGTAACATATGCATTGAGAGGTCTCGGCGCCAATTCTCTTATCACGTCGCTTGCTTTGTATCTTATAGTTGTATCTGTGATCATACTGCTGCAGAAACTGTCAAAGAGTAAACTCGGCGTATTTATCCCGTGTACAATATCAGTATTATTTATTGCCATGCTCATAATAAGGAGTATTGTTAATTCTTCTGTCGGAGTCTCTGATGCTGTTTGTCTGGCGATCCCGGCCCTGCTGTCGGTGATCCTTTATGTAACCAAATTTGAGAAGGGACTTAAATGGTTTTCGGATTGCTATACCTATTCACTTGCTGTAGCACTTTTAAATTCCCTTATATTTGTTCCTCTTTCAAACCTGAATAATGTTTTATCCATGATCCTTTACATCACCCGTTATAATGATCTTGATATTACCGGCAGTTTTAAAGATCTTGCAGGAATACCGGAATTGGTTTGGGGATTATTCCTTTTTGCTTTTGCGGTCCTTCCGATAGCATATCTTGCTGTTACTGGCAGGAGGAAATGATATGGAACAGTTGGATTTGTTTTCCAGTTTGCAAAACAGTGATACTGAACATGAAGAGTATCTGGAACTCGTGAGAAAACTCAATCATTATGCTGAGCTTTATTATGCCCAGGATGAGCCCGAGATATCAGACTTTGAATACGATACCCTGAATAACAGACTTAAGCAGCTGGAAAAGGAGCATCCTGACTGGATCGTTCCGGAATCGCCGTCCGTCAGGGTTGGCTGGAAAGCTGAAAAGGGTGTTCTGGTAAAGCATAATGTTCCAATGCTCTCTCTTCAGGATGTTTTCGAAAAAGAGGAAGTATATGAATTCGTGAATTCCATGATTGCTGAATTCGGTCAGGAAGCAGAGTTCCTTGTTGAGACAAAGATCGACGGCCTTTCGATGGCTCTGCGTTATGAGGATGGTGAATTGAAACTCGCTGTTACAAGGGGAGACGGTATCACCGAGGGCGAGGATGTCACGATGAATGCAAGGCAGATCCCTGATGTCGTTAAACAGATGAAAGAGCCTGTTCCATATATTGAGATCAGAGGAGAGGTCTACATGACCAGAAAGGCCTTTGAGAGTGTAAATGCCAAGGCTGAAGAAGAAGGCAAGAAGACATTTGCGAATCCCAGGAACTGTGCTGCAGGCACATTAAGACAGATAGATACGAGGATCACAAAGGAGAGGGGCCTCTCACTCTTTATATTCAACATTCAGGAGACCCGCGGCGTGACATTCAATACGCATCTTGAAGGATACGAATATCTGAAGCGCAACGGAGTTAAGGTCATCGAGAATTGTTATAAGTGCAGGACAGCCGATGAGGTATGGGATGCCATCACAAAGATCGGCAATATGAGAGGCGACCTGGAGTACGATATCGACGGTGCTGTCGTTAAGCTGAACAATCTTTCAGAGAGAAACAAGCTGGGCAACACTATCAAGTTCCCGAGATGGGCGATCGCATATAAATATCCTCCTGAAGTAAAGGAAACTCGACTTCTTGATGTTGAAGTCAATACCGGAAGGACCGGAAGAGTAACTCCCGTAGCCGTATTCGAACCTATCAGTCTATGCGGCACGATGGTGTCACGTGCGACACTGCATAATCAGGATTTTATCGATCAGCTTGGTTTGGGTATTGGTGATACGATCCTTGTTTATAAATCAGGTGAGATCATTCCGAAGGTTAAGGATGTAAATAAAGACAAGCGACCTGCTGACTGGAATCCTTATAAGATGCCCGATATGTGTCCCGTGTGCGGTCACAGGCTAGTTAGGGATGAAGGGGGCGTGGACCTTAAGTGTGTCAATCTTTTGTGTCCCGGAACGCTTGTTAACCGCATAGTTAATTTTGTGTCCCGCGACTGTATGGATATAAAGGGTTTCGGTACCGAATATATAAGAAAACTTACCGAATCAGGTTATATAAGAGATATTGCGGATGTTTTTGAATTAAAGGATAAGAGGGAAGAACTTATTGAAGGAAAGGTTCTGGGGCTGGAAAAGAATACGGATAAGCTCTTAGCGTCGATAGAGTCTTCCAAGATCGAGACACCGGCAGACAAGGTGCTCGCCGGACTCGGCATTCCCGGTGTCGGAAAGGCAACGGCCAAAGAACTTATAAGGACCTTTGGTTCTATCGATGCGATCGCCGTGGCGGACAAGGGAGCACTAGTGACGGTTCAGGATATCGGAGAGATCTCGGGTGAGGCTATCTATGATTTCTTCCGTGACGAAGGCAACAGAGAGCTGTTAATGCGTCTTAAGGAACTCGGACTTAACTTTGAAAAAGCAGAAAGCGAGGTTCAGGGTTCTGCTCTGTCAGGCCTTACTTTCTGTATTACCGGAACGCTTGACGGCATGTCCAGAAGTGAAGCTGAAGCCCTTATTGAGAGTAACGGCGGCAAACCTGTCTCATCTGTGTCAAAGAAGACTTCATATCTTCTTATGGGTGCTGATGCCGGATCAAAAGAGAGAAAAGCAAGAGAACTTGGTGTTCCGATAATCAGTCTTGATGAGCTTAAGGAAATGATCGCGAAGGAATGAAATTATGAGTATCAGCGAGGGAAAAGCAAAGATCAGGAAAGAGATAAAAAGGAGAAGATCAGAATTATCCCCTGCTGTCTTATCACGGATCGATAAACTGTTACCGGATTTTATTTTCTCGATTGAAGACGAGGAACTTCAGTCCAGATTGAATAATGCCAAAAGAATAGCTTTATACAGAGCATTCAACGGTGAAGTCCCGGCAGATGAACTGGCAAAGGCTTTTATGAGCAGAGGTATTAAATGCTGTTTCCCAAGGATCGCGGAAGACAATATGGTATTTTGCGATTGTGACAGTCTTGAAGATAATGAATTTGAAAGATCTTCATTCGGTATAGATGAGCCGGTATCTTCAAAGGCTCCCGTTGATCCTGAAAACATCGATGTTGTCGTGCTGCCTGCTGTTGCATATAATGAAGAAGGTATCAGACTTGGTGCCGGCGGCGGTTATTACGACCGTTATATCGGAGCTTTGGGAGATGACAGGCCGTATCTTCTCGGTATCTGTTATGAATTTCAGATCTGTTCGGATGTTCCCTCCGAGCCCCACGATACCGGTGTTGATTTTATTGCGGTCATACCTGAAGAAGAGTACGGAGAATAGGAAAATACAATGCGGTATTTTATAGCAAATCTGGCATTCCATATTGCGTTAACGGTGATCATCATCGTTTTCCTTTGCATTTTCGCCGGCCGCAACCGGAAAAAGAAAACGAAGCATGTCATTTCATATTTCTTTCCCATACTCTTTGCGATCGCTGCCATAGTTGATATCGTATTGTTTACGGCTCCGAGGATGATGGATATAAACTGCATGATAAGCAGTAACTACTATTACAATACCGGCACGGTTTCAAAGATCGGTTTTCTGAAGAATTATTTTGTTATTGACGGAGAATACTATTATGCAAACCCCCTTCGCAACACGTTGAATGAAGGCGATACTGTTAGGGTAAAGCATACCCAGTATTCGTTATATACTGTCGAATGGACTAAGATGACAGATTCTGAACCGGGTGATGAGAGCAATGATTCCGGTGAGACTTAAGAGCTGAATAATTGAGACTAGTCTCAACACCCCCCTAAAAGTCTCAATTTTTGCCTGTTTTTTTCATTTTGCAGCAACTCGTTAACACAGACCCGTTTTTCGATTGTACACTTTTCTTAAAAACAAGGAGGTGAACGATCAATGGAAAACAGGGCAGAAAAGAAGGGCGTCGTTGAGATGTCTGTCGTGTGCAGTGATTTGAGCCTTTTGGAAAACATCAATTCATTGCTCAAACAAAACGGTGTCATCTCTGTTGAAGATGAATACGGGGTATTGCATTACATAGTAGACGGACGGAGCAACAGGAGCGAAGTAGCAGGCAAAGTAACCTCGATCAATCCGTGTGAGTCATCCGATCAGGCAAGGAACGATTCATATCTGGAATTGTGTGTAAGATCAGTTCTCAGGGAATATGGTTTTGATATGGCACTGATCGGTTCGGTCTTGATATACAGAGCAGTCATGACCACTCTTAAAAGAGGAATGCCGCTTCCGCCGACAATGAAAGCACTGTATTGCGAGTCGGGCAAAGAATACAATCTGAGCCTTGAACAGTGCGAGCGCGATGTGAGATATGCGATAACTAGGAGCAGCCTGAAGAATATGAGGAGCAGAGCGGCATTAAGATGCATCCTTTCAAGGATCGAGAACCGTCTTGGATTCAGAGATCCGCTGTTTTAATAAAAAGGCTCCGTTTTTACACGGAGCCTTGTGATAACAGGTTTAAGAATTAATTACTTCTTCTTGCCCTTCTTTGCATTAACCTTATCCTTGAGTGACTTTCCTGCCTTGAATGTAGGAACTGTTGAAGCTGCGATCTTGATCTTGTCGCCTGTAGCAGGATTACGTCCGCTTCTTGCAGCAAGCTTCTTTGTCTTGAAAGTACCGAAGCCTACAAGAACAACCTTGTCATTCTTTACGAGAGCACCCTCGATAGCACCGATTGTTGCCTTGAGAGCTGCTTCTGCGTCTTTTTTGCTCAGACCGGTATCTGCTGCGATCTTGTCAATAAGCTGTGACTTGTTCATATGGGTTCCTCCTATATCAGCCGCTTAAGGCCTTATTTATGATGATTTCATTATTGATTTATCACAAATAGATGTCAAGGGTTTTTAGTCGAAAAATGCGTTATTTGTTGGACTTTTACTAAAGAATACCAGCCTGCACATATATCACATTTGACCGCTCTCATGATTATGTATCGTCACTTTTGAAAATTCTCTGTTTTAATACAAGATTTATTTTGAATGATAGTGTATCCTTGATATGCAAAAATAAATCGGAGGTAACAAGATGATAGTTACAAAAGATACGATCATCGGAGATGTTGTAATGCAGGATGACGGCATTGCACCTATCCTTATGGCTTCGGGTCTTCATTGTCTCGGCTGCGCAATGGCTTCCGGAGAGACTATAGAAGAAGCTTGCATGGTCCATGGTATGGATTGTGATTCTCTGGTTGAAGAGATAAACAACTATTTCCAGTCAAAAGGCTGAGCTTTAAGTCAAAAGATCATTGAAATGATATAGGGTCTTCTCATTGTATTGAGAGGACCCTGTATTTTTGCTCGTGATCAGTAGGATGCAGCGAGAGTTACCTCGAATTTTGTTCCTTCACCCAGAGTGCTGGTAACATTGATATCTGCATTGTGTTTATCGCAGATAAGTTTAACTATGGCAAGACCTAAACCGGTACCCTTTATGTTAACTCCGGAATTGTGTGCTCTGTAGAAACGGTCGAATATCCTGGGTATATCCTGCTCCGGTATACCGATGCCGTTATCTTCAACCGATATATGAACCTTCTGGGTTTCAAGATTATTATGATCTCCCGTCCGCCATGCCTTTATGGTTATATTGGCTTCGGGTCCGGTGTAATTGATCGCATTGGATATAAGATTCTCGAAAACCCGTGAAAATTTTGCCGGATCAGCCTTGACGATCAATGAATCCTGTATGGGAAGATCCAGTGACAGCTTTTTGCCGCTGTCTTCCAGATCCATGGAATACATCATTACAAGTTCATCGAGCATTTCGGATATCGATACCGAGGTGAACTGGAATTCGGTCTCGCTTGATTCCATTCTCGTGAGCTCCATTATGTCGGAAACGATCCTTTCCATCTGTTCGGATCGGCGTACGATATTGCTCAGATATGAATTGCGCTGCTCGGCACTCATGCTGTCTTTACCGGAAAGCATAAGTTCGGCGTAACCTCTTATTGCGGTGATCGGGGTGCGGAGGTCATGCGATACATTGCTCAGGACGTTTTTTCTTGCTGATTCACCTTCCATAAGCCGTTTGTTTGTAAGCACCAGGTCGCGGTTGATCTCCGAGATAAACGCAGTCTTCTCTCTTACCTGGCGCTTTAAGATAGCGGCATTCAGTTTCAGTTCACTCTGCTGGTTTACATATGAAGATACAAGAGAAAGCTCCGCAAGAAGAGCGAAGATAACGAACAGGTTGCTGTATGTAGGTATCATCGAGGATGTCATGTTATCAAGAAGGATCGCCAGGTACAATACAAAGAACATAAGACTGAAAAGCAACGCAAACAGGAGTGACCTTTGGTTTTCTTTGTTATAGAAGAAAAGGTCGACGAAGATCGCCAGCATAACTGCCGACAGAGCAAACATTATCGCTATGAATTCCGGAAGGAGTTTACCGAGTGTCAGGCTGTATGCGTAATAACCGGCAATAAAAGTCAATCCGATTCCGAAAACGATAAAATGACCTCTTTTGAGGAAAAAGTGGTTTTTTCTCGAATTGGTTCCTGCGAAGAATTGTGAATTCTCAAGATAACATGCCGATGAAGAAATGATGATAAGTAAAAATCTCAGATCAGCTCTTGTATGACTGCTGACAGAAAGGAACTTTGCATCATTTAAATAATAGAAAAGAATAGTTGCAAAACTGAGCAGGAAGAAGATAAACGACCACCTGTTTCTCGTGGAATTCAAAAGAATATGTGATACAACGGCTATAGCAAGAATGGAAAGCACGATAACCATTGCAAAGTGACCGCCGGTGATTCCCGTTCTGGCATCTTTTGCCGTAGTTGTTCCTATTATCGGGTCAGAAAGGATACCGGGATTGCGGATAACAGAATCGCAGGCCGTGATGATGACCAGATCTATCTTTCCGTTCTGGGGAATAAGCGTGCAGTAATCCGCAAAAGCATTAAGGTTAAAAACAGGCCAGTTAACGCCGATGCGTTCCATCAGGCTTCCGTTACAGTAAACCCAGGCCGAACCGTTAAATCTGTGGAATGTGAGAGTAAGCGACCTGATGTCGGGGTTACATTCAAAATGTCCGATATAAGCAGCACAATAACTGTCAGTGTCATCAATTAGAATATGCTGATAAGATATTCCGTCCGGCGCATTTTGCCAGTCCGGTGAACTGCTGAAGTCAAACCATCCCTGCCAGGAATCAGAAATAGTGACTCCTTCAAGATATGGCCTGTGGTTCAGAAGGACAGATGACGACCACTGGCTGACATCTCCATCTGTACTGTAATTTTTGATATTGCCGAGACTGGTCTTTACAGTCTCGGGAGTTACGTTCGGTACAAATGTCCAGCCTCCCGGAATATGATCACTCAATAATCCTCCTGAAACCAGTTCATCGCTTAATACTATGGCTCCGCTGTCAGATACCTTGTCAGGAGTTATATTTGTGTAGGTTGAGAGGATAGAGATTATTCCGGCAAGTACAAACATAAAAAGCAAAGCAAATATGAAAGTGACCATCGTGCCGCTGAAAGTCCTGGCATGTGCTTCAGGGCCCGGAATCTTGAAATTTGCAAATCTGCTGTGCTTATACTGTGCCATGGATCCGTTTGTATTTTCTTAAAAAGATAAAGCGGGACTATGAATAGCCCCGCATAGATCGATTACATTATTTCTGATCAGAACTGTGTGTTCATGCTGTTCTTTACCGGCGGGTAAGCGAAGGAGTATCCGATACCCCACTCGGTCTTTACAAAAGTGATCTCCGGAGCTATCTTCTCCATCTTCTTACGCAGATAGGAGATATTAACCATTACGAGATGGTTATCACACGGAGAGTCGTCGCCCCATACGTGAGAATAGATCCTTGTGAACGGAACGATAACATTAGGAGTCTCGGCCAGGAGACAGAGGATATCAAATTCACGGTTCGTAAGATGCAGAGGCTTTTCCTTGAGAGTAACTTCACGTGTCTTGATATTGATCCGGAGCGGCGGATACTCAACGAGGAAGCCCTCACTCTTCATATTACGCTTGATGTGAACATTGATACGAAGGCTTAATTCGGGAAGTGAATAAGGCTTCGTGATATAGTCATCGGCACCTACCTTAAATCCGTTGATAACGTCTTCCTGCTGATCTTTTGCAGTAAGGAAGATGATTGGACAATCTGTATATTCCTTGATCTTAGGTGCAAGATCAAATGCGCTGCCGTCAGGAAGCATTACATCCAATACGATACATGAAAAATTATGGAGCTTGATCTTTTCGAGTGCTTCTGCACAAGAAGCTGCCGTTACAACGTCGTATCCCTCGCTCTCAAGAAAATCGCGGTTCAAAACTAAGATGTCACTGTCATCATCTACAAGAAATACTTTCTGCTTAGCCATTCAAATACCTCCCGTTGGTAATATTAGTATTCTCAAATTCATAACCGACTTGATCGGATTCGTGTTTTATATAATTGTGATTTTTTGATTTTCACACGGATAGTATACAACACGTCAAACCGTTTTTATATAGTTAAATGCAATAAGTTACAATATTTTTTAGGCAATTTTATAATATGCAGTATGAACAAACATAGAAAATATGTTCTGTTGATGATAATATTAGCATTATGAAGCGCATTATTTTTCACATAGACCAGAACTGTTATTTTGCATCGGTGGAGATGATCTCAAGACCGGAATTGCGTTCGGTTCCGATGGCTGTTGCAGGGGATGCAAAAGCCAGACACGGGATCATTCTTGCCAAGAATGAACTTGCCAAGAAGTATGGCGTTAAGACTGCAGAAGCAATATGGCAGGCTGAAGCAAAGTGCCCGGGGCTGGTAATTGTGGATGCGCATCATGAAAAGTATGAATTCTATTCCAAAAAGCTCCGTGAGATGTATTCCGAATATACGGACAAGGTTGAACCGTTCGGACTTGATGAGTGCTGGCTTGATATGACGGGAATCGCCAAAGACTATAGCGAGGCTGAGAAGATCGCACTTGAGATAAGAGACAGGGTAAAGAATGAATTCAAACTTACATGCTCTGTCGGGATCAGTTTCAATAAAGTATTTGCAAAGCTCGGAAGTGATTATAAAAAACCTGATGCGACCACTGTTTTTTCAGATACCGACTGGAAAGAAAAGATCTGGCCTCTGTCTGTATCTGATCTCCTTTTTGTCGGGAAGCACACGGCCGAAAAGCTCCTGTTGATCAATATTAAGACTATCGGGGATCTTGCCAAAGCAGATGCGGATTATATAGGCCGGTATCTCGGCAAGTCAGGGATCGCCTTGTGGGAATATGCCAACGGCCTTGATGATTCTCCTGTCGCTGAAGCGGGATACAGACGTGTTCCCAAATCGGTCGGCAATTCAACTACCACTTCAGAAGATATGACCTCTGACCGCCAGATCGAGAGAACACTTCATATGCTTTCAGAGAGTGTGGCATCACGCCTCAGAAGACACATGTTAAAAGGCAGTGTTGTTCAGATAACTGTCAGAGACAGGGATCTGGATATATACGAGAAGCAAAGGATCCTTTATGAACCTACGGACGATGCGATGACAATTTATTCTGCGGCAAAAGCATTATTCAGGGAATCATACGATTGGAGCAAAGGTGTCAGAAGCATAGGTGTAAGATGTACTAAACTCGTCAGGTCAGACAGCGGAGAACAGATGTCTATCTTTTCCGAAGTGAATAAAACCGAACGAGAGAGTAAACTGAATAAAACAATAGATGATATAAACAGACGTTACGGTTCGGGAGTCATAAAGAGTGCAGCGGAAGCGGATATTCCCTCTTTTCAAAACAGAACCGGAAATATATCAGACGATCCTTTCCATCCGGAGGAGAAATTGTAGTGAAGACCGCCAATCAGTATTTCCGTGAAGTTTTCGGACACAAAATGTACAAGGCATCGATATGCCTTGATGTTACTTGTCCGAACAGAGACGGAAGCAAGGGCATTGGCGGATGCATTTTTTGCTCAGAAGGCGGATCTGGAGAATTTGCTTCGTCCCGTGCCGATACTGTTACCTGTCAGATCCGGAAGGCAATCGGACAGGTCAGTGAAAAGGCGGGAAAGGATGCCGGTTATATCGCTTATTTCCAGGGATTTACGAGCACGTATTGTGAACCTGATCATCTCGAAAAGGCTTTGCTTGAAGCATCTTCCTGTGATGGAATTGAAGCTGTATCCATAGCTACCAGACCTGATTGTCTCGGCGATGCTATATTGAAGATCCTTGAGGAACAGGCAAAGAGCATGCCGCTTTATGTTGAACTTGGTCTTCAGACTTCGAATGATACGACCGCAAAACTGATCAACAGATGCTATGAGACCGGAGAATATGTTAAGGCTGTAGAAGAACTTAAAGATATCGGTGCGAATGTCATAACTCATATAATCTTCGGACTGCCGAATGAAAGCAGAGACATGATGCTCGATACCGTCCGGCTTGCAAGAGATTCCGGCAGTGACGGATATAAGTTTACATGTTTGTACGTTCTCAAAAATACCGAACTTGAAAAACTCTATATGGAGAATAAAGTTGAGATACTTGAGATGGAAGAGTATTTTGATATTGTGGAAGATGCAATTAGATTATTGCCTGAAGATGCCGTGATCCACAGATTTACGGGAGACGGACCGAAGAAGATCCTGATCGCTCCCGAATGGACAATGAACAAACGTCAGGTCATCAACTATATCAACCGGAGGTTCGGTTTATGAAAAAATATGTTCAGCAGACTATGAATGCCGTACAAAAATATATCGATGAAGAAATGAAAAGTGCTTCGGCTGAAAAGACCAAAGAGGTTCTTTCCGAATTCGAGACTAAGATCTCTTATTTTCAGCATGAGAGACTTATCCACCTTCTGGTAACACTGGCATTTGCTACATGGCTTCTGTTTGAAATATTCTGCCTGTTTATCCTCCCGGCGGAGTTCCTTGTCGCAGGCATCCTGCTCGTGCTGATATTCTTCGGTCTTACCATAGGTTACGTTATGCACTACTATTTTCTGGAGAACAGTGTTCAGAAGATGTATCACAT
Source organism: Saccharofermentans sp. (assembly GCA_024684815.1). Taxonomy (GTDB): domain Bacteria; phylum Bacillota; class Clostridia; order Saccharofermentanales; family Saccharofermentanaceae; genus Saccharofermentans. The sequence goes on along the minus strand of JAIKWL010000061.1, from coordinate 4,350 downwards.
GCGTGATGAGATAAGATCATACCTGAACAAGGATAAGGTCATCTGATCTTTTTTTCGAGAAGTGATAAGAAGTTTGGTATAATTACTCTTTAGTATGGAGGGTGACTATGCCGACGTTTATAAAATATATCTTGATCTTTTTTATTTCCATGGTTCCGATTATCGAACTCCGCGGTGCTGTACCGATCGGAGTGACTGTTTTCGGGCTGAATGAATATGTAACTCTTGCTATCTGTGTTGTCGGCAACATGATCCCTGTTCCGTTTATCTATCTGTTCGGCCGAAAGATCCTTGAATGGGGAAGCACATGGAAGCACGGCAGCGGATTGTTCAAATGGGTCCTGCAGAAAGGCGAGAAAGCAGGTAAAAAGCTTACTGCAAATTCAGAAAAGAACGGTGCTTTTATTGCCCTGATGCTTTTCGTCGGAATACCGCTTCCCGGTACAGGTGCCTGGACAGGTACCCTTGCAGCATCCATGCTCGACTTCGGTATGAAGAAGAGTGCGAAGGCTGTAATGGCCGGTGTTCTTATGGCCGGATTCATTATGCTTATCATCAGTTTGTTCGCAAAAGCAGGGATTACTTCTGTAGCAGATCTGTTTTGATCCTGTAATCAAAAACACATAATAATTATGCTTTTACGGTATTGTTCATAAAAGAGCAACACTTTGATATGCGAAGTTTTGTGCATGTTGCACAACCAAATGATTTTCATTTGGTGTTTTCTGCGATATTGCTAAGTGAAATTTCAGCCGCTATTATTAGGGTAGCTCCAAGGAATACGGAAGCGATAACTTCCAAGTCCGAGGAAGGCCGCCCGAAGCAGATGATCGAGCAGGCGCAGGGAAGAACCTAAGTTGAAAGACTTGTGGCGAAGCCGTAGAGACGAAGCCGGAGACAACAATCGAAGGTTGATACAGAGTCCGAGATAGGAAGCAAAGGGAGTGACGAGCGAGTGGTTGAAGGTGTCGTAGACATACAAGCCACAGGTTGTAACAATTAGTTGATTAGGTATTCGGAACCGCGAGTAGGTGAGATGTCACCATCGACAGGAAAGAACCGATGCCGCGGCGGATGTTACACCGGTTCGTGCAAAACGAGTAGCCGATTTGGCGGTCGAGCTGCGAGTACCAGGGTCGTAATGGCAGGTATGAAGCAGACCTGAATCGATTAGCGTAAACGTTCGGTGAATGGAAACATGAGTTGCACGGTGTGATTGAGAGTTGCAGCAGATCGATTAGTTGTGACGATATCACATAAAGCTCGGGTAGTTTTAGGAAAGGGCCTTTTGGTAGGAAGGAAGTGCGAAAGAAGATGAGCGTGAATGCGTGGTCTTTGGAAGTAATCTAATTTGGTTCGTTGGAGCGAAAAAAGGATCCCGGTGATTCAGGTCATCGGGATCTTTATTATTTGCGTTTTTTTTATTTTCGCTTGGGAATCTGGGCTATATAAGGAAGATTTCTTCCGACCTCGTCGTGATCCAGCCCATATCCTGCCAGCCACAGATCGTTGATCTCAAAACCGAAATATTTGACCGGAATAGTCATAAGCAGTCTGTCAGGATTAAGAAGCATAGTGCAGAGCGTTATGTCTCTGGGCTTTTTCATTTCAAGGTTCTGGATTATGTAAGCTGTAGTAAGTCCTGTTCTGATAACATCCTCAACGACCAGAACGTGCTTGTCTGTTATATCGATATCTATGTCTTTGGTAATCCTTACTATGCCGGTCTTTGAAGTGGTATCAGGTATGCTTGAAAAACCGACCATATCGACTTTGACAGGAAGATCAATGGCTCTGGTAAGATCCGAAAGAAAATAAAGCGAGCCTTTGATAACACCGATCACAACGAGCTCCTTGCCTTCATAATCCTCCGTGATCTTTTTGCCTAATTCTTTTACACGTGACCGTATAGTGGCTTCGTCATATACGATGCGCTCTATATTTAGAGCTTTCTCAAGATTTGACACTTAGTTTCCCTCCCGGATATTGTCGGAAAGACCGCCGAACATTTTAAGACGGTCTACGAGTTCGTTGAAATCCTTCTTGTAAACGATGCGGATATTCGTGCCCGGATATAACTCTTTTACAAGGCGCATCTTCTTATTCTTTTTGGTTACATAACGCTGATCCATTGTAGTGAGTTCCAGATAGAGATTGAATCTCGGCAGATAGAAATCAGGAGAGATCGCCATCGTAACGTTGCCTTCGGCATCCCACTCCACAGGGAATGTCTTGGGTTCATAGAGCCACTCAATGTTATAAAGATTCAGTATCCTGGCAAATTCTTCCTCGGTTTCATTCTTAAAAGTGATGTTCCTGGTCTGATGATCGATCGTCTTGGATGATACGTTGGATTCGGTAAGCCTGACCCTTAGGTCGTGCTTCCTGGCGAGTTCAATAACCGCATCTGCACATTCGTCCACGCTGAGCCTGTCAGTATTAAGGATAAGGTCAAACTGTTCGGGCGCCGTAATATCTTTATCGTAAAGTGTCTTAACAAATTTCTTGTGTTTACGGTCAGCAATATTAAGGACTTCAGCAGCTTCTTCGTTCGTGATCCTGTATTTTCTTGCAACGGTATTGATCCTGGTTGCCTCGCTTGCGGTAACCCTTATATGGACAGCTCCGGGAAACCCTGCAAGAAGGACACTTCCACCCATGCCCAGGATGATAAGATCCTTATCTTTGGATTCGGAAGCAAGAGTCCTTATTCTTTCAACAAGAATGTCAGAATAAGTCCTGTTACTTCCGGGCAGAGTCATCTCAAAGAACTTGGCACTCTCATTAAGCCTGTCCAATGTTCCCGGATTGATTTCCCCGAAGAAATTATCCAATGCATATTTACGTGAAATAACAATAGTTCCAAGGCGTGATGCAAGGGCATCGGCAATCTCATCACCCAAACTACCGTTTTGTCTTGAGATAGTGATAATTGCCATAAAAACCCCCAAAAGGAACTTATAAGCTAATTATACCCTAATAATTATGAGCCCGAGCCGTAGAAAAATGAAAAACTGATTAAATTTCTTATTTTTCTGTTTGACTTTGAATAAATGATTAGTTATAATCTTGCGTGCTAAAAGCGTTAGGACGCCATCTTAGCTCAGTTGGTAGAGCAGCTGATTTGTAATCAGCAGGTCGTGGGTTCGAGTCCCACAAATGGCTCCATAAAGAAAAGCCCTGTAAACATTGCGTTTGCGGGGCTTTTACATTTCTTGAGGTTTGATTAAAGCATTTTTCTTAAGTGCTTTTTGTTGTTTATTTGTTGCTTATGGACCTCTCTATTTGTTTTTTTATCATTCGAAATTTCAACTGCCATGCTATAGTAACTAAACATTTTATCGTTCAAAGCCTTTTGTTTCGAGTGCTTTTTCCTTGGATGTGCCGGTTCGTTGAGCAAAAAGACTTACAGTGATTTTGAGACAGCTCCTTAATTATTTAGTTTTCATTCCACCATGGTATACTTAATTCAGGGTGATTAATGAAGGATAATTTAGATGAATATGATGCAGCGCTTACAGAAATCTTTGATGCTATTATTCTATCTGGTTTTCGTCACTATATGACAGTGAGCTCTGAAGAAAACGCATTAAATGAAACTAACTTCCTGAAAAGAGATCAGAATTATTATGCAATTATAGCCAACGATTGGCTTGATATTTCTCAAAAGCTAAGTCATATATATGAGGAACAAACCGAGACGGAGGCCTGAATGAAAATTACTAAAAGGAAAACTAATGGTTCATATAGCGATCATCAAATTAAACGATCAATTGAAAAATATAAAGAGAAAAAATCTTAGTTCGGATAATAATCAGGATAATAGGCTAAGACAAATCGGGATTTGTGAGGAAGAACATGGTTATTCAACAGATTCGAAATGCTACTTTGAAAATAAAGTATGGCGGCATTACTTTCCTTATTGACCCCTGGTTTCAGGATCAGGGAACCGGCTTCTCCGCCAAAACCGTCAAGCCGGAAATGCAAGGGATCAAATGCCCGATGAATGCTCTGCCGGATGCCCCGGAACGCATTCTGACAGATGTTGATTATTGCCTTGTTACGCATCTACACTTTGATCATTTCAGCCTGGATTATCTTCCTGCGGATCTGAGAATCATTGCGCAGAATGATGAAGATGCGGAGAAAATCCGGGAGATGGGCTTTGCTTATGCAGACGCTTTTGAATCGGATTCCCTGACCATTAGCGGAGTTGTAATCCATAAGACGAAGGCTATTCACGGGGACAGCGAAGAAATCGTTCAAAAGATGGGCGAAGTCTGTGGATATGTATTCGAGGCTCCCGGGGAAAAGTGCCTATACCTCGCCGCTGATACGGTATACTGCCCG
>JAIKWL010000045.1 GCA_024684815.1 Saccharofermentans sp. | reverse complement strand
GGTTATCATGTAGGCGATATGAGCCTTAAAGAAGCTGAGAATTGTTATCAGATGTTCTCGGATTACTTTTACGATCAGTTAGGCATCACTCCGTTTACCAACAAAGATGTCTTGGATAGTGATGATTACTGCATAAGCAGTAATTTCGTTAAAGATGGTTACACATACCATATAGATTATTATTATTCCGGCAATAAAGACAGAGCTAGTTTCACCGTTTACTGCTTGAGCTATGCCGAAGAATACTATGTTTTTTAAGTATTGGTACTTTGATGATTTAATGATTTACGAAGGGGTAACCCGTAGATAGGATAATACTGAATATAACAGACTAAACCCCGGAACTATCTTCCGGGGTTTTTATGTGCATTCCTCAAAACAGTATAACTAATGTTATGATTGATTATGAATATCGCAAGAGATTTTTATATTCTCTTGATCAAGTAAGAGAAACAGTAAAGTGAAATATAAGACAATGAAAAGAAAGCATTTATTACGCAGGACGGCGGCTGCTGTGCTTGCAGTATCGTTCATGATACCGATTGCATCATGTAACAAGAACAAGAAAACGGAAAGCAGTCACAGCGGCAAACTGATCGAAGAAGATATGCCGTGGTTTGAGACAAAGACTTATCAGATCGACAACGGTGTGGATCCTGACAGGAAAACGCAGTTTATACACTCCCAGTTGGCAGGCTCAGACGAGAACAATTATATATTCTTCACACAGGGCAATTACGAGTATCCCAAAGATTACGACGGTGAATATGAATCTTATCTTAAACTGCTTATTGCAAATGTCGTAGTCGTCGATAAGAAAAGCGGTGAGACCAAAAAGATCATAGATCTTCTTCATTCTTTCGATGAAGGGGAACTTCCGAACGGTGTTGTCTATCTTAACGGCAAGATCACAGTTAATACCGGTAAATTTGATGCAGGCACAAACAGGCAGATCGTCAGAGAATACCAGATGGATCCTCTTACGGGCGATGTCCTCAGTGTTACTGAAGAAGAACCTAATAAGCAGGCATCACAGCTGTTCATTATCGGTGGCTATCAGATACAGGTATCGATCAACTGGAATATGGATCCTCCGGAAGGATATCTCTTTGTGACAGATCCTTCCGGAAACGAAAAAGAGATAAAGATCGAAGACGGAAACACATACATGTTTTCTGTTGAGAATATTGTTCCCAGAGGTGAGGATAAAGCAGTTGTTTTCCTGGGTGCCAACTTAGGTTACGACTATTTTGAACTGGATCTGAAGAAAGGATCATTAAAGAAGCTGAATCCGGCAGAATTCGACTGGCTTGATTCTTATTCCATCTCTAACATGACCGGCGGTTCAGACGGGAATATCTATTCCGCCACACCGGCAGGAATATACAGGATCGATCTGAAGAATAAGACCAGAGAAGAAGTCTTCAACTACAGCTGGTGTTTGGCAAACAGGAATTCCCTTGCAAATTACAGTCTTGGTCAGATCAGCGAAGACTCGTTCATCCTTTACGGCGAGAAATACGATCCGACACCTTTTGCAAGCTTTGCTAACTGGAGTGCATCCGCTTTCGAGATCATAGAGTTTACAAAGGCAGGCAAGAATCCTCACGCAGGCAAGAGGATCCTTGAGCTCTACTCGCCAAGCGGCAATCTGGATGAGGCGATGTGTGATGCGCTGGCGAAATATAACGAGACGAACAGCAAGTATTTTATCGAAGTCACAGACCGCTACAGCAGCGGCTCGAGCAACCTTAACAGCATAAACAGCGATGATGAGCTTTCCTGGTCAGAGAACGAACGGGATGCAGCCATTTCAAACAGGCTGTCCATGGACATATTAAGCGGTGACGGACCGGATATGTTCCTTGATATAAGCCACATAGACAGGCTTAATAACAGCAACTATCTTATCGATCTGGCGCCTTACGCTGCGAATCTTGATCCTGATAAATACTTCACCAACATTATCGATAATGCGAAGGTTGACGGGAAGCTTTATAACCTCCCTTTGTGCTTTGGCATCAGCGGAATATTCACTGACGGTGCGTATGCGGGTGCATCAGGCTTCGGTTTTACTACAGCTGAATATGTCGATTTCTTAAGAGGTCCGCTTAACGGAAATGATGTTATCTCATTCGGACAGCCTTACTATTTCGCATGTCTTTTTAACGCTTCGAGAAATAAGTTTATCAAGGACGGCAAAGCAGATTTCTCGGGCCCGGAATTCGCAGCGATCGCAGAATATGTTAAAGATAATGTCCCTGAAAAATCCTTATCATGGAATGAAGGGGGCAGCTCATCCTTTGGCTCATACGGCGCCGGAATGTTCGAATATACCAAGCCGGCTATATATACCACAAGCAAAGATTTTGCTGACTACCTTATTACTTTGCAGCAGTTGGAATCAGGCAATGCCATACTCGGACTGCCTTCCCTGGATGGAAGAGGACCTGTGACAGTTGTCTCCTCTTCGATTGCCGTATCTGTACAGGCATACGATAAAGATGCCTGCATAGAGTTCGTAAAACTGCTTATGTCTGATGAGATTCAGAAAGAATATTCACTTAACGGCAGCTTCGTCCTGAACCGAGAGTACTTCAGAACGACCGGAGAGGAAGCTGTAGATTACTATAACAAAACCACTGTCAGCAGCCTTTTCGGAGGTTATTTCGAGAAGACTCCAGAGAACAGGGTCAAGTACACAAAAGAGCACATCGACGTTCTCGAGAATACGATATTAAACTGTTCTTCTGCTACGACTGAAGACGCTGATATCAATAAAGTTCTTGTAGAAGAGATGCCTGCATATTTCTCAGGCCAGAAGACTCTTGACCAGGTGATCAGGATCGCTCAGGACAGAGTTCAGAAAGTTTTGGACGAACGGGGGTAAGAATAAAGTGATCTGCGGAAAAACAAAGAAAATGAGAACTTTACAACAGAGACATCGTAAAGTTATGATAAAGCAAAATCATTAGGAGAACATCAAAATGCAAATCGTTGAGATCCCTGTTTACAGCGTCAGTGTTCAGCTCGAAAGCGCTCTCCGCAAGAAAGAGTATAAAGAAGAACATATTGCTCAGGCATACGGCATCCTGAGCGAGAAAAAGAAGAAGCAGAAGATGCCCGCCATCATCCTCGCTGTAGTTATCGCAGCCTTCGGACTGATCTCGCTGATCGGTGGTATCATCGCAGACAACATTGTTATCGGAATCGTAAGTTTCGTTGCCTTGATAATAGTTGCCGGCGTTGCAGGTTACATCGGTTATTACACGATGGTCGGCAAGACCGCAAAGCAGTGGAACAACCTGCTTAAACAGTTCTATCCTGACATCTGTGATAAATATAAGCTTTGATCGAAACTTAAAATAAGGTAGGCATGATTTAGTCACGACCAGCGGAGAATGGCTAAGTATGAATCCGATTACACAGTTTTTATCAGAACTTTCATTGATTCAATACATTTTATTGTATCTTGGATGCTTTGTTCTTGCGGTCGTATTTGCAGTAATCGGTGCAAAGACAAAGCTTAATTCGGATCCGTTTATTGCGATCTTTTCAGTTCTTGGCGGAATGCTTGCTGTCGCTTATGTAACGATCATAATGAAACCAAATATCTCGTTAGGCATTCTTATTGTTCTTACTGTATTTGCCTGTATTATTGCATTTCCTTCTTTGTGGATTTCCAAAAAGATCAGTTCCGTCAAGATAACGAAGCCGAAACCTAAAGACAGTGACAAATAGTGAATGAACCGTGGAGTTCTTTGCCCGGCCTCCTGCGTTATCTGGGTTACCGTTATCTCTCTATAATCGTAGATCCTCATAACCTTGAGCAGGAATGTTATAATGACGCTATCCAATGATGGCCCTTGGATCGGATGAACTGCATATAGGCAACAAGATGAAAAAGAAAGTCATAATAACAGTTTTGTTTATTATCTCCATCGTTGCGCTGGTTCTTATTGGCTGCATAATTGAATTTTCCAAACCCGTTGGACCTGGTATTCCTATTGACAAGATTACCGGTATTTATTCAAGTGCGAAACTCAAGCAGGGACGTAATATTACCCACGGGACATACTTTCAGGATGATGGCGCGTTCAGCCATGCGTATGAGAAATACATTGAGAATGAAGACCGGGGCCTGTCTGTTTCTGATATCAGGATAGTTGATGTGTATGGGTTTAATTGCTCTGTTATTTTTATATACGATGAAAATCAGCAATTGTACATAGCAGAGGATTATCCGCTCTCAAATCTTGATTACAACGCTATTGAAGTAATATCTGCAAATGATTTGATGAAAGCTGATCTACACACTAACTACACGCTTCACGGAGCACCTTCTAATAAACATATGCCCCGCATATTAATTACTCTCATTCCGGTTATTGTGCTTGCCGTGTTTGTTGCATTGCATATCAGAATGTTGAAGAAAAAGTACCAAAGAGAAAGATATGAATAATAAGGAGAGAAATGTATTAGTTTAGTCGGGTAAGACTAATTAATCTTGAATTTTTCGGAATAAGAAGACAGGAGAAAAAAACATGGAAAAATACATTGAAGGAAATAAAGCGGCATGGGAAGAGGCTTTTGATAATAGAGATGCTTCATGGGGTGCCGACATAACGGAACGCATACAGAAGGAGGACTATCCTTTCTTTAACGAAGAAACGAAAAGCGTTCTGAAGAAGATCAATACTAATGGAGCAGTAATCGGCCAATTCTGCTGCAATAACGGGCGCGAACTGCTTTCCCTGGTTAAATGCGGAAATGCAAAAAAAGGAATCGGTTTTGACATCGCGGAGAATCAGGTCGCTTTTGCCAACGAAAAGGCAAAAGAACTGGATCTGCCCTGCATATTTGAGGCTGTTAATATCTACGATATTGATGACCGTTACAAGGAACAGTTCGA
>JAIKWL010000041.1 GCA_024684815.1 Saccharofermentans sp. | reverse complement strand
AAGACATCTGATGGTGTTGACCTCAGATCCGACCGTATGGCTATGCAGAGATTGAGAGAAGCTGCAGAGAAGGCTAAGATCGAGCTTTCCGGCGTTACATCTTCCAACATCAATCTCCCTTACATCACAGCAGATGCTACAGGTCCTAAGCACCTCGACATCACACTTACAAGAGCTAAGTTCGACGAGCTCACAGCTGATCTCGTTCAGAAGACTATGGATCCTGTAAAGCGTGCAATGAGCGATGCTTCCATCACACCTTCTGACATCGATAAGATCCTCCTCGTAGGCGGTTCAACAAGAATCCCTGCAGTTCAGGATGCAGTTAAGAACTACTTCGGCAAAGAGCCTTTCAAGGGCATTAACCCTGATGAGTGCGTTGCTATCGGTGCAGCTATCCAGGCAGCAGTTCTCACAGGCGACGTTAAGGGACTCCTTCTCCTCGACGTTACACCTCTTTCACTCGGTATTGAGACAATGGGCGGTGTATGCACAAAGATGATCGAGCGCAACACAACGATCCCTACAAAGAAGAGCCAGGTATTCTCCACGGCTGCTGACGGCCAGACACAGGTTGAGGTCCACGTACTCCAGGGCGAGCGTGAGATGGCTGCTTACAACAAGACATTAGGAAACTTCATCCTTGACGGTATTGCACCGGCACCCCGCGGCGTTCCGCAGATCGAAGTTACTTTCGATATCGATGCTAACGGTATCGTTAACGTAAGTGCTAAGGATAAGGGTACAGGCAGAGAGCAGAAGATCACGATCCAGTCTTCATCCAACATGAGCGAGGAAGATATCCAGAAGGCTGTTAAGGAAGCTGAGATGCACGCAGCTGAGGATAAGGCCAACAAGGAGAAGGTCGAAGTCAAGAACCAGGCAGAGACAGCTTGTTATCAGGCTGAGAAGACCATGAAGGATGCAGGCGACAAGATCTCTGACAGCGATAAGCAGCCTGTAAACGACGAGATCGCAAAGCTCAAGGATGCCATAGCTAAGGATGACACAGAAGCTATGAAGAAGGGTACGGAAGATCTTACACAGGCTCTCTATAAGCTCTCCGAGAAGATCTACCAGGCAGCAGGCCCCGCTCAGGGCGCACCGGGTGCAGGCCCTCAGGCTCAGCCTAATCCCGATGATTTCGCAGGCTACGGTTCCGAGTCAGTTAACCCCGATCAGGGCGATGACGGATTTAAGAACGCCGGCGGCGACTTCTAATCTGATAAAAATCTGATACAATAATCCGGCACTTCTGAAATAAAGGGTGCCGGATAAATGTATGTTAAGGCAATTCAGAGCTTTATACGGCTCGAAAAAATGAACGGAGGGGTTCCCCTTGCCAAGAGATTATTATGAGGTCTTAGGAGTAGGTAAATCTGCTTCCGATGACGAGATAAAAAAGGCTTTCAGGCAGCAAGCCAAAAAGTATCACCCTGACCTCCATCCGGGCGATAAGGAGGCTGAGGCCAGATTCAAGGAAGTAAACGAAGCTTATTCGATTCTTTCGGACCCTGACAAGAAAGCTAAATATGACAGATTCGGTCACGCAGGCGTGGATCCTAACGGATTCGGCGGTGGCGGCGGCTACGGCGGCGGTGCCTACGATGTCGACCTGGGTGATATTTTCAGTTCCTTCTTCGGAGGCGGCTTCGGAGGAAGTTCGAGAAGGCGTACAGGTCCCCAGAAGGGCGCCGATCTTAAGTATCACATGGCGCTCGAATTTATGGAGGCCGCTTTCGGCTGCAGCAAATCCTTCCAGTTAACGAAGGAGGATCTCTGTAAATCCTGTAACGGATCGGGAGCACAGCCCGGAACAACACCCGAGACATGTCCCACCTGCAGAGGTGCCGGACGTGTACAGCAGCAGACCCAGACCTTGTTCGGCATGACGATGGTAACCAAGTCCTGCCCGACATGTAACGGCAGAGGTACGGTCATCAAGACACCTTGTGCCCAGTGCAGAGGTAAGGGAAGACTTAAGACGGTCAAGACTATATCTGTTACGATCCCGGCAGGAGTCGATACCGGAGATATGCTTCCTATAAGAGGTGAGGGCGAGCCCGGAACAAACGGTGGTCCTTACGGAGATCTTTATATCGAGTTTAAGGTTAAGAAGCATGATCTTTTCGAGCGCAGCGGAACAAATACTTCCTGCAATGTCCCCATAACATATGCACAGGCGGCTTTGGGCGGCGAGATAGAGATCCCCACGATCTACGGCAAGGAAAAGTATACGATCAAGGAAGGCACACAGCCGGGAGACACCATAACGCTCAGGAGCAAGGGTATTCCCAACAAGGGCAATCCCAACCTGAAAGGCGATCATGTGGTCAAGTTTGTTCTGGAAGTTCCGACAGGCCTTTCACGTGAGCAGAAGCAGCTCCTCAAGCAGTTTAACGATACGCTTACAGAGCGCAACTATGCGAGAAGCAGCCAGTTTTTCCAGAAGATAAAAAAACTGTTTAAGTAAATATTCCAATGCGTCGGGATCCTGACATATAGGGTCCCGCGCTTTTATTCAGAGGTAAGAATATGAGATGGGCAGAGATTACGATCAAGACAACTGAAGAAGCTTCCGATGCCATCTGCGAGATGCTCGCACAAGTCGGCGCGGACGGAATCGCTTCACAGGATCCTCAGGAGTTCAGAAATACCATAGACAACGATCCGTTAAGTTACTGTGATGACGGTACCATTGAAAGTTATGGCCAAGATGTTGTCATTAAGGCCTATTTTGCAGAGACTGATGACGGAGTTATCCGTATGGGTGCCAAGAGCGAGGAATTTGCTAATCCTGACGGTGTCGGCATGATCTACGGTTCAATAACAGACAAGGAACTTCCGACAGCAGAGGCCATGGAATTCATCAAGGCCCGTCTTGATGAGATCGGCGAGTTCCTTGATATCGGCACCGGCTTTGACGGTTTCCGTTATGTTGATGATGAAGACTGGGCGAACAACTGGAAGAAGTATTACGAGGAATTCAGGCTCTCTGACCGTATCGTTATATGCCCCTCCTGGATCGAAGAAGGCGATGAGGAACTCGAAAAGGATGCGATCAAGGTTATCCTTGATCCGGGTTCTGCTTTCGGCACAGGTACGCATGAGACGACCGCAATGTGCGCTGAGATCCTCGACCGCGTTATCAAGCCTGACACGTCGGTTCTTGATCTCGGTACGGGTTCCGGTATCCTCGCGATAATCGCGAGCAAGCTCGGTGCAAAGAAAGTTGATGCAGTAGATATCGATTCGCTGGCTGTTAAGGTCGCCGAAGAGAATTGTGCCATCAACGGATGCTCAAATGTTGAATGCTACACGGGTGAGCTCAAAAGCGTTAAGCATGCGCCTTATGACCTGATCGTAGCCAACATCATCGCTGATGTTATTGCAGAGATCGCATGTGACATTCCGGCAGATCTTGCAGACGACGGTATCTTCGTATGCTCAGGAATTATCAACAACAAGAAAGAACGCGTAATTGATGCTCTGAAGGCTGCGGGAATGGAGATAATCGCCGAGCAGTCAAAGAATGACTGGATGGCATATATCGCGAAAAAGATCTGAGCCTGAAAAAATACGCAATATAAAAGGGACGTTCACTTTATGTGTGAGCGTCCCTTCTGTTTTGTTTAAAGAATGCTTAAGGATTTGTGCAGTAACCGCTGCTGTTGAAATTATAGCTCTTGCCGTTAATCGTCAGGGTCTCATTCTTTGCATACCAGCCGGTGTCATCACCATACCACCAGCCTTTGGAATTCTGTTTCCATGAAGCGACATGCTTATATTTCCATGAACCGTCTGCATTAAGCCAGTACCCGTTCCAGAATTCGTTTGCTGCCATGGCGCCTGATGACTTGAAGTAATACCATGTGCCGTTGATCTCTTTCCAGCCGGTGATCATTGTTGCAACACGCGGGTTCTTTGCTTCGCTCTGGTCTGCTTCAAAATAGTACCATTTGCCTGATACGTTTACCCAGCCTGTCTGCATTTCTCCGCTGTTGTTGAAGTAACGCCATTCACCATTTATCAACTGCCAGCCTGTCTGCATGACTCCGTCGTCATTTACATAATATACAGTCGTTGTCTGTATGCCTTTTAAAATTTCCCAGTTATGGATGACAATATAATTGCCGGTCCACAGATCGTGATTTATTCCGAAGAAATACCATTTGCCGTTTATGTTATGCCAGTCAAAAAAAGCTTCGCCTTCTTTGTCGAAGTAGTACCATGTACCGTCGATCTCTTTCCAGGTGTTGGTTACGATATAGCCGTTTTTATCAAAGCAGAATAAGAATCCGCCAAGATGTTTCAGGCAGTCATTCGGATAAGATCCGTCAGCGTTTTTGAACCACCAGCCGCTGGAATTCTGTTTCCATCCCAGACCTGATGAGAAGGTTACTTTGGTTGTGTTGTCAACGGTAAGTGTGCGGAGCGGGTGAGCCCATGCTTCGTTATAACATTCATATTTTGTGTATGAGCCAAAAACAGTTGTTTCACCGGTTTCATATGCGCGTTTAAGACCGGGATTTGCAGACAGATCAACAGAAGAGATGTTGTTTCCTGAGATATTTAACTCACAAAGATTGGTTAAGTACTCGATGCCCTTAAGAGAGGATATATCCTTGTAGGACAGATACAGTCTCTTTATTCCGTTGATCTCTGTTTCTGAGAGATAACCGTCGCCGTTCGTATCATAATCGGTATCCCTGAGAATATCCATGAATGTTGCATCGGGGAAGTTAGTTGAATTCAGAGCGACTTTTTTATCGGTGGATCCGTACAAAGCGTCTTCGGATACCGTATCTCCTTCCACCTCTATGGCTTCTGAACCGTCGGGCGTCTGTTCATCTGCCAGAACGCCGATGCTGCCGCCGATCAGGATGCTCGATGAGAGCAGAAG
>JAIKWL010000085.1 GCA_024684815.1 Saccharofermentans sp. | reverse complement strand
CACTGGGGACATTCAACGAGACCCGGCATGTTAAGTTTCCATGCGCTTCTGTGACGAGCTGTCCTTGCCTTCGACCATTTACGCTTCGGATGTGCCATTCATCTTCACCTCTTTCTTTACACAAATGCTTGAAGATAATACCTTATATTTCTTCGTTTTGCAAGAGCCTTTTTATCGAAAAAATATTCCTAATCGGATCACCGCTGTCAGGATCCAGTGTATAACTGATCTCTGCGCCGTCAATCAGCCCCCCGGGGAAGTTGATATAATCGGTATCTATGACCACGTCAATGATGCCAAAAGCCGTCTTCATGGAGTTCGTCGTCTTATTGCCGGCCTCGAATACCATTCTGGATGTTACATCCCCGTTCCTGACAACAATAGCTTTGGATTCCTCTTTAATGAGCGTAAGCACAAAATGAGTCTCTTTCTCGTCCTCACTGTGCTTTTCAGTCCAATTGTAAATGGTCCTTAAGCCTTCACTGCTGACCGTCCCCTTTGCAGTAAGAGGGTCACCATACATTCCTGACTTTATCTCAAAAAGGCACTGTTCTTCAAGTTTTTCATTTCCCATCAGACAGTTACCTCATATCTGTCAGTCGTAAAATGCCTGGTTCCGGACGGAAGACCTTCGCCCAGGAAAGGCGCTGCGACCTTTTCAAAGAGCTCAGGCTCATCGCTTGTATAGAATTCCCTCACGGGACCGTTGCCGTTCTCTCCTGAAGCAATGCCTTCTGATCCGAGCAGTTCCTTAACAACAGACGCCGTGGCTTCACCGGTATTTACAAGCGTGACTTTCTCACCCATGACTTCGCCTATAACTTTAGAAAGAAGAGGATAGTGCGTGCAGGCCATTACGAGAGTATCGACACCTGCGTCCTTCAAAGGCTTTAAGTATTCCTCAGCCGTAAGCCTGGTGACTTCCGTATCCCACCAGCCCTCTTCGGCAAGGGAAACGAACAGAGGGCAAGCCTGCTGGAAGATCTCAATATTCTTCATACCGAGTTCTCCGGCTCTTCTCTCGACCGCATCTTTATAGACACCCGTCGATATCGTAGCCTTGGTAGCGATAATGCCGATCTTTCCGTTCCCGGTGGTCCGGCAAGCTTTATCGGCTCCGGGTGTAACCACTTCGACAACAGGGACTTTAGCTCCGGCCTTCAGCGCCTCATACGCATAAGCGCTTGCCGTATTACAGGCCACCACGATCATCTTTACGTCCTTGCTCTCAAGAAATCTCATATTCTGCAGGGAATAACGTATTACCGTGCTTCTTGACTTCGTGCCGTATGGAGCCCTGGAGTTGTCACCGAAATAAACAGTACTCTCACCCGGTACCGCATTCCAGATCTCCCGGAGCACCGTAAGCCCTCCGATACCCGAATCAAAAACACCTATCGCTCTGTTATCAGTCATTTATAACCATCCTTAAGTAAGACGGACATTATAGTCCGGTCCTATTTTAAATGTTTTGCCCGATACGTCAACGTGCATATTGTTCTTTGGGATCCTTCCGAACATTATCTGACAGCTGAACAGCTGCTGGTACTTAACTTTCCGGCCGTCTTTTGTCTCAAAGTGCATATTCACCTTGTTTCTGCCGTAATTGCCGTCACCTATGACAGGATGTCCCAGATGAGCAAACTGAGCTCTTATCTGATGTGTTCTGCCGGTTACAAGTTCCAGTTCAAGATCCGACACGCTCTCACCGTCAGGTCCCGCTCCCTTAAAAGTCTTAAGGATCCGGTATTTGGTGGCTATATCAAGGTCTCCGGGCTGCTTTTTGTCATGGATATATACTTTCCCACTGCGTGTCTTTTCGAGATAACCCGTTACCTCTTTAAAGATGGTCCCGTCTTCTCCCACACAAGGTTCACCCTCATCCGGTTCACCGAGGACAAGCGCTCTGTATCTTTTTACAACAAGACCATTCTTGAACAGTTCAACGCAGTCAGACAATGCCTGCTTGTTTTTCGCTATGAGGACCAGCCCGCCGGTATTCATATCTATCCTGTGGCAGAGCTCGGCATCCCTGAACCTGGTAGTCTCACGGACCAGGTCGATCAGCGTATCATCTAAATCTTCTCTTCCGGAATGCACAGCTATACCCTGTGATTTATTGACGATAAGAAGACCTTTTGTCTCTGCCACGATCTCGAACAGTTCAGCTTCAGGATTAACTTTGGCTGATTCCTTCTTTGCATCGAAAAGATCATCCGGAAGCCAGATCTCAACAACACTGCCTTCTTTAACAGCTATATCCTTGCTGATCTTTTTACCGTCTATCCTGATATCACGACGCTTCAAGGCATGAAAAAGATCCGCTGATCTTAATTGAGGAAAGGCTTCTGTTGAAGCCTTTACGACATGAAGTCCGTCCTGTGATCTGCTTACTGTAAAATCACGCATCGACAGCCTCTTGAATATCTTTCTTTTCCTTATATTCCTTGGCAAATATGAACAGACAGAAGATCACAAGATCAATAACAAGTATCTCAACAAGCTGAAGCCATGTTACCGACTGATCCTGAAGAACATCTGCACTTAACGCACCTGACAATATAGGAATAAGGTTGTTATTCGCAAAGTGCATAGCTACAGGAACCCAGATATTGTTTGTCTTAAGATAAGCATATCCGAAGAAGATTCCGAGAGATACACAAGTAATTATCTGTCCTACTATCATCTGAGGGACCGAATCCTCAGTATAGAACATAGTATCAACAGGAAGATGCCACAATCCCCAGACAACACCTAAAAGGATCACACCGGCTTTCATGCCGAATTTCTTCTGCATTATCGGCTGCAGGAAATATCTCCACCCGTATTCCTCTCCGAAGAAAGCGATCAGTGTCAAAGGATAGTTGATCGGCAAAGATACCAGCGCAAGATAAAACAAAGGTGTCTTTAATAATTCTGCATACTCTGAAGCAAATTCAGATAAAGTGTTGGTAGCTGCGCCTTCGATTATTGCAGGAATAAAAACTCTCGGCAGATAAAGGACAACAAACAGTAAGACCAGCAAAATGCCTTTGCGTTCGTTATTTCTGGATAATCCGACGAACTTTCTTCTTTCTCTGCCTGCTACAAAATAACCTATCCAGAGAAGGATCGAAGTGAGCTCGAGCAGCAACTGTCCTGCAAGAAGATAGATCTGTGACAGATTCAGTGCCGTACTTGCACCAGTCATAGCCTCAGTATCCGTGCCTGTTATTCCGAGAATATCAGCAAGATCGATAACATCTTCAGGTCCGAACGGATTGACAAAGACGCAAAGAAGCCCAAGAACGAGCTGTGCTATATAATTGACAACGAGCACGATCATGAACATCTTCGGAATACGCTTTTCCTCCTTGCAGAACAGAAGGAATCCCAAAGCCACACCCGCAGCAGGTGAACACATCTGCGCATCAACGATCTGTGTAAGATCAATACCGTTCTTCTTGCCGATATACATCGGGATCATCATCAGGAATGATATCCCGTAAGCAATTGCAATAAATGTGAATAATCTCTTTTTATTCACTGAGTTGTTTTCAATAGTATCCATATTTACCCCTATTCCGGATATGAGAATTCCCCATATCCTTTTTTCCTCCGGATATTTTACCATACAAATTATAACGCCGTGACCGAAAACGGTCAGAACGTGTCACACCTGCCGTTTTATATCTTCTTTGGAACCGGCAGAAGACTGTGTGTCTGTTTTCTGTACTCCGCGTACCCGGGTTTGGCAGATTGTCTTCTGTCTGCCAAAGGAATGCTCACAGTAAAGAAAAGAACAGTATTGAGCAAAGCTCCGATAAATATCCACCACTTGAAATGAATGACCGATACGGACTGGATCGCAATACCCCACCACATCAATATCTCACCAAGATAATTCGGATGCCTTGAGTATTTCCATAACCCCGTACGGATAAGCCCGTGCTCGCCCCTTTTCCTATACCGGTGCATCTGTATATCAGCTGCAAGCTGAAGAGTGGCAGCACAGACTGAGACCGATCCTCCGATAATGCTTCCGGCATTTATGTCTCCGCCCTCGCTGATCAGGTAAACCGCCGGAAGTGTGCAGGCATAGACTATCAGTGTGGGCATCATGTGAATACCGGCAAGATTGATGAGTGGATATAGTCTGCCGTTTTCTTTTTCAAGCTTGGTATAGCGCCAGTCCTGATGATTAAGTCCATCAAAAACATAAGCCCAGTTTCCTGTCAGCCTTATGCCCCAGTATACGATCGATACAAGTACAATGACCGTGGCAGGGAAAAAACCGCAGTGCAAAGCACAGCATAACGTTATAACGACAGGCTGAACACTCCAGTAAGGATCGTAGACAGATGCATTCCGGAATATCAAGCTGAAGATAAATACAAAAATCGTCGCTGCAATATCAGACAAAAGAAGATTGAGCCATAAATTAAACGGCAAAGAAATACAAACCGTTATTCCTATAACTGCCGCCAAAACATAGATAAATGTAATGACAGCTATGCTTACCGGTTTGCTGCTCCTTATCCTGTCCATATTTTAAGATCAGCTGTAGTTCTTTACTTTTCCGACAGCTACATAATTATCGATAACAGCCTTGAGGTCTGTTCCCTCTTCGGCTTGCCATACAGGCCTGTAATCGATCATGTAAGTTACCTTGGTGCCCTCATCTTTTACCACATTATAGCCGCCAGAGAAAAAAGGTGCCTGGGATACGGTACAGTCATACTTTATTCCTTTGCATTCTTCCAGAGAACAGCCGGGGAAATTGACGTTCCAGATCTCATTTACACCAAGAGGCTTATCTATCAGTTCAGCAGCTATCTGTTCTATATACTTATCGGCAACATCATGAGGACCTTCATGATATTCGGAAAAAGCGATAGTGTGGACACCTTCGTTTGCCGCCTCAAAAGCAGCACCGCAAGTCGCCGAGTACTGAATGCTCGAAGCGATATTATATCCTGCATTTATCCCGCAGAAAACTACATCAGGCTTACACGGCATAACGGCATTTAAAGCAACACATATACAGTCAGAAGGCGTTCCTGAAGTCGCGTAAGCATGAACCCCCTCAACCGGGAAATCCGCCTGCCATACTTCAAGAGGGTCCCAAAAGGTCGCAGCATGAGACATGGCACTGAACTGCTTTACAGGAGCAACAACCCAGACTTCACCGAATTTTTTCGCAAGTTCTGCAAGTCTTACGATCCCTTCAGAATCTATGCCGTCATCATTTGAGACTAATATCTTTCTCATCGTTAACCTTTCTAAAACATAGGATAAGACTATGTTTATAATAAATTAAAACATATACTTTTCAATATTCTCTTAATCAAAGGACTTTGCAGGAATTTATGAATTCAAGGATCTGCTTTTCCTTTTCTTCAGAAGGGCTGGTTTTAGGATCTATAAGACTCAATACTGCCGCAAGTGAATCCGTCTTTGCCGCTGTCTTGATTGCCTCAAGACATTTAGCCGAATCACCTCCGGCACTTGTAACGATAGCGGCGATCTTTTTTCCTGTAAGATCATTATTCTCGAAGAACGTGCGGAGCGGAGGTGTGAAATTGCTTGCCCATACCGGTGTGCCGATTATCACGAGCTCATAATCCGCAACATTGAATTTATAAGGCTCCAGCTCAGGCTTCTTCTTAAAAGTAACTGCGGAACCGCCCCAGATAAACTGCATTGCGCCCTTATCAGGATATGCCTTGACAGGTATGAGTTCGATCAGATCGGCTCCAAGCTCCCTGGCGGTTTTCTCAGCAACATAGCGCACATTACCATGCATGGAATAGTAAACGATAGCGGTCTTCATAGATCCTCCTGTCACTTCTTAAGTTTATATACGGCATTGAGATTAAGTCTCTGGAAGTTGCCGTTATCAGGCGTCAGCTCGCGTTCAAAAGATATTCCCTGATGCTCAAGACAGATATCCATGAAGAGCATGAAGATTCCGATATCTATGCTGCCGAAGTACGCAAGCCTGAACGGCGGGATAATGCCGTGCTTTCCGGGACGTCTGTACCTGAAAACATCAAGCGTTCCGTCTTCCTTACTGACAACCTTCCACGGCTGGATATTGCATGCAGTCGGCGTAAGCCTTACAACTTCAGTAACACCTTCTATTACAGGTCCTTCCCAGAATTCCTCAACAGGAACGCGGATAAATGACGTAAGATCACCCGGTGTTCTGAACTTGGAATCGTCATCGATCTTTCTTATAGCCATCATGATGACATACTCCAGCCCCTCGTATTTCCTCTCCTTAGTCCTTCCGACACCGAACCATAAAGGTCCGATCCCTTTTGATGTAAGCCAGAGATCGAGCTGCTCACCTATGTATCCTATATTCTGAAGATAACCGGGCTTTTTTTCGCTGTATATCAAGATGCAGTATTCCTCGCCTCTGTTACAGCTCGTCTGACTGCCTGGGACGATCTTTATCTTTGTCTTTATCCCTTCGAAAAGAGGTTCGAATCTGTACCACATCTCACGGATCTCATCGAGTTCTTCAGGTGTGATGCTCTTGCCGTCAGGCTCGCCGTATCTGTGAAATGATCTGCGCTTGAAGATCATGTCATAAAAGGTCGTATCCATATATCAATATCACCTCAGTAATCAATATATGTATTGTAACACAAGTAAAAAACAGGGGCTGTCCCGGCATTACCCGTAAAGACAGACCCTGAATAAGTTTTTTAGATTTGACCGGACCGGTATCAGCCCCGGCTTGAGACGTATGCGAAAAGGAATACCACAGGTGAATTCCAGTAGATCGTGATCTCGTTCAGCGAGTAAGCCTGATCGTTGTCTGCATAGCAGAGTGCCGGAGCTGTATCAGCAAAGACATTAGCTGCATACGGATCTTCGAGGTTCTGGTCAGGACCGCCGGCGATCATGCCCGGCATAGCCTTGCCCTGAGCCTGTGAAGGTCTGTGGTGGGGCTGCTCGGGAGATACTGTGCCGAAGCCTGACAGGAAGCAGTAACCTAAGCCGTTTGTTCCGAGCAGGTAATTAAGCTGGTCTCTTGCACATTCGTCACCGGCATTTCCGCCGCTGATCCTGTCATATAAGATTACATACATACCATTGTTTGCAATGGACATATTGCTTCCCCAGGGATATTCGGTAAGAGATGAATTATAAGCATCACCTGCAGTAGCAGCTTCAACATCAGCAAGACCGCTCATGAAGCTTGCAAGGACTGCATCATAGAACTTACCCTTTGCAACAGTGGAAGAAAGATAAGCATATCCGGCATAAGCACCTACACCCTGCCATCCGAGATCAGAAGCACATGGAATGCCGCTTCCGATAAGGGCACAGAAAGCATCATCGTACTTCGCATCACCTGTTGCCTTGAAGAGCTCGGCATAAGCCCATGCTCTCTCATCCGCGTCACCTGAGTCGGGATATTCACCGGTAACGATTCCGTCAGGGTTTGACGTTCCTTCGATGTTCGGATGAGAATCAAGATACTCATAAGCCTTGACGGCAGCTTCAAGACACTTTGCACCAAAATCATTGTCGATTCCGGAATAGATATTTGCCGCCATAGCCATTACCGCAGCAAAATCACCTGTAGCTGTCGTTGATACGGGAGTAACGATGAGTTCCTCCGTCTCTTCCTCAGGCATAACAAATCCGGGGAAATTAGCGCAAGTTACCTTGTGGTAAACTCCGCCTTCTTCATTCTGCATCTTTAAGAGCCATTCAAGCTCAAATCTTACTTCATCAAGAACATCGGGAATTCCGTTTCCGGATTCGGGGATGTTCAGAGCATCATCAAACGCGGAAGGATAGAGACTGTATGCGAGCATAAGGTCAGCTGCAGCCTTCGCACCTGATACGACATATCTTCCGTAATCACCGGCATCATGCCATCCGCCGGAAACATCGATCTTTGTATCAGTACCATATACTGTTGCCTCCTCGGCATGGCATCCGGGGTGAGCAAAATCGCCTGCAAGATCATCTGTCAGTTCAACACCGCATCTTTGCAGGTAGAACATACGGAGTGTAGCCTTGAAAGCATCATCGTAAACGTTGTCTGCTATAACAAATTCGAATGATTCCTCATCACCGGCAACTACCTTATATGTACCGGGTGCAGTTACACTTGAGAAATCGAATCTTGCTTCATCTCTGCCTGTTCCGTTATTAAATTCGGATGCAGCAACATCTCCTTCATAGACTGCAGAACCTGTGGAAACATCAATAACTGATGCCTTTGTTCCGATAGCATCACCGTTCAGGACTGCAACCTTTGAAGCATTCGGCAGATAACCTATCTGGTTCAGATTAATTGCGGGATACTGAACGCTCCCGGCCTCGAGATAAGCTGTATCATCGATACATCTCAGATCAAAGTTATCGAACATGACTGAGTGTGCCTCGTGATCAGGCGCATCCTTGAACTTGCCCATATTCAGGCAAAGACGGGGTGCCGGGTCGCTGTCTTCCTCCATAGTGAATATAAAGTCAAAATGCTGTACTTCAGGACCTATCTTGAGCGTCTCGATATGGTACGGATGATAATCCTTGCCGTTGATCTGGATCCTGTACTCAACATCCCTCTCTATGGTCGAGTGGCAGTCGAACTGGATCTCGTATTTGCAGTCTTTATAGATACTGAATCCGTCATAGAAGATCTGGTTGGCCCAGTTGACGGTACCTTCCTTCTTGATGTCAAGCTGAAGTTCACCGTCGGCATTAACCTTCAGATCTGCTTCGCCGCCTTCAAAGTATGTTCCCCATGTATGATTCTTATCAGCGAAATCACCGTTCTCGATCATATTAAATCCCATAATGGAATTAGGATCATACGTTTCAGTCGGTTCTGTCTCTTCTATCGACGGTTCGGTTGTCTCTTCCGGTGCAGTAGTCGCTTCAGTGGGATCCAGGATAGAACAGGAAGCAACGCTTATAAGCATTGAACCTGCCAGGACCAGACTTATTATTCTTCTCTTCATAACATGCCTCCAAAAGTGCATTAATAACAGTATAGGATTATACCATCGAGTAAAGAATAATAATATCAAAATATATTGGTTCTTTATTTAAGTTTACGTATATACAAAAGACCGACAAATCCGATTCCGGTACATGCAAGAGCAACAATAAAGACCTCTACCGAGATTGCTCCAACAATAGCCACGAATAAGAGCGCCAATGCGAGCAGTGCGAAAACCACACACTCTGCAATGAGCATCTTCTCATCAGTGCTGAGCCTGTTCTTAGATTCAACAGGCGGCTTGACAAGAGCTTCCGGTGAACTGCCGCTTGCAAGCTTATGTTTTTCCAATATTTCGACTATCTTTGTTCTGTGAGGTGAATCGGGTTTGAACTGATAGATGATCCATTCACGGAAGGGATTTAATTCATCAAATTCCTTGGTCAGAGGCTCGCTGAAGAAAACATTCCATATACTTGTATCGTCCGTCTTTTCAGCCAGTTCTTTATAAAGAGCAAAGAGTTTCTTTACGAGTATGCCCTTCTTATTGTATGGCATATTAATAAGATTCTTTGCCTCTGTCAGATCATTCTCTTCCCTGAAAGAAGCGATCGCATTCATTATCCTGTCAGCCTCAGGATTATTAACGACAGCATTATCGATCATCTTAACGGGATCGGTCTCTTCAAAAGCCTGCGGCTGTCCGGCTGTATTATCATTCCCTCCGGCTTGAGGGAGCGGCAGATCGCTGCGCGAAAAATCAACTGCCTCATTATATGCTTTTCTAAGTGCTCTGAACTTCTGGGGATCAGTCCTGGGATCTATCTCATGAACAACAGACGTATAGGCATTCTTGATCGCACCTACGTCTTTTGTGGGCTCTATGCCCAATAGTGTCCAACAGCTTTCTGCCATATTACCTCACCCCGCATTAAAGATAATACACCCTGATAAAGAGATTAGATAGTACCTTATGGTATTTCTGCCATACTAATCAGCAGGAATACCCCGGTTTTTTATAAAGCGAATCCATTTCCGGAGCTATCTCGGTATCCCATACCTGAGGTTTCCATTCATCTTTCTCATACTCTTTTACTGACACGGATACAGATGAGATATCGCAACCCATTATCTCAGCAACATCCGATGCGATCCTGTCGGCGCACTTCTTTTTAACTTCCTCAGTACGTCCCTTAAAGCATTTAACAGTAATATGCGGCATAGCAAACCTCCTTAAAAAGCGTGATCTTCGCCGAAAACAAAAACCGCAACAGATCATCTGATCAGTTGCGGTTACACTTGGCTGCCGAACAAGGATTCGAACCTTGACAAACGGTGTCAGAGACCGGTGTGCTACCGTTACACAATTCGGCAATGCGTTTTACAACTCACGAATTATAGCAAAGCAAAATACGAAAATCAATACAGAAAATCAAAAGGATCACGTAACGCTCTCTAACGGCGGCATGGCACCTATCTCGGTCAGTTTTTCGCGGACTTTGCCCATATCCTCATATATAGGCATCTTATTCGCCGGATTTCTTAGTGCGTAAGCCGGATGGTAAGTAGTCATTATGTAATAGCCGTTCTTCTCAATGAAACGTCCTCTAACGTCATGCATGACCGGTTTTGTCCCGAAAAAACCTTCGTAGGCAGTAGAGCCGCAAAGCATTATCACTCTGGGACGGACGAGCATAAACTGTTCAGCCAGCAATGGTTTGCAGGCACGGATCTCATCAGGCGTCGGACGCCTGTTCTGAGGCGGACGGCATTTTGCGATATTGCAGATATGGTAATCATTATTAGTAAAGCCATAACTGCCAAGAAGATTCTGCAGGAGCTGGCCCGATCTTCCG
Organism: Saccharofermentans sp.; assembly: GCA_024684815.1. Taxonomy (GTDB): domain Bacteria; phylum Bacillota; class Clostridia; order Saccharofermentanales; family Saccharofermentanaceae; genus Saccharofermentans. The sequence continues at coordinate 56,865 of JAIKWL010000085.1, read as the reverse complement.
ACAAAAGGAAGTCCCTGAATATCCTCATTCTCTCCGGGAGCCTCACCTATTATCATCAACGGTGCTTTTCTGCTGCCACGGTATATGACAACATTTGTACATCCGGTCCTTAATCCGCAATTCTTACAGCCTTTACATCTGATCTCAAATTCTTCCCACTTCTTATCGAACTCTTCTGACATATCAACCTCTGGTTTTCGCTTTATCTCTTCACTTGAACATGATGACCGTGATGCCGTCGTTCTGCATTCCCCAGTCACTGTCGCGTGAGGTCTCAGGATGCTTAGCACTCATCTGACGTCCGACACCCGAAAACGGTCCGAAGTCCTCTCCGGGGCAGTATGCTTTGATTATCCCGCGTGTAATATATTTACGGAGTTCAAGATTCAAAGCCTGTTTTATGGCACCGCCTGTTCCTGATGAACCATAACCGTGAACTATCTTTGCCATAGGCTTGCCGGTTGCCCTTGCCCGGTAGATTCCGTTAGAGAGCTTGATCATAGCCTGCTGGACTGTCGGATGACCCTGTTCGATATTAATTATTTCCATAAGCATCCTTTCAATTACTCTTAATTATAAACTATAAGATATAATAATCTTATGAGACTTGACAGATTACTTGCAAACAGCGGCTTAGGCACAAGATCACAGGTGCGCGGAAAGATCACTCACGGCAATGTCAGTGTGAACGGCACTGTCATAACCGATGTATCTTTCCATGTCGATAATGATGATACTATCATGGTAGACGGAGAACAGATCAATTGTCAAACAAAACTGTATTATCTTTTCGATAAACCTGACGGAGTTCTCACAGCCATGGAAGATAAGCGCCTGCCCTGTGTTGCCGACTATATTCCTTCAGAACTCAGATCAAAAAAACTCTCACCTGTCGGAAGACTTGATTACCACACCTCAGGACTTCTGATAATCACCAATGACGGTGAACTGTCGCACCGGCTTCAGTCTCCCAAATACGAAATACCGAAGAAATATCTTGCCACCTTTAAAGGACTTGCCTGGACAGAAAGTGAGATCAGTACAATAGCATCCGGATTTACAATAAGAGACAAAGGCTTTGCCGAGCAGATCGCTCCGGCAGAACTCATACCTGACGGGGAGCCTGTAAACGGCACAGGAAGAGCCTTCCTGATACTTCACGAAGGAAAGACACACGAAGTAAGAAGGATCTTTGCTCACTTCGACAAAGAAGTAACTGAACTCAGAAGGATCGAACTCGGGCCCGTTAAGATAAATGAAGATCTTGATGACTGCGGATCATTAAGGCCTCTTTCAGAAGATGAACGGATACAGCTCCTCAAAGCCGCAGGGCTTGATTAAGAAAACGCAGCATTTATTATCGAGACGATGACAAGCACTGTCTGATCATCATTTTTGCTGTTGGTACACTGTCCCAGAAGAAGCTTCGTTTCTCTTGAAGGCCACAAACAATCAACGCCCAGTTTCCCTGCTATTGCAGGATCTGTAATCTCCACGCCGATCATAATCTTATCGTCCGGAAACAGTTCCGGATCATTGATCTCGGCATCAAGAGCATTGTTAAGAGTATAAAGTTCATTCTGATATTCCACTGCTTCTCTTTGAGACATATAGACAGGTTTTATTCCGGCTTTCGCCTCTTCGGTCAGGCCGTCAAGAATACGGTCATAAAGAGGCGACAGATCTTTAAATACAGTGAAATAGTAGTAATAAGATCTTTCATCTGAGATAAGCACATCAGGATTTGTATAGAACTGCGCGTTAAATATCTCCGTTCCGTATTCGACCTGATCTATGTCTTCATCATTAGGAACGACCAGATCGGCAGAACTGACATACGGTCTTGTTATGCCCTCTGCCACAAGGGCATCATATATAAATGTGTTGTCAAAATCCATGTGTCCGAACAATATCACCGAACAATCAGATTTGGTGTTTGTTGCGATCCCTACTATGATGATGATCGATGACACGATAATGATCGCTGCAAGAAGCCATGTTTTCCAACCGTAATGAATGATGTCGCTCCACTGCTTTTTCGATCTTCCGAAATACTTCGGACCTGACTCGTAGTTCTTTTCCGCCTCGATCCTTCTGTCGCGTCTTCCTGAAGCAATATCATAGACAGCCGAGATCTCTTCATCCATCCTTACGGATTCCGGATCATCCTTGCCCCTGTATTTTTTGGACATCTGCCAGAATCTGTCATCTATCTCTTTTATGTCTGCATCATGAGAAAGCTCCATATAATCAAGTGCTTCTTCACGGGTCATCTTTGAAATTTCGGGATCAATAGTATCCTTTATTTCTGCTGAAGGATCAGAAGACTGATCAAGCTGCATCTTTCCTTCCTCATAGTTTTTGCAGACTATGGTCCTGAATCTGTCATTGCAGAAATCGCTGCATTTTCTGACGATCTCATTATCCAGGCTGTCAATAAACACTATCGTCTCAAGACCGCTCTTCTTAAGATTCGACAGGAGGATCTTTTTGCTCCAGGTAATGTCGTTTTCGCCAAGTTCTATCTCATCCTGAAAATCGACCGCCATTACTTTGCATGAGTGTCTCATGACCATATCGGCCGCATGCATCATAGGCGTCCTTAAGTCATCTCTTTTTACTGTGCCCTTCAATACAACAAGGACGATGTTATCGTCCTTTTTGTACTCAACATTAATATGTTCCGAATCAAATACTTCGTTCATTACTTTCCTTCATTTACAAGCATTTGATCGCAAGACGCACAACATTCATGGCTGCTGACTGGACATCGCCCATTGACAGTCTTCCGTTGTTGACGGCAGTAACTATGTCTTTGGCATTCTTTGCACATCCGGGCATCTGCATATCACATCCCGCATAAACGCAAAGTCTTGAGAATGCCGGCGGATATTTGAGGTTCTTCTCATCATAACCTAAGAACTCGACATCTTCGAAAGATGAGTACCAATCGGTCATGACAAGTCCTTCATAGTCCCACTCGTCTCTTAATACATTCTGGATCAGCTCGTAATTATTTGCTGTATGAATACCATTTAACAGGTTATATGAAGCCATAACGCAGAATGGCTGCGCAAGCTTAACTGCAATCTCAAAGCCCTTCAGATACATGTCGCGCAAAGCTCTTACTGAAACGTGTGAGTTGTTGAACATTCTGTTGTTCTCAAGATTGTTGCAGGCAAAATGCTTGATCGTAACACCTTTGCCGTCCACCGACTGCACACCCTTCGTATCAGCGGCAGCACAAAGACCCGTAACAAGAGGATCTTCAGAGAAGTATTCGAAGTTCCTTCCGCAAAGAGGATTCCTGTGAATATTCATTCCCGGAGCGAGCCAGAGATGAACGCCGAACTCCTCCATCTCTTCTCCGACAAGTCTTCCTAACTTCTCGATAAGATCAAGATTCCATGAACTGGCCAAAGAGGTTGCCACAGGGATCATGGTACAGTACTGATAATAATCGATGGCATCAGCAGGAGTATCTTCAGGGAATTCATTTGTAAGAAGCCCGAATGTCTCTCCGCCTCTTAAAAGATCACCGTTTCTTGTTGCTTTGAAATGAGGCTGGAGCCTTAATCCGGCAGGGCCGTCAGCCATAACCAGTACAGGAAATCTCCTGGAATATTCAAATAATGATGTAGTCTCTGCAGCAGCACCCGGAACATGCATTGAAGCACAGAACACCTGATCATCAACGCCTTCCCTTACGTAGTTGCCTACAATCAGTTCAGCAAGCTCTTCCAAAGAGAACTGTGCGACGAATTCCGCAACTCCTGCATTGCGTCCGATAACTGAACCTAACGTAAGATGTTCGTCTCTTCTTTCATTAAGATGAGTCTCACTTACACCCCTGTATCTGATAATGCTTCTTCTGACACGTGAAAGATTGAGCGTGAGTCTTCTATCGCAGGAAGCGAGCTGTGCATCATCGATAGCCTTATGTGTCTGTCTGCCGGTACCGGGATTCTTCAGATCCTCAAAACTGTATCTGGCATCATCTTCAAGTATTCTGTCATAACGTTCCCTTATGACTCTCTCCGGAACTGTCAGAACGGCTTCGATCTTAGTCTCACGTGAACTCGTTCCGACTCTTATGATATAGTCACCTTCGGGAATGATACTTGCAGGATAGTCTTCATCAAAACACGAGAAGCATTCGATAGAAAAAGTGACTATCACGATCTCGCTCTCACCGGGAGCAATGAGTCCGCTCTTGGCAAATCCGGCAAGTTCCTGATAAGGTCTGTCAATGTCTCCTTCAGGTGCGGAGAAATAAACCTGAACGACCTGCTTTCCTGTATATCTCATTCCGGTATTAGTAACCTTAATTGCGATCTTTATATCTGATCCTGCCTGAACGATGTCGACCACATCAGTCGTGAATGTCGTATAGGATTTGCCGTATCCGAACGGATATATGGGCGCGATACCGAACGAATCAAAATATCTGTATCCGACATAGATTCCTTCTTTGTAATACTCGTCATTGTTATCGCCGTTTAAGCTGGAATATTCATTTGCAAAAGGATAATCCTCGTAATCTCTTGCCCATGTATCGACCAGTTTGCCAGACGGATTTGTCTTGCCGAGAACACAGTCCGCTACTATATTTCCTGTAAAACTTCCGAGCTGTCCTGCAAAAAGGATCGAATTGATCCCCGGACGGTGCTTGAGTTCGGACATATCGATAACAGCACCGACATTAAGGATTACGATAACCTTCTCGAAATTATCGGTAATAATATCAAGATTCCTGTCTTCCTCGTAGGTCAGATAGTAGTCACCTTTAGTCGGAGTCCTGTCCCTGCCTTCAGATGAATCTCTCGAGATAACAAATATCGCTGTATCGCAGGAAGCCTCTGAAAGATCTTCTTCATTTATCAGCGGCATTACGGGAGCTTCGAAAGGCTTTTCGAAAAATACATTTATCGGTGCAATCCCACGCTCTTTAGCTATAGCATCTACTTCATCAAGATATGCTTTAAGCGCACTGTCATACATCTCGTCATATCTGTCGAGCCAACCTTTGGAAACTATATCAAAACCTGCTGCCTCAAGACCTTCACAGATATTTACTTCGGTTCTCGTATTAACCTCTCCGGAACCGCCTCCGCCTTTAACGGTATGCGTTGCTCCGTTGCCGTAGAGCGCGATCTTCCCGGGGAACTGAATAGGTAAAGTGCCGTCATTTTCAAGGAGCACCACACACTCACCCGCAAGTTCTTTCACGGTATTCATGTGTCTGATTTCCATATCGGTCATCTCATCAGTGGTATGTGCGAGAAAATCCATATTTGTGCTCCTTCCTAACGGCAAGCAGACATAGTCATACTCACGAATTCAGATAAATTCGACAATATTATATATTAAATACTTTGAATAGCAAAATTACATTTTTGTGATAAAAAAAAACGATATGTGATATGACCCGAACCCGCCTGAAAACAGGGGAAAAGCATTTTTTCCTGTCAAACAAAAAGGGACTCATAGCCCCCTTTTGTTATCTGAAATCCTTTATCGGGATCACTTTCCCGCCGCTTTGGTAATCAAACCCTTTGATCTCATTACCGCTGTAATATCTTAAGTCATCAGCTCCATATATCGTGTATTTGAGGGTACCTATCGTCGTTCCGACAGGAGTTACCTTTATGATTATCCGGTAGACAATCTGTTCAGCGCTCTCCGCATTATACGGTGACATATCCCGTCTGACATAGATAGTCCGTTCATATGCACTCTTGTCTGCATTCGGATATACGGGAATATTATCAAGGAGGGATTGTTCGGACAGTTCACACGCACTGCTGATCCTGCCAAGATATTCCGTGCAGGCCTGATCTTCATATACCGAATAGGAGAAAGCTTTTTCGCTTTCAGCCGAATCATCAACATATAATCCGACACTTACCGGTCTGTCTATGAGCGGAAGTATAGCCACATAATCAAGGATCTGTATATCCTGAGTTATCTCCGCAAGACTCTGCTTTACGACTTTTCCCTTGACAGCCGAAGAATGCCACATCATCGGAACACCGTCTTCGATACCTGCATAGATTCCGATGTGAGACCAGTACTTGCGGTCCTTGTCATTATCCCAGAACATGATATCGCCGGGCTGGACATTAAGTCTTTCAAGGTATTCGACCCATCCGTCGTTATCAAGACCTTCCATATACGATCTTGAAGCGATCGAGTCGACTACAGTGTCGACATAGTGCTTGTAAAGCCATGTAACGGATGTGCCTCCGGGTCTGTAGACCTCATATTCATCAACGTAACTGTCAGCCACGATATGTTCCTCGCGGTAATCGAACTTACACCAGTACTTGGTCCTGTTGCGTTCAAATCCGTGAGCTGTACCGAACGTCAGACGGAATACCAGGCTTACAAAACCGTCGCACGCAAGATAGTGTTCCTGATCACCGTACGTGTATTCGATCCCTTTAAGCCTCTCGCAGTTATAAAAAATTTCTTTTAAGAAATCTTCCTGGCTCAGGAAATTATCCGGATCACTGCTTCTGTCTTTGAAAACATCATAAAGGGAATGATAGAGTTCATCCTCATCGGCAGATACATTAACAGGATTTACATATGCGCTCATAAGGCCCGTGAAAACCACGGTCGCAAAAAACGCTGCTGCCGCCTTGACGGCAAAAGACCTTAATCCTGTTAAACCCATTAAGCCTCGCTTTTTCCCCAGGGAATATTTTAGCAAGGCAAAACGGATATGTAAATCAGGTTATTTGATCACCAGGTCCACTCTTCGAAGAATCTCTTTTTCTTTCCGTCTTTGTTGTGGCGCTTGCCCCATTCGTTTATGGAAGCCATAACGATAAGGATGCTTCCTGCTACAAAGAGGTATATCAGCCAGACCAGAGACGACCAGAATGCCACGGAAAGGTACACTGCAACTGACACCATAGCAACGATCCCGAGAATAAACCAGAGTCTGTTGCGTCTGATGAACGCATATATGAATATTCCGAAAGATGCCGTACCTACCACGATAAGGTCAAGGACCTCACTCGTGACTGCTGCGGATATTCCTTCTGCGATAAGGCTCAAGGCTACTCCGGTAAACCAGAAATACTTCATCACATTAGCAGCTGCAGGTCTTATAACCTTACAAATAATGAGAAGTGTTCCCAGGATAAGCATCAGGTCAACTTCAAGATCGATGACGTCCGGTATCGTAATGAAAGGCTGAGCGATCAAGGCCATGCATACGAGCGATGCGAAGACACTGAGTAATATTCTGACAGATATCTTAACTCTGCCGGCAAGATTCATTACGATAAGAGCCAGTGCCAGAAATACCATCATTGCCGAATAATCAGAACCGTCCAGGCCGAACAGGAACACAAATGATGTCAGTGACAGATAGTCAATAGCTTTCTTTGAGAAAACTGCTTTTCTGAAGAGAAGGCGTCCTAATCCCGCTACCAAGATAGCTGCCACGATGCAGAGAATGTTGCTAAGGTCGCTGCTGTCAAGCCTCGACAGTTCATATAATATGGATATCTCCGCCGCGAAAACAGAAAGTATCGAAAAGAATTCGAGATCCATAAATGTAAGTAATACAGCAAAGATCACGGCAACGATAAGAAGCTCCCAGCCGGCATCTACCAGGATCCATACAAGCGAGAACCAGCTTAATGCCGCTCCGCACAGGAAATACCTGATTCCTTCCGCATACTTGGCAGCAAGTCCTGTGCCCTTACGTCTTACAAAGAATGAGACTGCAAGTGCGGCCACATTCAGAGCAAGAAATGCAATTGAAGCATTCTGCTTCATCAGAGGGAAAGATACATCCGACACATAATCGATCGTCTGCTGGTATCCCTCAAGGTATTCTATGAAAACAAACACACCGGATGCTATTGAATTCAAGCATAACACTGCCCAGAACATAACACCTGTGCTGAGTCTCTTTTCTTTAAGAGGCTTGATCATAAAGAAGACAGACAATGCCATTATTGAAAGCATCAACAGCCAGGCACATATATCGTCACGATAGTACATATAGGTTCCGTCAACACCATGTACTCTTGTGTTAAAGCACGATAAGAATCCCGCGAACACAGATATGACAGACAGCACAAGACCTGAAACCGTTACCCTTATATCATCTTTACATACGATCCTGAATACTATCGCAATGACTGCGGGAACAAGAGCTGTCAGTGTGAAATAAAGATGTCCGCCAAACGGGGGATTCTCAAGCTTCAGGAATACCATGACCACTCCCGAATAATAGAAAGCGGCACTTAATACAGACATCAATATCTTCTCTGCAATATAGCGCGATTCTTTGAATACTCCTTCAGGGAATGCACCGCTCTTTGCGATCAAAGGTTCGAAGACCAGCTGGTATACAAACAGTGCAAGTGAAATAAAGCAGGCAACCGCGCCCATCTCAGGGACTTCTTCAACTGCCACAAACATCGTCATCAGACCCAGTGCAACAGGCAATCCGTAATCTGACATACCGCTCGATATGCCGAATATCTTGTGAAGCACAAAGAGCAGAGCGATTATCGCAATGAGTATCGATGTCATCAGATACATCTCGTTCGAATCCTCGAAAACACACCAGGATACGGCGATCATCATTCCGGCCAGAGGAGTGATATACCTGACCCATGCTCTGCCTTCCGTAAATCTAGCAAGCATCACAAACGCTATAAATTCCACTATAGTCGCGCCAAACACTGCTCCGTCACTGTCCCATACAGCTAAGAACAACAGTCCTGCGGGAATATAAGTGATTATCTCTGAATATATGCGGAAAAATGTCTCGCCCTCAAAGAGCTTCGTCATTCCCAACAGCCTGAATACAAGTGCAAGCGTTGCAAGTCCGAGACAGACCATACTGAATTCATTAACACCTTCACTCTCCTGCCCTATCATTCCCGAAATGAATACAACAAGCCAGGTAAGAGATAAATAAGAAGTAAACTCATAGATATTTGCCTGAACTCTTTCTTTGAAAAGGAACCTTCCGCCTATGGAAGAAACCAGAAGAGTCAAAGCAGCTACAGATGCAACAAGCCATCCGGAACCTTCCTTAAATGAGAATCCGGGACCTAACAACTCGAACGCGCCCATTCCTACTATAACGATCGGTCCGAGGAGACTTGCAAGAGAATACAAAGCAAAGCCTGTCTGCTGAAGCTTTAATACCTTGCCTGCGAAGAATGACATCGCATATACGATCACAACTATTGCTACAAGACATACCGCCCTGATCGCTTCAGTCATCCACGGCCAGGAACCGGTCATGAAAGTTGCACCGACGATCGTAAGGAGCAAAACGCCTATACCGAAAGTAATATTGATACTGCTGAAGAATTTCTCGCGCTGTGGTTTTGTTTGAACAGGTTCCGGAATCGGCTGACGTGCAGCCTGAACCTGAGCCTGAGGAACAGCCCACGAAGGAGTAGGAACTGATCCCTGAACTGGTGCGGAAGTCTGAGCCGCAGTCTGAACCTTTGCTGATACAGGTACAGCCGTCTGAACCGGTACACCTGCAGTGGCTGCATTTTGAACCGGTGCACTTAATGGTGCAGCAGTCGGAACAGCGGCTTGAACCGGCGCACTTACCGGAACTGCATTTTGAACCGGTGCACTTACAGGTACTGCAGCCTGCACAGGCTGAGGCACCGGCATCTGACCGGCCATCACTCCCTGCGGATTATTCGCGTCTTTAACTGGATAATACACAGGCATTCCCGGATAGAGCGGAAGCTGTGTTTCTTTAAGTTTCTTTTCCAGTTCCTTTATTTTCCTTCCACGTTCGATCGACTTAATAAGGAAAACAATGAACAATACAAAAAATATAACTGCAACCAGACCAAACTCAATTGCATACATAATATAATCAAAATTACTCATGATATCATCCTCCTTGAATAGAAGTACTGATACCCGGATATTAGCATCACAGTGATTTCTTGTAAATAGCTTTGACTATCAAAGTATTTCTCAAATTGCGGTTATTTTGCGGCAGGAAATGCCTTTTGGAACAACTACTTTAAAGCTTCACTGAGGCTGTAAGGAATTCCCCTTGGTCCCCGTACTGCAAATATCCCATATTCCGACTTCAGTCTCTCAAATGTAAACTCATCCCGCTTATACCGCTTCAAAAGCCTGATCTTCATAAGCGCCGTTATCCTGAGATTATCGTCCTCATAATCATATGGGATATCCACCTCAGTTACTTTGCACTTATAAAGAACAGCCGATACAGGAGCTCCCACATACATAAAAACAGTATCGCCTTTGATAATGCCGGCTCCCTGTTTCCAATCGATCTCCTCATTAGCTCTAAATGCTGCTTCTACGTCATAATACTTTGGATTAGCGGGAATGATCCATTCCTTCGGCTGCCTGAACTTTTTCTTCTTCATATTTGACGCAGTATTCTGAAAGCTTTCATCGATCATCCTGAATACCTGATCAGGATCCACGCTCCCGTCCAGCCTTATGGTTATCCAGTTTTGTTTATTCATGTGATAAGCAGACAGATAGCCTTCCTGCTGCAGTAGAATGTCTCTGAAAACCATGTCATTGATCTTTACATCAACGATATCTACACGCCCAGTTCCCATAACACCAAGTTTATCAGCATCAACACTCATAATGACAGCAAACCATTTCCGGTTATCATCATGTCTGAATACCGCATAATCAGGATAACGCTTCCATAAAAACTCAGGAGAAGCATTATATTTTTTCTTTATATATTCAATTACCTTTTTCCTGAGTGACGTCATAAATCTCATCCAACCTCTTCATATTTCATTACATCATGTAAAGTTATCAGCAATCAAGTCATTATAGCATGCCCGCTCTGTTCCATATTTTCGGGAAATCTATTGCTAAATCCCGGTTTGTAAGGATGACGTGATCTAAATCATTTCCTGAAAAAGGGAGCCGCCTCAAATGAGACACAACTCCCTGCTTTATTTTTACGTAACTGTTCTGTGATTATTCAGTCACCTTATGGATTAAGACATTTTCCGTCGGAATCAAAAGAATAGTACTTTCCGTTGATCTCGTAATCATTCACATTACAACACATAGTTCCGGCAGCATCAAAGTAATACCAGGAGTCTTTGTATTTTAACCACTGGTTCTCATACATTGCGCCATCTGAACCATGATAATTCCATATTTTATCGGCGTAATTATGCCAGCCGACAGTCATTACTCCGTCTTCATTGAAATGATACCTTTTTCCATCAATTAACCACAAATGATTATCGGATCCATAAGCCATTAAACCGTTATTCTCATTAAAATAATACCAGTTATTATTTATCTTCTTCCAACCTGTGCAGAACGATCCATTTTCGAAATATGCCCAACGATCTTCGCCATCGGCTTTGAACTTATTCCATCCTGCATTAAATGACGGATTCGGATTCTTGCATTTTCCGCTATGATCAAAATCATACAGTTTCCCGTTGATAAGATAACAATCACTGTCATGAACCATATAACCGAATCTATCCAGATAATACCAGTTGCCGCCGGTATTGATCCATCTGGAGCTCAAAGACTTGCCGTCAGACCCGAAAAACATCCATTCGCTGTCACCATCGTCTTTATAATATCTATCCTCATAATACAGATACTTACCGTATTCAAGTTCATACCAGCCGTTTATCTTTTGGGGATTACCTGGATTTGTACAAATGCCGGAGGAATTAAAACTGTATTCTTTTCCGTCAATAAGATACTTTGAATCAGAAACCATATTGCCCATGTGATCAAAGTAGTACCAATTACCGTCTTTTTTAAGCCATTCATTATGATATATAGATCCGTCTGATCTGACATATTGCCATGCTGATTTTGAACCGATAAAAATACTCTTATGCCAACCCTCTTTCGTAATCAGGCAGCCGTTATCATCCAGCATCCAAAATCCTGAATTCTGATTAAAAGTGATCAGTTTGCCGGTCTTCATATCCGGATACATGCTCCAATCACCGCCAAAGAAATACCATTTGCCTCCGATAATCTTCCATTCAGAAGCTGCAACTCCGTCAGAACCGAAATAATACCATGCCGTCTTACCGTAGAGATATCCGCCCTTATACCAGCAGTTTTTTCTGTATCTGCCGTTTCCGTCAAAATGGTATTTAACGTCATCATTAACTATAAGCCATCCGTAATGCATCATTCCGTATTCATTCGGATTGTTAAAATAGTATGTTCCGTCAATAAGATATCCTGCTTCTTTATCATTAAAGAAATACCATTCACCGTCAACTTTTTTCCAACCGATATATGCAGCACCATCAGAACCTACATAACGCCATTTTCTTTTGTTGCGGTATTCTTCCAATACTTTGGCATATTCCGGATTATTAGCGGCATACTCCTCTTCTTCTGGTCTGATAACATACTCTCCGAAATCTATCCACTTGTTCTTTTCCATGTGACCGTTGTTATCAAAGTGATAGAGTTTACCGTCGATCGTAGCCCATTTATTCGTTAAAGCATATCCTTCCTGTTCGAAGTAATACCAGTTGCCGTCAACGCTCTTCCACGCATTTGAAACATACTCATTATCAGATGTATAGTAACGCCAGTATCCGTCGTCATTTTGCTGCCAGCCTGTATCAGCCATAGCCGATACCGATGCACATGATACGATAACGCCCGCAGCAAATGCAGCGATTATCAATTTCCTGTAACCCATATTTAACCTCCCCATCTAGTAAGATAACTATATTATATGGATTTAAGCCTGATAAAGCATTAGTTGGGCATAACTATATTGACTGCCAATATTTAAGCAATCATCACAATTTTTTGATAGTTCGAAAAGATTTATCTCTGGACTCTTCCTGATCCGTCACCTTCTGCGAGCTTTTTGACCTCATCAACAGATACACGATTGAAGTCACCGTCGATCGTATGCTTCAGGCAGCTTGCAGCAACTGCAAATTCAAGTGCCTCCCTGTCGCTTCCGAGTTCATTAAGTCCGTATATAAGACCTCCCGCAAAGGAATCACCGCCGCCGACGCGGTCGACTATGTCATACATCTCATATTTGCGGCTTACTATAAACGCTTCACCGTTATTGAGCGCAGCAGCCCAGAAATTGATATCTGCACTCTTGCTTTCTCTTAAAGTAATAGCGACTTTCTTAACATTCGGGAATTGAGAAAGAAGAGTATCACTCAGTTTTCTGTAGTCTTCATCATCGAGCTTTCCGCCCTCAACATTGCTCTCACACTTTAATCCCAAAGACTTCTGACAATCCTCTTCATTAGCGATGACGATATCCGAATATGATGTCATCTCACTCATAACAGCTTTGGCATCGACATCATATTTCCAGAGATTCTTTCTGTAGTTGAGATCAAGAGAAACAGTGATTCCGTGCTTTTTTGCTTCCTTAACGGCAAATAAGGAGGCATCCTTTGTCAGTTCGGAAATTGCAGGAGTGATACCTGATATGTGGAGCCATTTAACACCTTCATAAATTGCATCCCAGTCATAACCTGACGGATCGAAAAGTGAAAAAGCCGAATATGCCCTGTCATATATGACTTTGCTTGCGCGCTGATTTGCACCGGTCTCAAGATAGTAGATACCCATTCTTCCGTCAGTTCTGATGATCTTATCCGTACCGACATTAAATCTTCTGAGTTCGCCTACAGCCGCATCACCTATGGAGTTTGAAGGAATGACCGAGAGAAATCCGGCATCAAGTCCGTAATTTGCAAGTGATACTGCAACATTTGCTTCTCCGCCGCCGAATGTTGCTTCCAGTGAAGGAGACTGCAGAAAACGCTCTCTCCCGGGACTTTTCAGCCTTAACATCAATTCTCCGAAAGTAAGGAATTCACTCATGATCTCGCCTCCCTGATGATCTTCACGGCCTCAGCCGACAACTTAGTTATCTTATCCCATTCATGGTTCAAAATGTCATCTTTTTTGCAGACCCAGCTTCCGCCGACTGCAACAACAGCTTTATTTCCTGCAAACTCCGCAAGATTAGATGCGGATATACCGCCGGTCGGAAGGAATCTGACCTGACCGAAAGGAGCTGACAGCGCCTTTATCGCCTTTATCCCTCCGAAAACATCTGCCGGGAAGAACTTCAGCACATCAATGCCGAGGCTTATAGCTTTCATTATCTCCGTTGGCGTAACAACACCCGGTATAAAAGGAATACCGCGATCAGAAGTCCATGCTGCAATTCCGGCATCAAGTCCGGGTGATACGATAAACCCGGCTCCGTTTTCGACAGCCCTTACTGCCTGCTCTATATTGATTACAGTTCCGGCTCCCACGGTCATGTCAGGAACTTCTTTGCTTATCACAGATATGCATTCAGCAGCGCATTCAGTGCGGAATGTTATCTCCATAATATCGATCCCGCCTTTTAAGAGCGACTCAGCAAGCGGAACCGCATCCGGAACTCTGTCTAAAACTACGACCGGGACTATTCCGGTATTATTTACCTTCTCGAAAAATGTCATATGTTTACCTCTTTTCTACGACTGGTATTCTAGCATATTTTCGTTTGCGATTATACCAAAAATAAGTTATGTTATTAAGAGATAAATAAAAAGAGGTGCCCTATGAAAAGCCTGATCAATGAGAACTTCCTGCTTGAGAGCAACACAGCTCAGGATCTCTACTATGAATATGCCAAAGATCTTCCGATAGTCGATTATCATTGCCATATCGAAGCCGGCGAGATTGCAGAAGATAAGAACTTCGATAACATCTCCGAACTCTGGCTTAAAGGCGATCACTATAAGTGGCGTCTTATGAGAGCTTCCGGAATAGACGAAAAATATATCACAGGTGTTGCATCTGACAAAGAGAAGTTCATGATGTGGGCAAAAGCTGTAGAATCCGCATTCAGCAATCCTCTTTACCACTGGACATGTCTGGAACTTTCAAGATATTTCAACATCAATGAACCGCTTACGGTTCAGAACGCGGAAAGCGTATGGACAAAAGCAAACGACCTGTTGGCATCCGGAATGCTCTCGGCAAGGAACATCATGAAGATGTCTAATGTCGAGATGATCTGCACTACTGACGATCCTGCCGACTCCCTTATCCATCATAAGGAGATCGCATCTTCAGGTTTTGAAACCAAAGTCCTTCCCGCATTCAGACCGGACAATATCGTTGATATCGAAAAAGACAGTTTTGCGGATTATGTATCAAAACTGGAAACTGTATCCGGATGCAGGATCACTTCGACAGATGATCTGAAGGAAGTGCTTGTAAAAAGACTTGATCACTTTGCATCACTCGGCTGCAAACTGTCTGATCACGGAACTGAATATATAGTTTTCGATGAAGATACAGGCATTAATGCAGATGATGTTTTTACGAAAAAGATGAGTTCGCCTGATGCTGTATTAAGCAGCAAAGAACTGGCAGCATATAAGACGGATCTCATGCTGTTTTTTGCACGTGAATATGCAAAGCGCGGATGGACGATGCAGCTTCACTTCGGATGCAAGCGCAACGTCAATTCCGTTATGTTCGGCAAGGTTGGCGCGAACTGCGGCTGCGATACGATAACCGGTCCGTCCGATTTTGTCACTCCGCTCTCGGACTTTATGGACAAGCTAAACAGCGAAGGGCTGTTGCCGAAGATGATAATCTACTCACTAAACCCTTCTGATAATACGATCATCGACACTTTATGCGGTTCATTTAATGACGGCAGTGTTCCGGGCAAGATCTCACACGGCGCAGCATGGTGGTTCAACGATAATCTTCTTGGTATGGAGGATCACTTAAGATCTCTCTGCTCACAGAGTCCACTTCCATGCTTTATGGGAATGCTCACAGACTCAAGATGTTTCCTGTCCTATACAAGGCACGAATATTTCAGAAGGATCTTCTGCAATTATCTCGGATCTGAGATCGAGCGTGGAAGATTCCCCGATGACAAACGCATCCTGAAAGACATCATAGAGAGAGTCTGCTACAGGAATGCAAAAGATATGCTCAACTGATCAGGAAGGTTCGATCAAACCTTCCTGATAACGATCTTCTGCAGCACAACCATCGAATTCAAAACCTTGTATTCAAGGCTGTGTTTTCCCGAAGACAGATTGTATGAGGTCTTAAGCTCACGGCAGTTTCTGAGCACAGCTTCACTCCAGTTCTTATCTGTTCCGTAACCGGCCATATAACCGTCATGGAAAAGATCGATCTTTCTGTCATCTGTTCCGTCAATGTTCAACACAAAACTGAGATTCTGATTCTTGAACGGATTATTTGAAGGAGCAACGAAAACCGCGATCTCATACATGCCTTCCTCCGGCAGATAAAAATCATATGTCACAGAAGGAGCTTCTTCTGCGGAATAATCTTTGGTAAGAGGATATATCTTCAGGGACTTACCTGACAGGCCGTAATTATCGATAGTAAGGAAGGAACTTCCATCAGGTTCTTTTTCTGAAGTGTATGCATCACATAAAAGCTCAAGTGAATCACCGATCAGACATGGAACATCAGTTATAGTTTTGCTGTCAGTTATCCTGCCTTTTAAGATCACCGTATGGTCTTTAAAATACAATGAGATCTCATACTCATCGCATATACCGGCGGGAATAATATCAAGCCTTTGTATTCCTCTTGCAATATCAACTTCTTCAACCTCAACATAAGACGGATGATAGACCAGATCAAAAGCATCCACATCAGAAGATTTGTTGAGGACATATATCTCTATCGGACTTAAGTCATTGATGTCCTTATCGGGAAGCATAAATGTTCCGTCGTATACACACTTAGAACGTTCTATGATGACTTCCGCTCTCTTATCCTTACCGTCAAAAGACCTTGTCTCCACATGAGGATAATCTGAATCCTCATCGTTCCAGTGCTTGAAATCAACATGCTTGGAACTCATCATATATTTCCATTTGCCGCCCGACATATCCTCGTTGTAGTAACGGACAAGATCCTTGTCACGCTCGATAGTCTTATTAACCGCATCTGCAAGATAGTTGCTTGCCGTAAATCCTTCCTTTGTAACAATGTTATAAAGGCCCGTAAGAACCATCATGCGGCGCAGATTGGCGGAAGCCACTGCCGGAAAATAAACGAGCCCGTAGAACTTATCAAAAAGATCAGCAGGGATCTGCTCTTTCAATTCTTCTGCATTCCTGATTATCTCATCTGCACAGCGCAGCTCATAAAATGCCTGATTCGAAGGAACATCGAATGTATCCGGATGTGTAGCCTCCGGCCTTCTTCTGCCGTTCATGTTGATGTAGTCGTTAAGCACCTTTTCGATTGTTTTGCAATCATCAGAAGATAACTCTCTAAATTGCTGCTTAACCCAACGTGCAAGATATTCACCGGTCCTGCCCGGCTGCTGCCAGTAATCGAAATCAAATGCCAGATCCATGAAGTAATTAAGCGGCAGTTCAACAGGTCTTAAGTCACCTACATTACAGATCCAGAGTTTGCGGATACCGTACTCATAAGCAGACGTAAGCTGTTCCCATGCCTTAGTGATCGGCGTGGAGTTGACCCACTCGTAAGAGATCGGATCACCGTGATAATCGAAGTGATAATAGATGCCCCATCCTGCTTTACGGTCTTTAAGTTCAGGCGAAGGCACTGTCCTTAAGTTTGCGAAATTATCATCCGACAGAAGCAGCATGAGATCATCAAGCCCTTCCCACTTGCAAAGGCCTTCAGCTGTCTCATCACCATAATAGTAATCCTCGACTTCCTTATATAAAGCGAGCACCTTCTCACAGCCCTCAAGGCCGTTTTCAGCAAGGATCTTCTTCTGATCTGTGATAGTCTTCTTCAGCAGATCGATATTATCCTTCATCGTAGCATCTTCACCAAGGATCTTGCTGTCACGCTCGCCGCGCATTCCGACGGTAATAAGGTTCTTATACTTGCCTCTTGCCTTTATGGAATCAGACCAGAACTCATACAGACCTCTGGGATTAGAATAGTAACTCCAGTCCTTGCCGTAACCTTTATCGTTACTGTCAGTCATCATGTGCGAGAACTCCTCACCTGCCCTTATCAAAGGCTCGTGATGCGACGTACCCATCGTAATGCCCAGTTCGTCTGCCAGTACCGCAGATGCCTCAGGAAATGCTTTGCCGTCGTTATTGAATACGGCAGACCACATGGCAGGCCACATAAAGTTGCCTCTTAAACGAAGGAGCAGATCGAAAACCTTCTCATAGAACAACTCGTTAAAATCACCGAAGGCATTAGTTACCCAGCCACCAAGAGAAGGCCAGTCATCGTTAAGGAAAAAGCCTCTGTATTCGATCCTGGGTTCGCTTGATATGACAGGGAGCATTCCGTCTTCAAAAACAAGTTCTTCGCTTATGACAGGCTTAACGTCACCGAAATAATGCCAGGGGCTTACACCGATCATTTCAGACAGTTTATAAAGTCCGTAGATAGTACCGAGCTTATCGCTTCCGGCGATAACAAAGACCTTTTTGTCTTCGAGTCCCTCGAACCCTGTTACCTCAGCAAAGGCATAGACTTCTTTCTTCCCCGATATCAGTCCGGAATCAACGGTTGTCTTTGCAAGAAGCCTGTCGGTAAGACCATCGTCAGATCCCGTCAGGATCCCTGCAAAAACAAGTGTATCGGCATAAGCGATATTACCGCATGCTGTATCGCCGGTAACAGCTATCCTGCACACTTTACGCTCCGAACCCGTAACACGTTCGATATCTTTGATTACTATAGATGCAACTCTTAATATGCCCGCATCTTTCCCGTCAGTTACTATTGCTATCTTTTTGCCTTTTCTGAAAAAATCAGTGCTCATCTGTTTACCTCACAAACCTTTATAACAAAGGGGCATCCCAATGCAATTATACATCGGAATGCCCCTCATTATCGTATTACCAGTTTTTAAAAGAGATCAACCTTTGTAGAGTTCAGCGTAGATATCTACGAGGCCCTGGCAGTTGAGGTCTTCGCAGGACTTAACATATTCATCCCACTGTGTGTTAACGTCAGCCTGACCTGTAACGAACTTCAAAGTCCAAGCATTAACGCTACTGATAAGAGGAGTAGCGATAAGATTGATCTGCTCGTTCTGATCCTCTGTAGGAGCGATACCGGGAGCGAGAGGAGGTGTATCTCTGTACTCTGTATCACGTTCAACATAATCTGCTACCGGAGGAATGAGGTTGTCTGTCATCTCTGCAACTGTTCCGCCGTACCAGAAGTTTCCGCCTGCATAACCCCACTGGAGTCTGATGTCTGTCATGGAGCCTTCTTCGTCGTTGCCGTAGCCTAAGCCGCCGCAGCAGAATCCGTCTGCAAGCTTCTTGTTGCCGTCTGCATCAACTGTGTATTGAACGCCTTCAACACCCCACTTTGTAAGGTCATAAGCCTCGTGAGAATAGAAGAGCCAGTCAACGAATCTGAGCATCTGGATGAAGCCGTCTTCACCGAGATCATCAAGAGCCTTCTGTGAGATCATAACGCCGTTCTCAAGTCTCTCGGGAGATACTGTGGAGTTTCTTGTTGAACCGATAGGCATTGTGATGACATAGTTCTCATAGTTGCCTGCGCCGAGCTGTGATGTCATGTTCTCTTCGTAGTTAGCATACTGGCCCTGGTTGATGGACATGATAGCTGTCTTGCCGTTGTAGTACTGAGATGTAGCTGTAGCATCATCCTGTGTGAATGTCTCAGGATCAAGGATACCTGCCTCGATGAAGCTGTTTGCTGTGATAAGGAACTGCTTATAGTTGTCAGTTGTAGGTGAGAAGATGAACTTGTCGGCATCCTGATTGAATCTCATTCCGTTGCCCATGTTCCAGCCTGCATTTACATCGTATGTAGCAGCCATAACACCAAGGAGGTTTCCGCCGCTGCCCTGACCTGATTCGTTTCCGCACCAGAGGTCAGACCAGATGTAATCGCTCTCAGAGCACATACCCTGTTCAACCATATAAGCCTTAACCTTCTTCAAAGCATCGAGGAGGTCAGCCCATGTCCAGTTCTTTTCGAGCTCTACGACATCAATTCCTGCTGCATCCCAGATATCCTTTCTGATAACGAAAGAATAGTTGATAAGGTTAGCTTCCTTCATGCCGGGGAGCTTGTAATACTTACCGTTAGCTCTTGTGATAGTCTTGATATCACCTGCGAGGTTGTAAGTATTATAGAACTCTGTGAAATAAGGCATGTACTGAACATAGTCGGAGATCGGTACGATAGCACCGCCGTCTACGAATGCGGAATCATCATAGATCTTAGGAATGATATATGCAGCATTTCCTGCATTGATATCGAGAGTGATCTGATCCATGTAGTCGCCACTGTCGTAGGATTTGATGTCGAGAGTAACGTTTGTGATCTCTTCGATCTTCTTGAAGACACCCTCCGTCTTCCATGTGTCGACCATCGGATACCATGATGCATCACTGAAGAACATTGTATATGTTACAGGCTCATCAGCATGGAATGTCTCACCATAACCGAAAGTGTACGGAAGCGGTGCTTCTGTTTCAGCTGTAGTTGTCTCGATAACGCTGGGGATAGTCGTAGCCTCAGTTGTCTCATTGGACCCACCGGAACAAGCAGCCAAGCCGGAAAGCATAGTGAGTGCAAGACCGGTACAAGATACTTTCTTAAGTGTTGTAGTCTTCATAACTGTTTCCTTTCTTCTTTACTTTATTCTATTGCCGTGGGTTATCCCCTATAGCACAAACTGATTATTCCTTTACACCGCCGAGCATCATGCCCTGGACATAATATTTCTGGATGAAAGGATATACGCATATGATCGGAAGCACCGTTAATACCATCGCGCACGACTTGATGTTTGCGGACATCGATGTGGCATCAGGATCTGATGCGCCGGCGCCTCTGATTATAGTCTGGAGGAAGTACGCTACAGGCCACTTTGCCTTGTCCTGAAGGTACAGTTTTGCATTGAACCAGTTGTTCCAGTACATGACTGCATAGAACAATGTCATCGTTGCGATGATCGGTGTGGATAAAGGTCTTGCTATGTGCCAGAAAACTCCGAACTTGTTAAGTCCGTCGATCTCACCTGCTTCTTCAAGATCTTTCGGAATGCTCATAAAGAACGATCTCATAAGGATAACGTAGTAAGTACTGATGAGCATCGGGAGAATGAATCCCCACATAGAGTTCTTGAGTCCAAGCTTTAATACGAGCACATAGTTCGCGATAAGTCCGCCGCCGAAATACATAGTGAAGATGATGAACGGAGATAAGATCCTGTTAACTCTGAGCTTCGGCTTGGAAAGCGGATATGCAAGGATCGAAGAGAATAACAGTGAGAGCACTGTACCGACTGCAGTATAGATGATCGTGTTCAGATAGTATCTTAAGAACTCGCAATCATAACGCGTAATTACATAGATATATGTATTAATATTGAATCCTTCGGGAATAAGACTTGTATGTCCCGCAATGATCGCCTGCTCTGATGTGAATGACTGCGATATGAGATAAAGGAACGGATACAATGTCGCAAAGGACACAAGGATCATTATTATCGTATTAAATACTGTAAACACCTTATATCCGGTGGATTCCTTGATCTTGTTCTTCGGGTTGTGAACGTGGATCTCTTTAAGATCAAGAGCTGTGATCTCTTTGTTTTTCATGTCACCTTTCCCCCTTACCAAAGACTCGTCTTTGCGACTTTTCGGGAAACGAAATTAGCGCAAGTCAGGAGCACAAGATTGATCAAACCTTCGAAAAGTCCGACCGCCGTCGCGAAGTTTATGCTTCCCGATTCGACACCCATACGGAACACGTAGGTCGACACGATATCACTCGTCTCATATGTCATAGGGCTGTAAAGGAGATATACCTTTTCAAAGGCACCGCCGGAACCTACAAGTCCGCCGATATCAAGTATCAGGAGTGTTGCGATCGTAGGCAGGATACAGGGGATTGTAACGTGCATTACCTGCTGGAAATGAGATGCTCCGTCAACCGTTGCAGCTTCATAAAGTGAAGGATTGATACCTGTCATTGCAGCGAGATAGAGGATCGTGCCCCAGCCAAGACTCTGCCAGATACCTGATGTAACGAAGATAGTTCTGAACCACTCTGCCATGGAGATGAAGCTTATCTTCTCGCCGCCGAGCTTGAAGATAAGATCGTTGATCGGACCGTGAGTAGATAAGAGCTCCTTGATCATGCCGCACACGATGACCATGGAGATGAAGTGCGGAAGATAAGATACAGTCTGAACGAATTTCTTCCAGTGAAGATTCCTGATCTCATTCAAGAGCAAAGCGAAGATCAGAGTCAGAGGGAATCTGAAAAGAAGATAAAGTCCGTTCAGGATCAGTGTATTTGAAAAAGCCTGCCAGAAAGGCTTGGCTGTGATGAACTGCTTGAAATACTTAAGCGTAAGAGGACCATTGCCGAAGATACTTCCGCCTGCAGAATATTTGCGGAAAGCAAGAATGTTACCGAACATCGGAATGTATCTGAAGATTACATAGTAGATGATAGGAAACAGGAACATGACATACAGCTGCCAATTTATACGAAAATCTTTAGAGATCTTCCTCTTGAGAGTCAGTTCCTTAGGCTCCCATTCGTTCTGATCCAGTTGCTGAATCTGTGTTTTATTACTCATTTTCGATTAGTCCTTTTAGCCTGTCAGCGTTCTTGTATACTTGCATGGAAGTTAGCTTGATATGAGATTATCACCATGTATGCGATATGTCAATACATTCTTTGACTAGAATACTAGGATTTGTGTAATTCGAATAAAACGATATATTGTTATGACTTGATCAGCTTCTTATACTTAGTTTTGATTATGATGATCCTATATAAAACCGGCAGACGAATAACGCGCGGAAACAGAAAGTAACACGATAAGTTATATCCCGGCCGGAGATATCGTGCATTTCATAGAATACAAAGATCCTGATTAAATGTTACGTTTCAGATAGGAACTCCAATGCTGCTTTTGCAACGTCCGCACCTATCTGACTCTTGTTCTGCGGATGAAGTTCGTGGATAGGATCAGGCGCGGGACTTCTGACGACCTTTACCTTATCAAGATAAGACGGAGCATTGTCCTGGATCTCCTGTATCTTCTTCCATCCATCGGGAATCTCTGTCTCTCCTGTCAGCGGATTGATATAGTCAGCGATCCTTACGAGGATAAGGGGCACATCACCTAAGATCTCTCTCATCTTTCCGAAACAGAGTATCTCCTTTTTCTCATATCCTTCGGGATCACCTGCATTTGATTCGCCCTGGCACCACCAGATCTGTGAGATGCTGATATCACCAAGTGTGGCTATGCTCGCATAGTAGAGTGAAGACGGAACATTCTGAGCCATCATGTGCGGAATGAATTCCGGCATCTTCTTCTCGAAGACCATCTTCCACTCACCTGTCATATCAACAGTCTCAAAAGGTGTTTTCAGATAATAAGAATGTCCGGGAACAAATCCTCCCTTTTCATGTTCAACGATAAGACGTGTCGTGACGGTGTTTTTTCCGGCTTTAAGGATCGAACCGTCAAATGCATATTTTCTCGGCGGATACTGATACTCAGTCCTGCCTACTTCATTGCCGTTTATAAAAGTAATGTCAGCATCGATCAGATCTCCTAATACAAGCATGCATTCGCCCTCAGAAGCTTGTTTCAGCTCAAACTCTTTGGTAAACCAGACACTTCCGGAATGACCGGTTACGACAATGCCGGGGAGCGTAACTGCTTTCGCGCCGGTAAGCGACGCATCCAGAGAAAAGTCCTTATCTTCTGTAGCGGAGCGCCAGTCAACAGTCAGCTTGTTTCCTTCTTCAACATATGATTTCAAGACACCCTTTCCTCTGAAAGGTGCGATCATATCCTCTGTTGTTCCTGTCGCGAAAAGATCTTCCTCGCACATGAACGATTCTATATTGGCTCCGCCCTGTGCATTTAATATAAGACCTACCGGAATACTGTTTTTCTCGAACAGTCTCTTTGCAGCATAAAAACCTATCGCACTGATCTCATATTTACCGGTGCCTGTTGCTTTTACCCATGCTGCTTCGGGAAGCTCACAGATCGATTCATCCCCCTTAAACGGTATCTCAAGATCGGGTGTGAGCCTGTACTGTCTTACATAAGGATAATCAGCTGATTCGATCTCCTCTTTATTCAGATCGTAAGTTCTTATAACGGGAAGCTCCATGTTGGACTGCCCTGAGAGCATGTATACATCACCGATACAAACATCTTCGACAGTAATAATGTCTGTGCCTTCGACAGTAAGGCTCAGATCGACTGCAGTATCCATTGGGGGCAGCACCGCTCTGAAAGAGCCGTCTGTTACCTGTGCGGTAACTGTATTTCCGCCGAGGGTCACAACTACTTCCGGCTTTGCTGTCTCATTACCTTTTATGATTATCTCCCGGTTTCTCTGGAGAACCATTCCGTTCGAAAATATTCCGGGAAGTTTAGTTGCAGCCATAGTTGCCGCCCTCCTTTAAAAGTTCTGATATATAGACAAGTGTCCGGCGCAGCTGCATCCGGATGTTATTGCATTGACGTTATTCTAACTTCAGGTCAGCTTTTTGTCTACCATTCTAGTTGACAAGTTGTTGATTTTTGTCAGAATCACTTTTATACTGACTCCCAAAGGAAGGCATTTGCGCGATGAAAAAAGACTTTAACAACATCACGAACAGCTGGCTTTACAAGACCAGCAAAGCAATCGGAGACGTAGTAATCATGTCTGCGCTCTTCCTGCTCTTCTGCCTTCCCGTAATCACGATCGGTGCATCAGTCTCCGCTCTATATTACACCGTATACCGGAAATATCATAAAAAGAGTGACACTCTTACAAATGATTTTATGAGTTCCCTCAAACTTAATCTGAAAAACGGGATAATAGTACATCTTATTTATACTGTTTTTTGTGCATTGGCAGTCTTCAACATTTACTTCGCATTCTGCGGTCTGGGAGGCGTAAAGCTTCCTGACTGGTATACCGTTGTTTCGTTCCTGCCTCTCATCCCCGTAATCTTTTCGCTTCCGTTTATCTATCCTCTTATGGCCAGGTTTTCTAACGGCATCAAAGGTACGATAACCAACAGTTACACACTATGCATGGTTAATTTCCCTAAGTTTCTTTTGCTGTGGCTGATCTTCGCAGCAGCTCTTGCAATAAGCCTCGTTTTTCCGCCCGCAGCTCTCCTTACTCCTGTAGGTGCAATGTATCTTACTCAGATGATCACAGAGAAAGCATTTGCTGACGCTATCAGTGTTGAGAAGTCCAGAGATAAAAAAGATATATCTGAACATGAAACTGACTCACCTTCAGATGAGGAACCGGATACCGGAGATGAATATGATTCCCTTTCAACGGAGGATCAGGATAATGAATGAATACTTAAACCTTATACAAGTTATAACAGGCGTTATTGCAGCCGCACTGATCTTTACCGGGATATTCATCAGCGTCAAAAAGCTCAACCCGGAAAAGTATGAAGTCATGCCGGTCAAAACGACCGTTATCTCAACTGCGCTCATCATCCTGGCACTCCTGATATTTGCAGTGACCAAGACATGTACGAACCTCACAGTCGAGACTGAAGAACAGTATGAACTATGGACTGTCTATCTCGCATCATTGGGGGAAGTCATCAAGTCATTCGGATTCGTCATTTTCGTGCCGCTGCTCTTCAGACTCTTCAAGCCGAGATCTCACAAAGAAAATACGGAAGAAGAATCATCAGAAGATATCACGACTGAAGATTGATCAGATTTCCCATTTCAGGGAGTTTTGCCATTAGTTTTCTTTCAGGTCACCCGGTGAATTCATCACAAATGATCCAAAATACAGGTTTAGTGACGAATCAGTATGCGAAGCGCAAACAGTAAACAGTACTCAGGACAAATCACCCCTCAGTTAACCCCTACAAATTCAACTAAATACCACCACAAATTATTGATATAAAAGCAATGGCTTGAATATGCAATCAGGAACGAATAAACTGATTCGGGAATCAAAATTCCTTGTCAAGTCTATTGACAGAATTCAAGTCTACTAGTATGCTAGTTAGTAAAGCGAGACTTGGGTGTGTCTCAGGCTTTATTTAGATTAAAATCAAGGGAAGAATACTATGAAACTCGTTTTGCGTTGGTTTCCTTACGGCGATGACAGTGTATCGCTCAAGCATATCAGACAAATACCCGGTGTCAGCGGTGTAGCCACGCATCTGACAAGGATCCCTGTCGGTGATGTATGGTCAATGGAAGAGATAAATCTTGTTAAAGATGAGATCAATTCCTATGGTCTTGAGATGGAAGTGATCGAAAGTCTCAATATTCACGAGGACATAAAAAAGGGCCTTCCTTCCCGTGATATGTATATCGACAACTATATTGAGTCGATGAGAAATCTTTCCAAAGCCGGAGTTAAATGCATCTGTTACAACTTCATGCCCGTTATGGATTGGTATAGGAGCAATCTTTACAAGGATCTTCCTGACGGAAGCAACTCAATGGCGTATTCACATAGCGAAGCTGTCAAGCTGACCCTTGAAAAGATCACATCATCCATGATAGACGGTTCAAATAACTTCAGCCTTCCGGGATGGGAGCCTGAAAGATTCGGACAGATGGCTGAGGACATTAAGTTCTACCAAAATGTTTCTCCCGAGGATTACTTCAGGAATATCAAGTATTTCCTCGATGCCATTATGCCCGCAGCAGAGGAACTGGACATTAATTTTGCGGTTCATCCCGACGATCCTCCGTTCCCGCTTTTTAATCTTCCGAAAGTCGTAAACAACAAGGAATCCATCAACACATATCTTAGTCTCAATGCTTCAAATAGAAACGGTCTTACACTCTGCACCGGAAGTCTCGGTGCCGGCATAGAGAATGATGTTGTCGATATTGCCAAGACTTTCACATCTGAAGGAAAAGTTCACTTTGTTCACTTAAGAAACGTCAAGCACACATCTGATTATGATTTCTATGAATCTTCCCACCTGTCTTCAGAAGGTGATCTGGATATGTTTGCAATTGTTAAGGCTCTTTACGATAACGGATTTGACGGTTACATCCGTCCTGATCACGGCCGCATGATATGGGGTGAAGTGGGAAGACCCGGATATGGTCTTTATGACCGTGCTCTGGGTGCTGCATATATCAACGGTTTATGGGAAGCCGTCAGTAAACTGAGTTAATTCTTTGTTTCATAGAGTAACCCTCCCTTGCCCGCAAAACCGATAATCTTATATTCCTTATAAGGTTATCGGTTTTGTACGAGGAGCACAGAAAGAAAGGAAGTTTTCGATATGGATCTGTCCAAGGAAAATTTGAAAAAAACTGAATTCTGGAACAGTATTGATGTTGTTCTGCCGAAATATGATATCGACAAGATCAGAGAAGCAACTGCTGCGAATCCCACATGGCTTCATGTTGGCGGCGGCAATATCTTCCGTGCATTCATAGCAAGGGTAAATCAGAGGCTTATCAATCAGGGATTGACAGATTCAGGCATCATAGTATGCGGAACAATGGATTATGAGAATTTCGAAAAAATATATAAGCCTTTCGATAATCTGACAATAATCTGCGACTTAAGGCCTGACGGCAACACAGGTTACGAGATCATCGGAAATATCACTGAGGCAATACCCGCAAATTATGATGATCAGGATTCGATTGCAAGACTTAATGAAATAGTTACTTCTCCTTCCCTTCAGATCATCTCCTTTACCATAACCGAAAAAGGTTATGCATTAAGGGATGCCGACGGCAGGCTTTATGAACAGGCTGCAAAAGACATGGAAAACGGCCCCTCGCATCCTTTTTCCTGTATGGGATTTATCGCCGCAGTTCTTTTCGAGAGATATAAGGCGGGTAAATACCCGCTGGCTCTGGTAAGCATGGACAACTGCAGTCACAACGGAGATAAACTCAAAGCTTCCGTAACGGAGATTATCGATGCATGGACAGCTAAAGGTTTTGTTGATCCTGCTTTCAAAGATTATGCCACTGATCCTTCATGCGTAGCTTATCCGTGGACAATGATAGATAAGATAACTCCGAGGCCTTCAGATGAGATACTTGAAAAACTGACCGGCCTTGGCATAAGCAATCTCAAGAGCGTAAAGACAACTAACGGAGTATATGCCGCACCTTTCGTAAATGCAGAGGTTCCTGAATATCTTGTAGTAGAAGATCTTTTCCCGAACGGAAGGCCGGCACTTGAAAAAGGCGGTGTTATCCTCACTGACAGAGATACAGTCGATAAGGCCGAAAGGATGAAGGTCACAGCGTGTCTTAACCCTCTTCACACTTCACTTGCCTTATTCGGATGTCTTCTCGGATTCAAGAAAATATCAGACGAGATGAATGATGAAGATCTTAAAGCTCTCGTTACGAAAATGGGTTACAACGAGTGTCTCCCTGTCGTATGCAACCCTAAGATATTAGATCCTGAAAGATTCCTTAAGGAAGTTCTTGAAGAAAGATTCCCTAATCCTTTCCTGCCTGACACGCCACAAAGGATAGCAACAGACACAAGCCAGAAACTTCCGATAAGATTCGGTATTACGATCAGTTCGTATCTGAACGATCATCCGGAACAACTTAAAAGTCTGAAGTTCATTCCTCTTGTTATTGCCGCCTGGCTCAGATATCTGTTAGCTTATGACGATAACGGAAACTCATTCGAGATAAGCCCGGATCCTATGGCAGATTTCTTCCGCGATGAACTTGCCGCAAACAATATCTCATACGGAATGGAAGAAAGTGTTAAAGGTAAACTCTCAGGCATCTTATCCAACGAGACCGTCTTCGGAACCGATCTTAATAAGACCGGATTAACACCTGTCATAGAGCAGTATCTGGACGAACTTCTGAAAGGCACGGGAGCAGTAAGAAAAACGCTTCACGATGCTGTTGCTGATTAGAATGGCAGTTATGGACATAAATTACCTTTTATGGTAGTTTCTTTATAAAATCTGCAAAGGGGATTTCTGTAATGATCATCACGCCTAAGAACACTTTCGAACCCAACCGTGAATATGCTTTTAGAATCGTAAAAGATAATATCATCAATATGGAGATCAAACCCGGCAGTCTCATCGGAGAGCAGGAGATCGCAACCCAGCTCGGCATCTCAAGAACACCTGTTCATGAGGCTTTCCTTGAATTATCCAAGTCCAAGATCGTTAACATCCTTCCCCAGAAAGGATGCAGTGTTTCTCTTATAGATTATGAACTCATAAAGGAATCAAGATTCCTGCGTATCGCAGTTGAAGGCGCTCTTATAAAAGAAGCCTGTGATGTGGCTACTGAAGAAGATATCCAGAAACTCTATGCAAACATTAAACTCCAGCAGTTCTATCTGGAAAATGATCCTCCGAAGTTCTTGGATCTTGATAATGAATTCCACAAGGATATCTATGTTGCCTGCAATAAGATGCAGTGCTTCTACATGGTAGGTCTCATGAGCCTGCATTTCGACAGGGTCAGATCTTTGTCTCTCAAGACGATAAAGGATAACAAGCTCGTATCTGATCACAAGGCTATCGCCGATGCGATCGCAGCTCACGACAAAGTTGCTGCAGAGGCTGCTTTCACAAAGCACATGTCCAGATTCGATCTTGACTGGAACATAATCAAAAAAGCATACAGCGAATATATTACCGAGTAATCAGGCACCATTTAGTATTTCTTTATTCAGGGATCAGGTTTGATCCCTGTTTTATTTTGTCATCTTTTTGCTTTTCGCACTGCCGCATCTTTTGACGGCGCCTTGAAGATGGAAAAATAATTACAAACAGATATAATATCCACGGATGAAACAATAAAGGAAAAAGAATGATGAAAAGAACAGGAACAGTTATTTTAGGTACATTGCTTATCGCGGCATTTAGCTTTTCGGGATGCTCAAACACGACAGGGTCGGAATCTTCCGCATCATCTGCTTCTGAAGGCACTACTTATGTTCAGAGCAAATTCGTATGCACAAGTTATTGCGATTGGGTCGAATCGAGCATAGCAACCTATGATTATGACGAAGCAGGTCTTTTGAACAAGACATTCTATTTTGACAAGGACGATAAGCTCACAGGCTGGGATACCAACTATAATTACGATGATAACGGCAACGAACTTGTTCACATCCAGTATGATACAGAAGGCAATCCCCTTAACTTCACATCAAGAGAATACGATGATGAAGGCAGGGTAACAAAATACAGCCAGTACGATAAAAACGGGGAAATCATTCAGTCTACTGAATATCAGTACACCTGTGATGATAAGGGCAATCTTATCAAGATGTCATGCATCGACAGTGACGGAAAGCTGGCCCAGGAAGTCGAATACGACGAAAACGGCAAAAAGTCCAAGGACATCTATTACTGGGCTGAGAATTCAACCGCATATTATGATTACAAGAATGAATACGATGCTAACGGAAATAATATAAAGACTTCGATCTATGTCCGTTATTACAGCGCTGACGAGGAGCCTTCTCTGGAAAGTCATAATGAGATGAAATACGATGAGCACGGCAATATGATCTCACTCGATCATTACGATGCAACAGGCAAGCTCGAATTTCATTATGACATCGAATATATAGCTGTCTGATGAGCACTTCATTATTCTCATACAGGACACGCGGCGGTTCGATCCCTGACAACAAGCCCAGGATCTACTTCACATGTCATCCTGATGATTTTGAGAAATACTTTGAAGTTTTATGTAATGACATTCTAAATGTCCTGGACTGCGCGGTCTTTTACACTGATGACATGACAAAAGACCTTACTGACGGAAACGCCCAGATCTATCTGGAGCGAATGAACCTGTTCGTCATTCCGGTAACACTTGATCTGCTCACTAAACCCAACAGGGCTATGGAATTCGATTTCCGTTTCGCTAAGCAAAAGCACATACCCGTCCTCCCGCTTCTGATCGATAAAGACATATATACGATCTATAAGAAACCGGAAAACTTCGGTGAAATGCAATATCTGAAACCTTTCAGCACTGATGAGACCGCTATCGATTATAAGGATAAACTAAAGAAACATCTTACGACTGTTATCGTAAGCAATGAACTTGTGAAGCAGATACGTGAATCATTTGACGCATACATTTTCTTAAGTTACAGAAAGAAAGACCGCAGGTTTGCAAATGAACTGATGCGGCTGATCCATAAGGATCCCAGGTTTGAGGATATCGCCATCTGGTTTGATGAATTCCTGACACCCGGAGAAGGATTCAGGGATAACATCAAACGCTATCTTTATGACAGTGTCCTGTTTGCTCTTCTTGTAACACCCAATCTTCTGGAACATCATCCTGACGGTGCTCCCAACTTCATCATGGCAGAAGAATATCCGTCAGCGAAAAATCTGAACAAGCCTATAATCCCGGTAGAGATGGAAGTAACTGACTTCGATCTTTTAAAGCTCTATTACTCTGATATACCGGATTGTTCCGACATAAAAGACGAAGCAGGATTTTACACCCGGCTGACAGACTTCCTGTCTAAAGCAGCGATAAACGGAAATAACGATGATCCGCTCCACAACTACCTTATAGGCCTTGCATATCTTAACGGGATCGATGTTGAGATCGACAAGGAAAAAGGCTTAAGGCTGATCACGAAGGCCGCAGAGGCGGGTTTGCCTGATGCAATGAGAAAACTCTTTGTGTCATACAGTTCAGGCGATATTGTTCAATTGGATTACGATAAGGCTTTATTATGGAGCAAAAGATTATATGAGTTTCATGTAAAAGGATCAGGTGAAGATCATCCTAATACATTACTTGCTTTAAATGAACTGGCCTGCACTTATTTAAGGAACGGAGATTTCAATACTGCCCTTAACTTACTGGAAAAATGTTATTCCCTCACATGCAGGGTTCAGGGTGCGGAGTCACCGGAATCACTGACCGCTTTGGGCAATCTGGCTGATGCCTATGGTAAGATCGGCAATATCAATAAGCAGCTTGAACTTAACACAAAGTGTTACGATCTGAAATGCAAGTTATTCGGAGAAGAAGACCCGCGCACGCTTATCACCTTGAGTAATCTGGCAATGGCCTTTTCTTCCGCAGGAGATTACAGGAAAGCCATCATATTTAATGAGGAGTGCCTCAGGCTTAACACAAAGATCTACGGAAGTGAACACAGCCACACTTTACTTTCTTTAAATAATCTGGCTTTAGCTTACCGGTTGTCGGGCAATATTCAGGACAGCATTGGATTATTCAGCAAGTGCTATGAACTTGAGGTCAAGGTCAACGGCAAAGAACATCCTGATACGATCCTTGTTCTGGATAATCTTGCACATACTTATTCTGATGCTGGAGATTATGAGAAAGCTCTTGAATCAGGCAATGAATGTTATGCCTTATCCAAGAAAGTCCTCGGTGAAAAGCACCCTAATACATTGAACATAATGAATAATCTCGCGGATTCATATATTATGAACAAAGAGCCGGATAAGGCACACAGATTACTTGAAGACTGCTACGTTCTTTCCTGCGAAGTACTCGGAAAAGATCATCCGGATACTATAGCAACACTGATGAATCTCGCCAACACAATCGGTAAAGAAGGCGATCTTAATGAACAGATCAGGTTATTGGAGAAATGCCGTCTGCTGTTAACAGAATCCCTCGGAGAGAAGCATCCCAAAACAATATCCTGTCTTTCCAATCTTGCCCTTGCCTATGGCAGATCGGGAGATAACAAAAAGAGCATTGAACTGAATACCAAATGTTATGAAGCGCGAAAAGAGATCCTCGGGAAAGAACACCCGGATACCTTAATTTCACTTCACAATCTTGCCTTGCAATACAATGATACAAAAGAATTCGGCAAAGAGATCGAACTGCTTGAGGAATGCTATCCTCTTCTTTGCAGGAATCTCGGCGAGTCACATCCTTTTGCTCTCATGACATTAAAACAACTTGCCGATGCGTATTATTACGCCGGAAATGTCGACAAATGTCTTGAACTGATTGATCTATACAATCAGCTTACCGGAGAAGACCTGTGAAAATAGTCATTGCCATGGATTCGTTCAAAGGAAGCCTTACTTCTCTTGAAGCGGGTAATGCCGTTAAAGACGGCATCCTTCATGTCTGCCCTGACGCTGATATCACTGTCCTTCCTCTGGCAGACGGCGGTGAAGGAACGCTCGATGTTATTTTGCCATACATCAACGGATATATTAAACATCTTACAGTTACCGGACCGCTTGGCACACCGGTCGTTTCGGAATATGTTTTCGAGCCTGAAACAAAGACTGCATATATCGAGATGGCAAAAGCATCAGGTCTCACGCTTGTTGATCCGGCTGATCTTGATCCCTTTTCAGCAACTTCCTACGGTACAGGCGAACTCATAAAAGAAGCAATCAATAACGGAGCTGAAAGACTTATCATCTGCATCGGCGGAAGCGCAACTAATGACGGCGGTGCGGGAATGATGCAGGCACTCGGCGCAAGGCTGACCGATAAAGACGGCAATGAGATCATAAGAGGTGCATCAGGACTCAGATCTTTATACGCAGCCGATCTTTCTTCCATGGCAGGACGAGATCTGGATATAACTGTCGCAACCGATGTCAGCAATCCTTTGTGCGGACTTAACGGAGCAAGTCATGTCTACGGTCCCCAGAAAGGCGCGACATATGAAATGGCAGAAGAGATGGATAAGTGTCTCATGCATTTTGCTACCGTCACAGGGTTCGATCCCTATGAACCCGGAACAGGTGCTGCAGGCGGCATGAGTTTTGCTCTGAAGAATTTCTTTAATGCATCGGTCAAATCAGGAGCCGATATCGTAACCTCGATAACAGGAGCAGAGTCACTGATAAAAGACTGCGACATCGTGATAACAGGCGAAGGCAGAATGGACCGCCAGACTGTTAATGGCAAAGCACCGTTCAAGATCCTGGAACTCGGGAAAAAACACGGCAGGCGCGTAGTTGCTGTCACAGGGATCCTTGGTGACGGATATGAGGAATGCCTCCGGGCAGGTTTTGATAAGATCTTTCCGCTTGCAGATCCCACGATGGAGACAAAAGAAGCGATAGAAAGCGTTAAGGAAACAGCAGGGAGATTATTCCGTTCTCTTTAACTGATCCAGTCCCCGTCACTTCCGAGCTTATACCCGTTAACCGTTGTATTTGAAGCCATAGAACCGGAATCGTAGAAGAAATACCATTTACCGCCAATCTCAAGCCAGCCTGTAGCCATAGAGCCGTCAGATCTGAGATAGTACCAGGTATTCCCTGCCTTATACCATCCGGTCTTCATGGCACCGGAAGACTCAAATAAGTACCATTTGCCAGAGATCTGCTTCCAGCCGGTTACCATAGGACCTGTTGGTTCAAGGTAATACCATACGCCTGAGATCTGTTTCCAGCCCGTTGCCATCAAACCGGATGATTCAAGGTAATACCATTTTCCGCCGATCAGGTTCCAGCCGGTCGCCATGACACCTGAGGGTTTTAAGTAGTACCACTTGCCGTCTGACTGAAGCCACCCCGTAACCATAATGCCCGATCCATCAAGATAATACCAGCAGGCGCCGTCCTTGACCCAGCCGGTCTGCATGATGCCATCGCCGTCAAAGAAATACCAGGAACCTTCTATGTTGAGCCATCCTACAGCATATTCACCGTCTACGTAATAACGCTTACTCTGATCTGTGGGATCTGTAATCCATCCGTCAGCGGGTTTCTCTTTAAAGAAGATCTTAACATGCACATCATGCGCGGGCATCGTAAAAGAAGTTCCGTAAATGACCTCTCCGTCAACTTCAATATGATCGAATACATATCCTTCATCGGGTTCAACGTTTATTATTGCCGTATCACCCTCCCGCAATATCTGATTCAAGGAGACACTGCCTGAATTAATAACCTCAACAGTGATCTCATATGTTATATATGAGAAGCTGACTTCAACGAAGACTTGTTCTGAAGGCATCGTGAAGGTATTTCCGTCAATTTTCTGCCCGTTTACTTTTATATAGTTGAGTTCGTAATTATCATCAGGATCAGGAGTAATAGTGATCTTCGTGCCCTTCTTGGCAACAGTCTTTGAAGATACTGCGCTTCCGTTTTTGACCGGATAGATAAAGATATCATATTTGCCGTCGGGATTTACATATTTATAATCTGAAGATGCGACAGTGAGTTTATCCTTTCCATAAAATTCAATAGTCTTTTCACTATACGAAAAATGTCTCATGAGAAAAAAATAGCCTGAACTTACCGAACCTGATGAAGCACCAAGCAGGAAAAAACTCTGGTTTAATCCCTTGTCTTCGCTTGAATCATTACGGGCAACATCAATAAAGTAATTCTTTCCGTCATCCATATGAACTACGTTCCACATATAATCATTCGAAACATATTTGCCGGTCAGAGAAATACAGTAGACTGAACCACTCTTGAATACCGAATTATCACAGAGATATCTGAACGCTTTGGCATATCCGTCGCTTGCACACTTTACCGAAGTATCCCCGTTAAAGATCCGGACTACCTGCCAGGGATCACCATAGACCGTGTCCTTTCCGCCTGTGGTATTATCGTCAGGATCAGTTAGAGAACACAACTTGTTGTTATATGCCAGCAGTTTGTGATAATCATCAAGATCTGCATATTCTTTTATTATCTTCGCCGCATTAGAAGCCGCTGTCCCGACAGCCTTGCCGTATGAAGGATCCGTGGTAAAACGATCTCCGTTCTGATAATCCGTGGCAACATAGAATATAACCTTCATTTCTTCCAATACCACGTATGATCCCTTGGATGATTTGCTGACATACTGAACATACGTAGCTCCGATTTCATCAAGCCAGTAAAGCTCGAACTGACAGGCCTGTTTCAGAGCATCTCTTATCTTTTCCAGACGGACAGGTATCTTATCCTGCGCTGCAGCGAAAAGATCATCTTGTGAAGCATGCTCAGGGTCTTCGATACCTAGTTCGCTCAGCGGTATCCTGATATTAAAGACTTCATCAGGAATAGCTATATCAGTATCTGTACGCTCGCCGCTTGCGATCTCGCCTATGATCGGTACTAGATAATCGTAAATAGCCAGCTCATATTCGGAAAGACCGGACGTATAATCGTATCTCCCAAAACCGCCTTCACTTCCCGATAAAAGCTTCTGCTCTATGTATCCTTCGGCAAGCTCATCGCTGTCATATCCGGTATCAAAGGACACGGCATCTTCGACAACAATGACCTGCTGTCCTTCTTCACATATCTCATCTTTATCAGTCTCATCGGCAGATATGCATATTCCGGAAACTAACACAACTGAAACTGCAGCAGCAACGCTTAAAAGCGCAGGAAATAAAACTCTCTTCATATTGATCCCCTTGATGTCTCTTGAAAAATAACCTTCGATACAAATAGATTATATAGTAAAAAAGCGGAGTTGTCTCTTCGTGAACCAGTCACTTTGAGACAACTCCGCAGTCACTTATATAATTGTTCCTTATCCTGACTTTAGCCTTCGATGGCTATAGTATTGTTCCCCGGCAGAGCCTGAAGCTCTTTCTTCGGAATGGTAAGCCTTAAGACACCGTCTTCGAACTTTGCCTTAACGTCTTCTGTTTTAACTGCATCACCGACATAAAAGCTTCGCTGCATGGCACCGGAATATCTTTCCTGACGGATGATCTTTCCGTGTCTGTCTTTCTTTTCCGTATCGTGATCTTTAGCTGCACTGATGGTCATGTAACCGTCTTCAAGCTTAACGTTGATCTGATCTTTCTTGAATCCCGGAAGATTCATATCAAGCTCATAATCGGTATCTGTCTCATGGACATCGGTTGCCATCAGGTGTGAAGCATGCTTCCCGTACAGACGCTTATCGATATTAGCCAGTTCATGTGCAGGGAAACCCCAAAACTCGTCAAACAAATCTTCTCCAAATAATCCGGACATCAACATAATAATCATCTCCTTTGATCGTTGTTATCCGAGCATTAGAGCGGAGGTCTGATCTGATGATCTTCGTTCCTTTGTTCCGACTCCGATTATAGTCTCTCGATTAGCACTGTCAATGCGAGAGTGCTAATTTATTTGAACAATTACTTTAATTCTTTTTGTGCAGTTTTTAATGCTCCGCTTTTTCCTCACGGGACTATAATGATGGGGGCTTGCAAAAGTCAGCCGTTCAAAAGATTAAGGGCGACCTTCCAGGCCGCCCTTATATAGTTTCCGTATTATTCCGCTATAGCTTTAATCGATCAAGGCACAAGCTTCTTCAACGGTATTTGCATTGTTATCCTTCAATTGCTGGATGATCTCACCCACCTGAATAGCATTCCGGTACTCCTCAGGTACGAGATTCTCATATTGACGCATTAAATGGATGTTCTCATCATGCATGCTGATCATCTTCTGGTTCTTAAGGCCCTGATTGTATCTTTCGGTTGCCTGCATATTCAGGAAGTCAACATTGCTGTTGAATGCATCTCTCTTGCTTCTTGCGATCTTCACACCGATAACGATGATTCCCACCGCAACTATTGCACCTACTATATATCCGCCGTAAACATCACCTGCAATATGGGATGTCTGGAGTTGTGCCTGTTCCCGCGAATATGAAGAAGGATCGATCGACATTACCGAACTGACAGAGATCGCAAGTGAGATCAGGTATATGAGTGTGCCTACTAATATACTTCCGACCAGGAAAGGCCAGAAATATCTCATGAGCGTTCTCTTTTTGAAGTCACTTTCGACTGACGACGGGTAAGCGCTTTGAGGCTTTATAAGTGACTCAAGTTCAGCGTTCTCAGCCAAAAGGTTTCTGTATTTCTCGAGTTTTCTTATCAGATCGTTCTTAACAGCATCGCCAAAACCCACTGCACTAAATCCAATAGGTGTACCGCCTGCAGCTCCCGGTCCGGGTGCTTTCCCGAATCCGTTGCCAGCAACATTTCCCTGGGTTTTCTTTGAATCTCCGCCTGATCCCATGACCGTTCCGCATCTTGAACACAACATGTCACCGGGACGCATCAAGGCGCCGCACTTCTCACAAAAAGTCATAAAATAACTTCCTCCCTTTTATAGATCTATTCCCTTGTTCTACTTAAAAACCTGTGTCATCCGGCACAGGTCTTTAAACTACTAAAATATAATACAACACTAAATATTCTTTTACAAAGGTTATATGCTTACAAAATGCGTTTTTTTGCAGAACAGATCCGCTTTTTTGGGATCTCTCTTATCAGAGAAAATCAATCTCCAATCAGGGCACATGCTTCTTCGACGTTCTCAGCCTTTTCGTCTTGGATCAGTTCCATGATCTTGCCGACGGAATCAGCTGACCGGTATTTCTCCGGAACAAGAGTTATATAAGGATGCATCTTATTGATATTATCCTGATACATGTTGACCAGCTCCTGATTCCTTAAACCCTGCTGATACTTCTCGGCTGACTCCCGGTTCATACGTTCGGCATTACTGTTGAATTCATTCTGCTTTCTACGGGAGATCCTGATCCCGACAAAGATAATGACACCTGCAACAATTATGGCTAAAACTATTAAAACAATAGGAATCATAAATATCCCCATTGCCTGGGAAGTGGTTTCGACAGTCGCATCCATAGCGATTGACATAGCCGCGAGTAAAGTGCCGCCTACATATATAATGTATCCGATGATCGGGGCCGCGATCATGAAGGGCCAGAAATACTTTATAAATGATCTGGACTTATAATTCTTTTCAGCCGAATTAGGGAAACTGCTCTGAGGCTTGATAAGTGACTCGAGTTCTTCATTCTCTGTCAGGAGCTGCTTATACTTTCCCAGCTTTTTTAATATATTCGATCTGGCTGCAGACTGCTTATCCGATTCCGTTACGGGTTCTCCGCATCTTAAACATACTTCATAATCTTCACCAACAGGTGCTCCGCAATTCTTGCATTTAAACATAGTGATCAACTGCAGACTTTATTTCTGCCTGTCTCCTTTGCAGTATAGAGTTTCTCATCAGCTGCACTGATATTTTCTTCAATTGTTTTCGCAGGATTGAAAAGAGAACATCCGAAACTTAATGTGCATCTTAATGTATTGCCGTCTGCTTCGATATCCGTATCCATCAACTTTACCCTGATCTCCTCAGCCTTTTTCACTGCTCTTTCAAGGTCGGTATCACGCATGACCATTACGAACTCCTCGCCGCCCCAACGGTACACGCTGTCTGTCTCGCTGCAGCTTGATTCGACAAGTTCCGATACAAATCTTAACACATCATCACCTGCGTTGTGACCGTATGTGTCATTTACACGCTTGAACTTGTCTATGTCGCAGATAAACACTGACATCGTCTTACCGGAATCCGGGATAAGATAATTCTTATACTTGCCGCCGAAATCGTAATAGAAGCCCATTCGGTTCTTTAATCCCGTAAGCCTGTCGTGATGAGACTCTTCAAGGAACGTCTCTGATTCCAAAGCGATGCCGCACATCAATGCCGCAAGAGATAATTTCTTTGGATCCGTCTCATCGTCAAAACCGTAATCGTTGTTCTTATTTATGAGCTGCAAAGCTCCGATGAAATCGCCGTTGATATCAGCTACCGGAAGAACGAGGACAGACTTGGTCGTATAACCTGTCTTGATATCGATCTCTTTGTTGAAGTCAGGATCGTTATACGGATCATTGGTTATTACAGTCCTCTTCAATCTCAATGCCTTGCCTACAAGACCAGTGCTGTCCGGGATGACGATCTTGTCAACGCCTGTGGCAGACATCGTCCAGATCTCGCCTTTTCTCTTATCCCATTTCCAGAAGCTCGCTCTGTCAGCATTAACGATAGTCTTGCTGAGCTCGGTCAGATAAGAAAACAGCAATGCGTGATCCTTGCTGTCGTTCATACACATATCCTTGTAAAGGCTGTTGGTGATATCGAAGATACCACGCAGCATTCTTCCGTTGTCCTCCATACCTGTTCCTCCCGGATCAAGCGGCGCCATCTCTGCGCCGGTGTCTTTCATTACTTGAGCTATTCGCTTCTCGTCATCCATATGCATGAGATAGACATGAACGCCTTTGTCAGTGTATTCCCTGACCTTGGCGGTCATATCGTGGCAATAAAGATGCACAGGTGATTTGTAAGCCGATATTTCCATATAAAGATATGTATCGTTATCAAGATACTTTTCGAACGGGAGCATAGTATTCGTATCACCCGTATAAACAACATTATGATTATCTACCTTCAGGATATAACCAAAGCACCTGCCTGCCAGTTCATCGGAATGAGTGGTCGGAACAGCCTTGACGAACCATTCCTTATCCAGCTCATCAGCCGTTGTCAGATCGTACCATTCGCTGCTGCATCCTTCGAGCCTGGTAAGGTAATAGAAAATATCCGCTTCAACTTCTTTAGAAGGAGCAACAACCGTGATAGGCGTCTTTACCGAGAATTCCAAAAGGTCGATAAACAGACCGATACCGCTGACATGATCACCGTGCGTATGAGTTACAAGAAGATAGACACGGTCATACGGTGCTAGATTCTTATTGCAGAGCTTCATGAATGAAGTCATCGAACAGTCGAGCAGGACCAGATCGTCACCGGCTACAAAATAAGCACTGTTATGCTCGTCTGAAAAAGCAGAACCTCTGCCAAGGAATTTCAGCATCTTATTCCTCCACTGAATAACTCTTTTCTATTATACATCATAAAAATCTGAACTTATTTATCGCTTATATCTTTTCCTTCATCAGTCTTGTCTTCTGTTCCATCAACCGGCCCGATGAGTCTTAGGATCTCAAATCCGTCCGTCTTTCCCTTGAGCTTTATCGGATGATCCAACGGTTCGAACTTCATGCGGCCCGCTAATCTGTCAGCACAGGAACGGCTGATATAGACAGTACCGCCGGGAGCATTGGCCTCAAGACGTGCGGATGTGTTGACGGTATCGCCTATTGCTGTATAGTCCATTCGCTTTTCCGAACCCATGTTGCCGACGACAGCGGGACCGTAATTGATTCCGACGCCGACGTTAAGCTCCTCGCCGATCTCTTCCTTGAGTTCGGCAGAGATCTTTTTCGCACCCTCAACAATACCGAGCGCGGTAAGCGCAGCGTGATAAACCGGATCTTTATCTTCGATGGGAGCACCCCAGAAAGCCATCATGGCATCGCCGACAAATTTGTCGACAGTACCGTTAGTTTCATCAACACAGGCACTTGCCATCGTAAGGTATCTGTTGAGGATCTTAACAACGACTTCCGGAGACAGTCTTTCCGACATCGTGGTAAAACCTCTTACATCAACGAACAGCACTGCGATATCGACAGTCTTGCCTCCGAGATGCAGTGCATCAGTACCTTCTTTCAGGATCTCTCCTACGATATTCGGTGCGACATAACGCTCGAACGTTCTGGTAACACTCTGTTTTGCGATCGCTGCACGGATATAATTCCTTGCAACATTCACGACAAACATGACTATCAGCCCCAAAGGTATCCATAAAGCATGGGTAATATATCCGGCTGAGAAAAGAAATACCGTAGTTCCGACAGAGACTGCCATACCTGCAAGAAGTACAGGTACCGCAAACAGCAATCTCCTGTTATTGAAGAACAATGCGGAAGCAAAACAAACCAAGAAAAGGATGCCGAGCTGTATTAATGCCGGAACTTCTTCTTTGTAATTACCGTCCAGGATGCACTGGATGACGTTTGCCTGATACTCAACACCATACATCATGACACCCTTGTCGACCGGTGTATTGTAGGCATCCTGAAGACCTGTAGTATAAGGTCCTATCAAAACTATCTTACCGGCATAGTAGGACGGATCGACCTTGCCGTTTATCAGCATTTCAAGGTCAACTCCATCATAGAAACCGCCCGGTTTGGCAGAGTAAGTAATATAGAAACGTCCCAGTGAATCGGTCGGAGGAGCCTTGATCTCAAAACCCTTTTTTTGCGCATACATCCAGGCTGCCTCGAACTGCATCGAATAAACCCTGTTTCCTTCAGGTTCGACATACAGCAATGCATGACGTGCAATAAAATCAGAATCGTACATTGTATTTATATGACCCTGGGTCGTCACTTCCCTTAATGCATCATAAGGTTCCTCGTAATTTACGACCGCGTAATTATCTATTACGACAGAAACACCTCCGAATGTCCTCCTGGCTCCGTATGTCGCCTGTGTCGCTGTGATGACATTGTTTAATTCTTTTGCCGCATCCGCGAGTCTCTGATCGCTTTCCTCATTTATCGTGCCCGAATACAACATATCTATCGCGACAACGGCAGGACGCTTCTCAGGATCTGATGCAAGCACTTCCAGAGCTGAAGCCATGATGCTCCTATCCCATTTGCTGTAAGAACCGAATGCATCCAGGTCTTTTTCATCAATTCCTATGATAACTATATCGCCCGGAACCGAAACGTCTTTTTGGAAGAGCGTATCCTGAAGCCAGGAATCTGCATACCTGACAGTAAAAGGCCAGTCTTCGGTATTGACCTTGGTATCGATCGCGCAAAGCAGAGTTATTGCAACGGACCAGGCTAAAGCTGTTAATATGTTTTTCGTTCGTTCATTCATATTCAACTATGACAGATCTATCGATCACCCGCCGGCAAACGCAGCATAGGCTCTCATATAGAACGCATTCTCGTCTTCTTTGTAATACCAGTAGGATGTTTCAGGAATTAATCTGTCAACAAAATTACCGGTACTGTCATACTCATTTATCTCTGAACAAGTGTAACATTCATATCCGTCATCATCCGTCGTCTCGCGCAGTGTTGCGACTTCGGAAGACCCGTCGGAATAAGTAACTGTATATGTCAGTCTTCCGCTGTCACCGGTACCGAAAACTCCGCCCGACAGAGTAGGATCTCCGTCAAAGTAATAACTCGGCGGACCGTCAGGATCATCAGTCGGTCTCGGGACGACTTCCTCGAAATACAATTCGTCATCCTCGTCATAGTAATAGATGAAAACATCACCGTCTTCCTGAATCTCACGTGAGAGCGGTATCCATTTTCCGCCGGAATAACCTACATAATCATCATCGCCTTTCTTCGCGATGTAGATCTCATTACCTTCATAAGTAACGCCCCAGCCGGGTGAATACTCAGTATATCCATCAGGAGCAGAAGGCTTCGGACTTGCTGTCGGAGTAACTGTTGCCGTAGGTGTATTTGTAACTGTAGGCGTACTTGTAACAGTCGGGGTGCCTGTAACGGCAGGAGTTGTGGTTAATGTCGGTTTAGGTGTAGATGTTACCGTAGGAGCAGCTGTTACAGTCGGCTTAGGCGTTGTGGTAACTGTCGGGGCAACCGTCGTCTTTGGTGTGACGGTAGGTGTTGCAGTATTTGTCGCTGCCGGTGTTACAGTCGACTTGGGTGTCACAGTACCTGTTACAGCAGGTGTGACTGTAGGAGCAGCCGTAACTCCGGGCGTAACAGTTGCAGAAGGAGATGCTCCGGGAGCAGTTGTCGGAGAAGGTTTTGGCGATACCGCCGGTGTAACGGTCGGTACCGGTGTATCAGTCAGTTCAGGAGATGCAGTAGGTACTACCGGCGTCTCTTCAGGTGTCGGGATCGGAGTCACTTCGATCTCCTGTCCCTCGATCTCACCCTTCCTGATCTTATCGATAAGGTCAAGAAGCTCATCTTTGTCCCAGCCGGTATATTCGCAGACAGTATTAAGAAGATCACTATTCTCTGCAAGTCTGTCTAAAGTAAACGTGTTAAGGTCACCGGGACCAACGTCCTGTAATGTGAATTCGACCGTATCGTGCTGTTCTGTGGATTCATCGTAAAGATATACTGTGACCTCCTGACCGCCTTTGACCTGGGCATACTTTGTCTCACCTGTCTTCGGATTCGTTGCCTGAACGATGACCGCGCCGTCAGTAATGATAATCGATTCTCTTCCGTTGCTGTCATAATATACATAACCTGAAGTGCCTCTGATACCTGCAGTCATCGTCGAAGTCTTGATCTCAAATGTCTCATCTTCTTTAAGTTTTTCCATGACTTCAAAGAACAGTGCGCCCTTAGTGAGCCTGAGTTCCAGCTGTTTGCTCTTTTTCATGAATTCAACACGGCTGTCATTTTGCAGAGTAATGATCTTTGTATCGTCAAGACCGACGGATGCAAGTCCGTCAGCACCTGTATTGAGCGCATCGCCTGACTGGAATCTTATGTTGTCAATAACAGGCTTTGATCCGCCTGAGGAATCTTCGATATTAACCGTTCCTTCGACACGCAGAAGCCTCATGGTCGTCGCAAGATAGTTATTTCTTGACAGAACGGCAAATATAACTACAGCCGCAACAACAACCGCAGCAGCCACAGCAATGATGATTATCTTTGTTCTTTTGGAAATATTCTTAATAACGTCGAGCAAAGCCATAAGACCACCTTCCCGGTTTGGCGCTTTGTCAAACCTTGTTATTATATCACATTTTCCTATACCATATCATCCTCAGCTTATATAAAACGTTTATCTGTTCATTTCAACGAATAGAAATAGATCCTCAGACCGTCGAATTTCTTCAGGAGCGTAAGCATTACATTAAACGGTTTCCAGTCTTTTCCCTGATCCTCTTCAGACAGTTCAAGATAATGCTGATAGATATCTTCGCTTGTGATATCACCATCCATAGCAAGCTTATGGCATCTCATCTGTTCTCTGAGAGCTT
The DNA here is from genome assembly GCA_024684815.1 of Saccharofermentans sp. Taxonomy (GTDB): domain Bacteria; phylum Bacillota; class Clostridia; order Saccharofermentanales; family Saccharofermentanaceae; genus Saccharofermentans. The sequence continues at coordinate 12,149 of JAIKWL010000085.1, read as the reverse complement.
TAGATCCCAAGGGAGATTCAACTTCCTCATATAATGTACCGTAAGTCCATCCCATGGACTGGTGCTCACGGATCCATCGCTCATGCTCCATAGGCGCGAAAACCGCAGCCTGTTCTTCGGTAAACGCGGTTATCATATCGTAATCAACGATCTTATCCGTATAGAAGCAATTGATCGCATCAAGATACTTGCTGAAATTCTTGGCTCTGTTGATCGTGGACAACTGATATTCAAGAGACAACGCCTCAAACTGTTCTTCAAGCACTTCGATGCTTACGTCAGGTCCCTGGTCTCTACCGTGTAAGGATACCGCAAAATCATAAAGATGCATAAAATTGCTGTTCGATAAGAATATGTGCTTACTCTTCCTGTCAACAGGTCTCGTATCAGGCTTGACTGAAAGAGGGATTATAGAAGTATCAATTATCAGTTCGATATCGGCTTTAAAGCGCTGTTCTTTTTCAGCCATGTCGCTGTAAGCTTTGAGCCTCGGCGGTTTGCCGTTTTCGCCGGCATCCTCCCAAGCCTTGTATTTCTGCTCAAAAGCATCTATTTTCTCCTGCTCATTCTCATCGTAGTAATAGACAGCCGAGACAGCATTGTTCGAGAAATCAAACTCGGCTCCCATGGGATGGAGTTCGGTCCTTGAATTACGGCCATAAGCCGTTCTGTCCCAGCACTGCAATTCATCACAAAGCATAAGGAGCCATGCAAGAGGATGAAGGTCCACATTTAGCGGAGCTTTTCTGTCTTCAACGTTCTCAGCCTTATAGAAAGCTATCCTGTGCTTAAACATACTGTTATGCAGTATGATCGCAGTCAGGGCATCAACATGCATTGTCGTTATCCCTGAAAGATCCATCGTGGAAACAAGCTCCCTGTACAATCTGTAAGCACTGAAGACTGCATGATCCATATAGTAATCAAACTTCTCGGGATAACAGGGCTTGGCTAAGATGATGTTCAGAAGATATTCTTCGGTGAAGTCATAAACCTTTCCGATTTTCGATGTGATATCGTATGCAAAAAGCTCAGAAGCTGAAGTAAACTTTCTGCCGTATAAAGACTCAAATCTTGCCGTCTCTTCTTCACCCATCGATGTAAGTGTATCTAAGGCATGGTAAGCAATATAAGGGGTGTTCACACCTCTTTTCTGTTTGTTGACCTCAAAGTATGACATGACCTGCTCAAAAGGAAGTTCAAAAGGATATCCGATATCATGGAAAAGTGATGTCATTCCCCAGAATTCAAGGAAAAGATTTGCAAGTCCGCAATCAGAATATTCTCTTCCGGATTTAGCTTCACAGTATTTCCTGAAAGATGCACGGTAATGTTCATTTGTCTCATATACTGCAAGTCCCAAGGCGAACACATAGACTGAATGCGAATAATGATCTCTGTGCTTCATAAGAAGCGAACTGCCGTTGGATTCATATTCGGATAAAAGCTCGACCATCTTTTTTGACTTGCCGTAGTGTCCGAGGAATATCTCAAGATAACAGTAATAAACAAGATATGCATCTTCAGCCGAACCGGAATCGATGAACTGTTCAAGACATCTTTCAAGACACAGCCTGTTTATGTCCATCTGCATGTTGTAAGGTATCTGACCGGGCTTAAGACTTGTGCCCTTTAAAATACCCGAAGCATCCTCTTCGGCTTCAATCGAATTGTCAAACTTCAGGCCTTCACATGCCCTGTGGATAAAACGGAGCGATGCGCACTTCAGACTGTCAGCATTGCCGAGTGTATATAAGTCAGGTTCCTTAGGACCTATATCAACACCGAATTTATTCAGATTATTCTGCCGCATTTTTGCAAGAGCCGTATATGCCATGTTTCATCCTCTTTCTTTCCTCAGATGGTCAACAGTGATAATTATAACAGACGAATCAAATTTCTTTTACCTCATATGCTTTCTCCAGCAAAAATTCCTCTAAAGAAAAATCGGTAAGTCCCAAGCTGCTAAGTCTGTCGAAGATCTCCCTGCCCTGCTTTCTCATAGCACTAATCTGTGCAGCATAATCTCCGCCGCTGCATTCTGATATCTGTGGCGGCAACAGAATCGAATGAACCGTTCCCGAATTTCCCAACGCATAAAGAGTCCTGCCGTCTTCCGAAAAGCTCAATGCAACGATACCCTCTTTAACATCCCTGTTGATCCATACCGGAAGTAATGTGGATACACTTCTTATCGTGATCCTGCCGTTATCGTTACCGAATGCGACATACCCGCCGTCTTCCGACACTGCAACAGCACTGTTAGCCGCAGTCTCGGATTGTTCGGGATCTATGATCAAATACTTGCTTTCACCGGAGATAAAATACTTTGCGCTTCCCAGATTATTGGCATTCCTCGAGACAATAAAATATGCCTCATCAACATCTGATACAGCGATCTGTCTTGCAAGATTTCCGTATGTCGATTCAGAAGTGTTTTTTGAGAAGACCATATCATCACTGACAGATGTCAGCGTGCTGTCTCTTAAGCAGACAACTGACCCGCCCTTGTATGCTTTAACTGAACTTACCGGATAATCTATGCTTTTTGACTCTTTTACCGTTTGAGACTTAAGATCAAGCTTCTTCAGATTCGAAGCCGACCTGTCTCCGAAAATAACAGCCGAATCATCGAAACTGTAATCAACTGCAGATAAAAAATCTTCAGTCGTATAGATTTGACCGAGGTTACCGCTTTCAATATCGTATTCATATATCGAACCTGTGTACTGACTGTCATTACCCAAAACAACAATCTTTTTACCGTCGTGTGAGACAGCGAGATCGCCTGATGAAAATGTGATATCCGAAGGAAGTGATACCCCGGTAACATCACCGCATCTGTTAACAACAAGAGTGTTATCGGATATAAACGCGGCAACACTTCCGTTTCTGCTTGATATGCAGCCGTTACTGATCGAATAATCAAGTTCCTTGACCTTATTTGCGGAGATATCCCATACAACAACATTTTGTTTTACTGTTATTGCATAGACCTTTTGATCGTGGATAAAGACCTGCCCGATATCCTCATAACTGCCCTTGAGCTCTTCCGGAGAATAGACGCTGCCCATATAATACAGGAATACTTTATTGGCAGTACTGACAGCTAAACATTTACCGTCTTCTGACCAGTCATAGTCGGAAGGGATCCCGTCAACAACAAACGAGTTGCAGAAACCGTTGTCATCATTGACATTAACAATTCCGTCGTTTGAAGAAAGCTGCACATAATATCCGCTGTTCCGGTTCTTGGCAAGACCGCTGACGATCTCATCCGCATCAGCTGAATCATAATACCCTGAAGGATACTTTGAACCTAAGACACGGACATAGTTATAGAAAAGCGTGAACTGGGATTCTATAGATGACGAATTCAGGACAGAAGCACCGAGAATAACATCTGTATCATATGCACGTGAGTAAGTGGTTTTCCCCTGTACGAGCATTGTCATGTTGTTATAAGTCATATAGCTCTTATAAAACTCGATGCCGCTCCATATACCATAGAAAGCCGTCAGGATAACGGCAATAACAACAGTGAGCTGCATGACAAGTCCGCTCAGTATCCTTTTGCGGTACTGCTTGATAAAGCCGTACATCGATCCTCTGAGATTTAATGAACCGCATCCGAAATCCGGAGTCGAATCCAGTTCTTTTTTAAAGCAGAACAGATCAAAAAGTTTTACTGCTTTCTTTATTACTCCGCGCGGAATATCGTTTTTCTCGAAAGATACGGCATTATTCTTGCAGGCATAAGCACCTGAGATCAATGTTCTGAGATTATCATTTTCCTTGCCGTATTTACGCTTTTCTTCCGCCATCCATTTTAAGATCTCTTTTGTGATGAACTCGGGATCATGATTGTTTTCGAGATCAACTGTAAGATTGGGAATATGTATCTCTTTGATCCAGTCAGCTTCTCTCTGGACTGCACTGTCAGATTTTTGCAGTTTTTCCTGTCTGGCGGCAGAATCAAATATCACCGCATATGAAGAACGGCATAAAGCCTCGATAACGGCATCATCCCAATTGACCGCATACGGCATGGAATTCTTGTCGCGCCATATATCGATATTGTTCTGTTTGAGCAGTTCCTCGACTCTCTCAACCGCTTCAGAATCGCCTCTGGTATAAGATATAAACAGTGCTGCCATTATTCCCACATCTTTCCGTCGTGTCCGGGAACATATTCCACTCCCACCGACTTAAGAACGTAGTCAGAAACGCTATCCTTGATATCATCATACATTGCATAATGCAGTTTGTTTCTGATCTCGGTATACATACCCTCATATGAATTTACGGCAATGCTTCCATATCGTGCCTTCCAGAAAAGTCCGTCAGAATCCTCAATATAGAAGCAATCGTTATCCATCAGATACACACAGACGACAGGCGAACCTGAAGGTATCTGCATTTTGGTGACATTAACTATGTTGTCACCTGAAGTGATCATCTCACAAAAACTTCCGTCTGATGCGCCGATAACCATGGTCTCTCCGTTTTCAAGCACACCTACTACCGTCGGAGCTCCCGTAAATACTACTGCCGATGGCTGGCTGTACAGGAATTGAAGTTCATCTGCTCTGGGTGATTCAGCGCGCTGCTTAGGACTTGTGTAAAGATAATAATGTCCGCCGTCAACCAGATAAGTAAATGCATTTCCCGCGCCGTCATCTATATCCGCGAAAATATATTTTTTATCAGCAATTTCGGCATTTCTGATAAAACCTTTACTGCCGGACACTGTTCCGTTAAAGCTTTCAAGCGCATGAGAAAGGTCAATATCATCTTTAGGGATCAGATCTTCTACATTCTCGGAAAAGATATAACCGCTGGATAAGACCGCAACAGTATTCCCTCCGCAGGCAGCGGAAGTAACAAATCCCGCTTCGGGAAGGAAACTTCCCAGATCTATGCCGTGAGCATAATCATAAAGACAGTTGCCTTTGTTACGGTCACAATAGTAGATCGCCGTATCATTAATGAAATTGATAATGATCGGCTGCGTAATAACTGTCGGGAGTTTTTCGATACTGTTATCGGCAGCATCGAAAATAAAGACATTGCCCTTACTGTTTACAAACAAAACTTTGTCCTGCTTAAAATCAACATTGCAGGTCTTATCGATTTTATCTTCGAGGGTATAGTTATCAATTATCTCTCCATTGACATCAACCTTTATTATCCGGTCAGTCCCGTTATCCGATACAACAAACAATGCATGATCATCATTTTGTTTTATACCGTATACATCATCAAACGAAAATGCGTTAACAACACCGATGTTTCCGCCATTAACAGTAAGCATTACAACCGAGTTATCAAGCGTCAAAACGCAAGCCCTGTCTTTTGCCATGGAAACATCTATTGCATATCCGTATTCCGTGATAATCCCTTCAGAAGATATCCACTTACCGTCTGAAAGATAAAACGCATTTCCGGCTTCATCCACAGTTATGATATTCTGTTCATCGTTCATGATATCCAGAACATAAAGCGAATTATCCGAGACCTTGTCTTTCTTTACAATGCTTCCGTTATAAGTATCCCATTTAAGGCAGCATCCGTTTCCGCTTGCCGTATAGAAATATCTGTCATCAGAACAGATCCGCACATCGTTTTGCGCATATATGTATTCCCCGGCGATAACCGTATTAGGCCAGTTGTCACACATATAATAATTGTATTTCTGGTATGCTTCCTCTTTAAGAGACGCATTAATCAGAGGATTTCGTATTACCTCAACAGCTTTAAGCACCTGCACAGGTGACGACAATGTATCGAACTCGTCACCGCAGATAGCTGCCGCATTTCTGGTAATACGGAGATATTTGGGAATTCCGTAGATCTGTGCAAGGATAAAAACCGAGACAAATATCAGCAGAGCGATGACCGGAAGGCTGTGCGAAGTACGCTTAAATATATGGATACCTTCCTCCATAAGCGAGATATTAAGATATTCATTTATCTCTTCTATACGCTGCTTGAAATACGGCCGTTTCTCATTTTTTGAATTCTTCTTCAGATACTTCTTATACTTTACGGTCAAAGGGATATTATGGATCAGTTTGACCTTGGATCTGTCTGATGCCATCCAGCCTTCTACCATAGAATACAGAGCGCTGATGACCGAGTAATAATCCTTATCTGAACTTAAGACATCCCACAGTTCATCAAGATCATCATCAAGCAGTTTAACCGTATTGATCTTACGTATCTTGGCGGGAATGATCTCACTTAGCCGGACCCCTTTACCGACGATGCGGCTTGCAAGTATTATCTTCTTATCATCAGGAAGAGATTCGATATGAGCATTCCATTTTTCATCACTTCCGATGTCATCTGTAACAAATACGATCGTCGAATCACACGGAATGTTCTTACCGGCTTCAACAACTGCATATCCGTCTTCTCTTACGTCTGTTTTCGCGTTGTCATACAATAAAGCCCTGTCGATGGCTTTATTGGCTGTTTCTCTTAATCCGGGTGAATATATAAACTCAATCTTCATATGCCGACCTTAAAGAATTATTTTACACTGCCAAATGCCTTGACCACATCTTCAGTTAACTTGATCGAATCCTTGTCTTTCTCATCCTGCGGCAGATCCTCAAAAGGGATCAGACAATTATGCACTTGAGCGATAAGCCTGTCATTGCCTTTAAGCGAACCGTAATCAACACCGGTCTTATCAGACAGTACATAACCGAGCGATCTCATGTACATGTTCCACCGCATGTGTTCATATGTCTCCCATGTCTTATCTGTCTTTATCACATCGATATCAAGACCTTTTTGTCTGATAACTTCTATCTTGTATTTAAGGGATAACGTTCTGGCATAGACAGAATGCCTCTTAAACTCATCATTACTGTAATCTTCCCATGAAACAACATCATGCTCCGGATCTTTCTTTAACATGTCGTTTTGGCGGATATCATGAATAAGTTTCGATGCCTGCTCGATCTTCGACATGGTAAGGAACCTGTAATCGTAGATATTTCCGATACCCCCGACGAGCTCAACATTACTTCTTAACTCAGGGATCCAATTACTGATCAGTTCAGAATTATTAACACAGATACGAATCCTGTAATCATTTCCTTTATTCAGTCTGGATCTTAACGTTCTGATACGCAGACCGAGATTTATATTCTGCACATTATCATCCGTCGCGATAAACGCAAAAGTAAACTCAGGACATTTCTCAGTGATGATCTTTTCAAGTTTATCCGTATCCGGATCAATATCATCGATGAATTCAAATGAATAAACAGCATCTCCAAACTCGTAACAGCTGTCCTTGATCTCCGGTATGATCCTGCGGAATACATCTTTCTTTCCTTTATCATCAAGAACAGTGATCTTCAACATATAACCGGGCATCTGACCCAATGCGAGAAGGGCCTTGACCATCTCGATACTCTTGTTGCTTATACCGGCGATCAGGACATCTATGATGCTCTCCTTATCAGAAAGCCTGGCGTTGTCGAAAACAGAATGCTCATAAAGATCATTCAGAACAAAGCTTTCATTTGAATTGACGAGGTTTACCGTGACTTTATCCTTGGGCAGTCTGTTATTCTTCACAAAGTTCCCGTAAATATACCAGGGCGTATCAGTCAGCTCCACATAAACTCTTGTAAATGCTATATCTCCTGCAAGATCAAGCGCCGTGAACTTTCCCAGTTTGGTAAGATTATCTTCTTCTGAATCTCCAAAGATAAATATATCGATCTCTTTTGTCTTACGGATAAACCTGCCGATCTCTTTGCAGAAGGATTCATTCGTATAATGTGCGCCCATTTCCCTTACGGTCTTCTTGCTGTCATCTGATGAACTCTCATCAACAAATATGATCGAATACTTCTTTCCTTTATTTTTCTCGTTCTCCTGAACAGATCTTGCGATACTTATCGTCCTTTCGTTTACGCCGGAAAAAATATATACTTTTGAGAACCTGTTGCTGTAGAAAACAGTATCCTCGATAAAATCTCCAAGAAACTGAAGAATGAATCCGATCAGCGCGATCATAATACATAGATTTACAAGTCCGAGAACAAGGATATATACGATATTAAGTGTCGGATGACCTTCTATTACGATCTCATCGTATCCGTTTCCCGAGAATATCTTCAGGACATTAAGGAGCGTAAGCAAAAAGCATTTGAGCAGCATCAGAAGTGTCGATGATCCGTCATGAAGATATACATCGGGAAAGATCAGAAAATATGCGGCGATAAGTTCACATAAAGACATCTTAACAAATGCGATCTCTTTCTTTCCGCGGTTGATCACGAACATAAAAATACCGATAGCAAAGAAGATCGTGCCAACTATCAGACAGGAGTCCCAAAGCCACAAATTATCCATTCTTCTCTCCTTTAAAAAGCAGTTTCCTGCAATCTCACAATGATTTGATCATCTTCAGACAGTCGAAGCTTCCGCTCCTGATAACATTATCATCGATATGCGAATAACCGAGTTTCTCATAAAATCCCACTGCTTCGATCCTGCTGTCTATTAAGATCTCTTTATAACCCAATTCACTGATCCACTGCTCAGCCTCTTTGACAACCCTGAAACCGAGTTTCTGACCGCGGTATTCGGGAAGAACGACTACACGGCCCAAAGTAACAGTTGTCCCGGAAGTCTCATAGAAACGGCATGTCGCAACCGGATATCCGTCATCAAGCAAAACAATATACCTGGTACCGTCACAGTCATGCTCATCGAACTCGTCTCTGAGTGATATGTGGTGTTGCCGGTTCATTCCCTGAATACGAACTGAATATGCTCCGGCACGCTGCCATTCTGCTTCTGCCCTTAATACTTCCATATCATTTGCTTCCCCAGCGGTTGAAGCTCACCCTCTCGGAGAAAGGCTTTTTCGACGGTCCGTGAACCTCATCTGCTGCTTTGCCAACAGGCAGGATACATACGACATCCATATCATCCGGAACTCCCATTAACGAAGCAATCTTATCGCATATGCGGTCGTCATCTGTTATATGCCCCTCATACCAGCAGCTCTGATAACCCAGTTCCACAGCCGCAAGGAGCATATTTTCGATCGCAGCTGAATAATCCTGGGTAGCATAGCACTTGTCACGGTAAGCGTTGATCCTCTTTGTAAGGACAACGATCATCGCGGGAGCTGTCTGTGCCACAGGAGGATCTATCAGTGCCTTCAGATCATTAAGCACTTCAATATCGTCAACGATTATCAGTTCTGTCGTCTGTTTATTACATCCAGAGGGTGCGTTAATGCCTGCTGCGGCAATAGCCTCAAGGTCTTTTCTCGGCACAGGTTCTGCAATATATCCTCCGCGGTAACTGTGTCTTGAAGCTATAGTATTAAGCACAGTCTTAAGGTTCATAACATAGATCTGGCAGGGATTCTCAGCGCCCCACACCTCGTCTATTACTTCAAGTTCCTTAAATCCCAGGCTTATATAAAACTCATTCGTTCTGTCGTAATCCTCATACATTCCCATCCTGACAGTCTTGACCTGAAAAAACTCATAGCCATGCACTACTGCATATTCCTTGGCCGCTTCGAAAAGCTTACGGCCGTATCCGCCGCGGTGATATTCTTTAAGCACTCCCATTACGGCAAGCTCGACAGTTGCATTGCCGGTCTGTTTTACACAGATGAATCCAATTGGCTTCTCACCGTCAAATGCAGCCCAGAAAGGACGGTCTGCAGATTCCCTAATATACTGTTCCCTGCTCTCCGTTACTTCAAACCACTCTGTAAGAGCCTCAAGTATCTGTCTTGCTATCTTTCTCCTGTCTTCAGGATCTTCTATAAAACGTATCATTCATGCACCTCTTAAGGCATATTTCTATTATCAAATATTGTACCATTGAAATGAATCGGATTAACCGCTAATAAGATATAATCAGGGCATAGATTTATGTCAACGGGAGCACAAGATGTTCAATAAAATATCAAGAACGGTATCACTGATCCTTTCATCAGCAATAACCATATCAGCGCTCTGTGCCTGTAACATCCCCACAGGAGAGTCGGCGGAAAGCAGCCTTCCCACTACGGCTCCCAAAGAAACGGAGACTTCAGTTATGACCACTCCGGTAACAACAGTTACCGAGACAACCATATCAACAACGGAAACTGAAGCGACAGCCGAAACCACATATGAGACTGCTCCTTTGGAGACAATGATCGACACTGATTACGTTAAGGTCTTTTCTGATGTTACTCCCGAGATGCTGAATGCGGATTACTGGATCAGCAAGGAAGATAACAGGATCCTTATGAATGCCGAACAGATAGAGGAATTCAATCACAACAACCGGGCCATCATAAAGACAAAATACGGAACGGAAATGCCTTTATTTGACGAGTTCGGGGATACATTCGACGGAGCGATATTAAGAGAGTTCCTTCAGGAGAACGCCGAGTCGGTCCCCACAGATCCTTCGCGCTACTATCTTAACGGCAGCAGAACAACCAAGTCTTACTGGGATAACCTGATCGAACTGTCGAATATGGATGCTGTCGAAGATGAGATAAAGATCCATTACGGTTATACGGTAAAGCGCATGACATTGCGTCTCTTCCCAACTGAAGACAGGGTTTTCGACGGTTCATCAGATCAGTATTTTGATTTCAATCTTTATTCCGAATGCATGCCTTTCATGCCGGTGATGGTACTCCACGAAAGTACGGACGGAGAGTACCTTTATGTTGTTTTCGACAGCTTCTCGGCATGGGTCAGAAAAGATGCTGTCGCTCTGTGCAAAGATAAAGAAGACTGGCTTGCCAGACAGAATGCTTCGCAGTGGCTGGTCGTCACAGCCCGTGAGATACGCTTAGGCGACGATCCGCATCTCGAATCGACCAGAGACCTCGTCCTGCCGATGGGCACTTACATGGAGCTTGTGCCGGCTTCTGAAGCACCTTCTGAGATAAACCAGCGCACAACTTACTGTGACTACATCGTAAAGATCCCTACAAGAGGTTCGGCCGGATACATTACCGATGAATATGTGCTGATCCCGGTGTCTGATGACGTCTCTGCCGGTTTTCTTCCCTATACACCGGCAAACATCGTCCGCCAGGCATTCAAACTTTTAGGCGACCGGTACGGCTGGGGCGGGGATCTCCGAGCAAATGACTGCACAGGAATCGTACGCGAGATATACAGATGCTTCGGAATACTCATGCCAAGAGTCGGTCAGTCAAGTGTCAAGGGAGTCTGCACGACTGACATGACCGATATGTCCTCTTCCGAAAAGCTCGATGTGATCACTTCACTCACACCGGGAAGCCTTCTGTCCTTCTCAGGTCATATCATGATATACATCGGCACTTCTGATGACATTCCATATGTCATCAGCGCAGTCGGAACACTCGTCGCTCCTTCTCCGGGAAATACTGACAAGCTTCACCCGAGAAGTGTTATTTTAAACAGCCTCTATGTCAGGAACAGAGGTCTTATGACATGGCTCGATATCGTTAAATACGCAGTGAGCGTAAAGCCGGATTAAATCCTGCAGTCTTGATCTTAGAAAGGATCAAAGATGAGAAAAACATTAAACATAATAACAATAGTTTTAAATGCGATCCTGATCGTGTTCTTTTGCGTGGTCAAACTGAACTACTACAATGAACAGGGACGGTTGGGCGGTGTTAATTCGTCTTCTGTTGATATCATCTGGATACCTGCAAGCATACTGATAACCGTTCTCCCGATGCTTGCACAGATTGCAATTATCGCTTTTCTGAAATTCAAAAAGCAGTTATTCTCATTTGTTACTGCTATAACACTTTGGATATTAGACCTTTGTTTTGAAGTAGTATCCCTTTTCGGTGCAGCCAGCTGTCTTGACGACGACTGGGTCGACATGGCGCTCAGGATGCTCGGGCTTCTTATGCTGTTTGCAGTTCCGGTTGCACTGTCATTGGCTGCATTTATTATCGATCTAAAGCAGACCCGGAAAAAGGTAAATTAAAGGGGCCGTCTCATTTTGCTTTGAGCAATGTCATTAAGTTAAGACATCCTTTTCAAAGATCCTCATACCTCAAAGGTATGGGGGTCTTTTTTTTGAGTGATTTTTGCAGTTAGGGGTTGACACGCACACTCAAGTGTGCGGCCTCTTTGAATCCTTATATC
>JAIKWL010000084.1 GCA_024684815.1 Saccharofermentans sp. | reverse complement strand
ATCAAGCTACAATCGCATATTACTGAACGCCATCCGTTCCGTCAACCGGAGCGATATGGAGCGTTTTTGGAGCGATATCTTATCAGAACGGTGTCGCAACAATCTCGCAAAGTGCTTATATTATTGCATCTTGTTCTTGAGACCATAAAGTTGACAATCACATTTCGAGTGCGCCCCGTTATGACCACTTCGATACGTCTCCAAACGCGCCTTATTGTATATGATTAGTCCTCAATATTCAACCAAAAAGGCTGTTTAACACTGTTAAATCGCGCCAAACCTTATGTTTTTGCGCAATTCCTCCTTGGCATCCTCACCGCAGAGATAACCTGTGAGAGCAAGTGCGAAATCAACAGATGTGCCCATAGCCTGGCTTGTTATTATGTTGCCGTTGACTACGACTTTGGAATCTTCTATGACGTTGGCACCATTTGAACGGAGCTCATCCCAGAAACCCGGATTGCATGTGGATGTCTTCCCGTTAAGAAGACCCAGTCCTGCAAAGACAGTAGGAGCAGCACAGATAGCGGCAATCCCCTTGCCCTGATCGTTAAATCTTACAAGCTGCTTTTTAAGTTCCTCGCAGGCATTGAGGTTATTGGTTCCTCTGACGCCGCCCGGAAGGATAAGCATATCGTAATCGTCAAAGTTGATCTCATCTATCAGCTTATCAGCCGTGATCTTAACATATCTCGAAGCCGTGATCTCAAGAGTTGGCATTATCGATACAACATCGACTTCAACCTTAGCTCTCCTCAAAATATCAACGGGCGTAATTGCCTCAACCTCTTCACTTCCGTCAGCAATAAATACCGCTACTTTTGCCATATCTGATCCTCCATTCCTTAAAGGCCGAAAAAGCCTTTTACAAATATTTCTATTCCAATCAGTATAAGTATCACGCCGCCTATGATGGTTGCGGTACTTACAAATCTCGATCCGATCTTTTTTCCAAAGATCAATCCTAATAAGCATATCACAAGCGTCACCATACCGATTATCAAAGATGAGGCAAAAGCACGTAAAACCGAATAATCTGCTATGGTAAAACCTACAGAGAGTGCATCAATTGAAGTCGCTATCCCCTGAACGATCAGGGCACCCCATGTCAGCTTTGAAACATCTTTTTCTTTCTCCTGCTCATCCTTATTGCCCTGCTTCCTGTCTCTTATTCCTTCAAAGACCAGCTTTCCGCCGATGAAAAGAAGAAGGATCAATGCAATCCACGGAATTAACTTGTGAAATGCAGTAAATATCTCGGCAACCGTTGTTACCAGAAACCAACCGATCATGGGCATAAGAAACTGTGCAAAAGCGTAAACGCCCGCGACTTTGAACATCCGGCTCTTTCTCATATCAGGTTCGATTATGCCGTTTGCGACTGAGATCGAGAAAGCATCCATGGCAAGACCTACACCCAGGAGCAATGAGTTGAGTAAGAACTGTATCATTAAGATTAAGCCTCCGTTTTCGGTGCCCGGGCAAAAAAATAACCCAAGGCTCCTATATTGCCTTGAGTCTCACACATAAGAATAAGCCAGGTGTAAACCAGTATGTTGACTTAGACGACGCTTTTGGGGAAACGTCTGCTACTCCCTCAATGGAGAAGATACTATCAATTCAGATTAAGGTTAGTCAACACTAACTTAGCTGAACGTGTTTGAAACACAGTGTTTTTTCGTGATTTCAATTATTTAAACTCATCGTTGTGTCTGAAACGCAGTAAAAAACACTTCTTCTGATACGATTATCTGTTCACTCGTATATATTAATAATAAGCACGCACGCAAAAAATGTTGTATAATAATCAACCGCAATAGAAAGCACCGAAATCATCAGGAGGCCAATATGAACGAATACATTAAGCAGATATCCGACAGGATCAGAGAGCTTAGGGACATTCTTGACTTGACTGCCGAAGAAGTGGCAGCAAACATCGGAGTGAGCACAGAAGAGTATTTAGCATATGAGAACGGCGAGAAGGAGATTCCGATCAGCCTTCTGTATAAAGTCGCATCGATCTTTAAGGTAGACCCTACCGTCCTGATGACAGGCGATGTCCCGAGAATGGACGATTATACCGTGGTAAGAGGAGGAAACGGCGTCAAGGTCGAGCGTTATCCCGGTTATTCCTTCAGTGCCCTTGCATTCAATTACAAGCACAGACAGATGGATCCGATGATCGTCACCCTCTCCAAGTCTGAGACAGCCGAGCTCGTTCGTCACGGCGGACAGGAGTTCAACTATGTCATCGAGGGCGCTATCAAGGTTGTCGTGGGTGACCGCGAGTTCACACTTGAGGCAGGAGATTCCATTTACTTCAATCCGGAAAAGCCTCACGGTCAGCGTGCCGTGACGGAGACTGCCAAGTTCTTAACGATAATAAACGAGTAAGAAAAGCAGTTCTTACGTACAATTTTGAAGCGGTAAAGGAAAGTAACACATCATGGATTTATTGAACAGATTCGTTAATAGAGTAGAGTTTGAAAGCTATCAGGATTTTAAAGAAAATTTCAAGATAAATGTTCCGGAGGATTTCAACTTCGGATTTGACGTTGTCGATGTATATGCCAAGGAAGATCCCGAGAAGGAAGCACTTATCTGGTGCGACGATGACGGCAACGAAAGACATTTCACATTTAAGGATGTAAGTGAGAAGAGCAACCGTGTTGCCAACATGTTCAAGGACTTAGGCATCAAGAAGGGCGACAGAGTCCTCATGATGCTACGTCAGCGTCCCGAAGTCTGGTTCACAATGGTCGGTCTTCATAAGTTAGGTGCTCTGGTCATTCCCGCCACATTCCAGCTTCTTTATCACGACATCGTATACCGCTGCAATGCGGCAGACGTTAAGATGATCGTCTGCGCTGACGATCCGCAGATCATCGAGCATGTTAACAAGGCTCGCCCCGACTGCAAGATGGTTCAGTACTGCAGCGTTATCGGAGAGGCACCTGAAGGCTGGAGATCCTTAACTGATGATATCGACAATGCATCTCCCGTTTTCGAGCGTCCCACAGGTGACGAAGCAACACACGCATACGATCCGATGATGATCTATTTCTCATCAGGCACGACAGGCGAGCCTAAGATGATCCTGCACGATTATACCTTGCCTTTAGGCCACATCGTAACAGCCAAGTACTGGCAGCAGGTTTACGACGGATGCAGACACCTTACACAGGCTGACTCCGGCTGGGCAAAGTTTGCATGGGGCAAGATCTACGGTCAGTGGATCTGCGGTGCGGTAAACGTTACTTACGATACACAGAAGTTCAAGGCTGCAAGAATGCTCGAGATCATGGAGAAATTAAAGCTCAACTCATTCTGCGGACCTTCAACTATCTACAGATACCTGATCCAGGAAGATCTCACAAAGTATGACTTCTCATCCATCAAGCACTGCTCCATGGCAGGCGAACCTTTGAATCCTGAAGTATTCTACAAGTGGCAGAAGTATACAGGACTTGAGATCCGTGAAGGATTCGGTCAGACAGAAGGAAGCGTTCTTTTCGCGAACTTCCCCTGGATCGACGTTAAGCCCGGATCAACAGGTATGCCTACGCCTATCTACGACATCCAGCTTCTTGATGACAACGGCGTTCCGGTAGAAGACGGTATCGTAGGCAACATTGTTATCAAGAACGCATCTGCAAAGCCTATCGGACTCTTCCGTGAGTACTATAAGAATCCTGAAGCAATGGCTGAACAGTGGCCCGGTGCTGACTACAGCACAGGCGATACAGCATGGAGAGATCCCGAGGGCTATATCTGGTTCGTAGGAAGAAATGATGACGTTATCAAGTGCTCCGGTTACCGTATCGGACCTTTCGAAGTTGAGAGCGCTCTCATGACACACGATGCAGTTCTCGAGTGTGCAGTTACGGCTGTTCCGGATCCCATGAGAGGTCAGGTGGTAAAGGCCACCATTATCCTCACAAAAGCATACAAGGAGAAGGCTTCTCCCGAACTCGTAAAGGAACTCCAGAATCACGTTAAGAACGCAACTGCGCCTTATAAGTATCCGAGAGTTATTGAGTTTGTTGAAGAGCTTCCCAAGACTACAAGCGGAAAGATCATGCGTACGGCAATAAGAAAAGCTGATGAGGCTAAATACAGAGAAGCTCAGGAAGCCGCAGCCAAAGCTCAGGGTTAAAGGAAATCTTCGATTACAGCATTAGCAAAATCAAGACCGCTCCGTGTTAAACGGAGCGTTCTTTCGTTACGCTCTAATAATCCCTTATCGATATTCCTCTTTACGGCATCTGCGAAGACATCTTCGAACTCAATGCCGAACATCTTTTTAAACTCATCGAGCAGGATCCCTTCCGTCGTTCTTAACCTTAAAAACGGTATCTCGCGCATCCTGTCTTCTTTGGTAAGCATCTCTTCGGCATAAAGAGACTTCAGACCGCTCTTATTGCCATTCAGAAAGGCTCTTAGATCATCAGCGGTAATCGTATTCATTTCCTCTATGTAAGCTCTCACATCATCCCTGTGAGCATATCTTATATCGCCAAGAAAGCCGTGTGCTCCCGCACCGACCGCAAAGTATTCACAAGAGTTCCAGTAAGATGAATTATGGATACTCTTAAAGCCCGGAAGCGCGCTGTTGGAGATCTCGTATGTCTCATAACCGATTTCATTCAAAAAATCACGCGTTCCGTGGTACATTTCCCGCTCCGTATCAGGCGGCACCAGATCTTCTATCGTCTTTTTGTATCTGTCGAAAAACGGTGTGCCTTCCTCAATGCTCAATGAATATGTGCTTATGTGTTTTACACCAAGATCTTTGAATGTTTGAATATCTTTTTTTATTCCATCCAGAGTCTCACCCGGAACACCGGTTATAAGGTCAGCGGATATGTTTTCAAAACCTGCTTTTCTTATCTTCTCTATGGCGTCTGCTGCACCTTTTGAATCGTGAAGACGGCCTAATGTCTTAAGGACCTCATCGTCCAAAGACTGTACGCCAAGAGATATGCGGTTAAAACCCGCCTTACGGTACCCGTATAGTTTCTCCGTGCTTGCGGAAGACGGATTTACCTCTATCGTTATCTCGGCGTCAGAAGCGATGTTAAAGGCCTTTCTGACAGCATTCAGCAGTTCACATATAAATCTGCCGTCAGGAAGTGACGGTGTGCCTCCTCCGAAATAGACAGTATCCCTGCCTCCAATATCTGTTATCGGGTTGGTGCCGGCAGAATCAGATATCACAGAACCTGTCAGTTCAGCCTCACGGACTGCTGCCTGATAGTATGCCTCGCAAAGC
This sequence comes from Saccharofermentans sp., assembly GCA_024684815.1. Lineage (GTDB taxonomy): Bacteria > Bacillota > Clostridia > Saccharofermentanales > Saccharofermentanaceae > Saccharofermentans. The sequence continues at coordinate 82,729 of JAIKWL010000084.1, read as the reverse complement.
GATGTTTCCGTAACCGAATAGAAGTCACAGTACGGGCATTTCCTTGCACAAAACGGATTGTGGACATAGATATGTCTTGCCATCAGAAATCACGCTTGCGGTATATCGGAACAGGATTTTTCAGTGCCGTTATCAACGCCAGCTTGAATGTGTTGAAACTGGGTGATACATTTCTTTGCGGCATCATGTATCTTGAGATATTCTCGGTCCAGAGAGCCTTATAGTGTCCGATAGCAGGATATCCGATCTCTATCAGTTCCTCCGCATTCTCGCTTATTGCTCTGCAAAGGATCTCCCATGTGCCGCAGACAGAATCCTGTTCATAAGAATCAAGGATCTTTTTGTTGCAGTCAGGATAAGCATCGAAAATCGCTTCCTTATCACCCAATACCCATGCTTCTATCTCTTCCGTACTTATGCCTACAACGCTTCTTATATCAGGTGCAAACTTTGACGCACATGAGTAGATTTCCTGCCTTAACAGCTGAGGATCCTTATCATCTGAATCCATGGCGATAATGAGGATGATATCCTTGCCGCCATATACTTTGTTATATGCGCGGAGCTGCGCCGGAAGAAGATCAAGAAGAGAACTTGCAAATTTGGGCGGCTTTGCCGTCATGTCTTTAGGAAGGCTTCCGCATCCTCTGTGAGGATGCACATTGACTTCGCATTCAATCCCTTCGTTTTCTGTTATACGTTCTGCCAGACGCTCAACTACAACCGCGCCGGACTTATCTTCTGAAAGTATCTCGATCAGCATAAAGCTCTGCCTTTACCATTATTCTTCTTCAGGTTTTGTATCCAGATGTCCGCCATACCATATGGCACCCATTCCGACACCTTGATGGAACATCTCCATAACAAGAGGATTCTCGCCGGCGCAACGGATCGTTACGTCTCCGTTATCCTTCTCAAACGAACGCTCGAAGATCCATATCTCCTTAGGCGACAGTGTCTCGATGATATACGGGTTGTGCGTCGAAAACATTATCTGGCAATAGTGATTCTTCATCGTATATTCGCGCATCTCATCACCTAAAACATCGACCATATCGTGATAGAGGTCTTTGTCCGGAGTCTCGATAAAGATCGTTGAACGCGGGCTGGAATCACGAAGCAGAAGAAGATACAAAAAGAGTTTGTCAGGGCTTTCTTTCAGCGCCAGCGGAAGATTCTTCTTAAGCTTCATCGCAGGGATCTTATCTTTGATCTCACCGACGATCCTTTCATATTCTTCCTCATTTTCCATTCTGATATATTCGAGAACATTGCCTACATTTGAACCGGTACTGTTAAGGTGTTTATGTCCGCCCGGAGCACCGCCTTCGTAGTAATATGAACTCTGTTCCTCAGAAGAGAAAGCACAGAAAAACCAGTTGGAGATCTCTTTATAGAGCAGTACGAAATCCCTGTATCCTGTTATCTTTCCGTAAAGGCTGAGAGCTGTCAGGTGTTCATCTTCGACACCGATATCCATCGCTTTATCACCCTCTTCGAGATTTACGATAGTACCCATTCCCTGCTTTGTATCCAGTATCGTCATTGCGGCCTTAGATCCGTTCTCACCGGTTACAAGGACAGCTTTCTCGCTGTCTATGACAGGGCTCTTGAATCTGTTTGTGGCGATAGCAAGTTCATACTGAATGAACTCGGGTCTTCCGTTCTTTATATCTTCGATCTTAAAAAACACCCTGAAGACAGAAGGTTTTGTTATATCGGGAGTCATGTTGGCAAAACCGGGTCTGCCGTAAGAGATGGATGCCACTGCACAGCCCTGGGTTATCGTATCTTTAAGAAAAGCCATACAGCCCATAAAAGATGTCTTGCCGGTATTGTTGCGTCCGATAAGAGCATTGAGGCCTCTTAAGGCATTAATGCTCCTGCCGTGACTGTTATCTCCCAAATAATCTTCTATAAGTATTCCCGCTTTGTCCTTATCGAAAACATCAAAGTTCTCAATCTCAATACCAAGGATCATGTAAGGATACCTCCTTTAATTCTCTGCTGATAACATAATACCAATATATCAAGTATACTTCTCCGGGATACAGAATGGCAATTGATTCATAATGTTCATTAAAAAGGCCGCGGATCTCTTCCGCGGCCTTTGAAAAAGCAGTAATAAAGTCTGTTACATCACTCTGTCTCGTCGAGAGTAGAATTGATCTCAGTAAGATTTGTCTGGATCTTTGCGATATTGTCTGAGAGAGTCTCATTAACATTCTCAAGAAGAGACTTAACGTAGATGTGTGCATTTCTTCTGAGTTCTTCAGCCTGAGCCTCAGCGTTGGCAATGATCTGGGCAGCTTCTTCTCTTGCGCCTCTTGTGATCTCATGATCGTTGACCTTCATTGCATACATGCGGTTAGCGTCATCGATGATCTTCTTATTCTTCTCTCTTGCTGTGCTGATTATGTCCTGAGCTCTTGCTACGATGTCGTTGGACTGGGCAATGGAAGCCGGAAGATTATTCTTGAGGATCTGAAGCGAATTTATCGTCTCTGTTCTCTCGATAGAGCACTTATCCGAGAACGGAACACTGGATGCGTCCCTGACCATATCGATGAGATAATCGATATGCTTGATAGCGTCATAACGCTGTCCTCCCTGATTGAAATTGCTGTTCTCCATTGTTATTGCCTTCCTTTCAAAAGTTTTTCCTTAACAAGATCTATTATCTCTGCCGGAACCATCTTGGAGATGTCTCCGCCGTATGAACCTACTTCCTTGACCATTGAAGAACTGATAAGTGAAAGATCATCCCTGCAAGGCAGGAGCACCGCATCATATCCTGCGAAAAGCAGACGGTTGGCAAGCGCATGTTCAGATTCATATCTGAAGTCAGACTCTGATCTGATACCCCTTACCGAAGCACAGCACCCGAGCTTTTGATACAGATCGACCAGAAGACCGCCCCAGGCCATGACTTCAACATTTTCCAGTTCATCATTCTTCAGCGAGAGCTTTATGAGTTCCACGCGTTCTTCAGGAGTAAACATCGGAGTCTTTGCAGCATTCTCCATGACTGCTATGACAAGCTTATCACAGAGCTTTGAAGCTCTTCTTGCAATATCTCTGTGTCCTCTTGTGAAAGGATCGAACGTCCCGGGGAAGAGCATTACCTTCAAACTATCATCCTCCGATATTATTATCCTTAAAAAATGTTATCACTGTAATCCCGTAACTACAAGAACGAACACATTTCAGGCCGTTTATTTCTTCGGGCATCACGCAGTCTTTGTCATGCTCTACGATAAGCATTCCGTCTTCTTTAAGCATACCGAATGAACTGATAAGCTTCGTTGCCTCTTCAAGCCTTAAAGGAACATCCTTATAGGGAGGATCCATGAATATGATATCAAATTTCTCACCGGCCTGCCCTAACAGCTCTAATGCCTGGGCTGTACTCTTCTTATGTACCCTTATCTCATCGGAACCGTCAAGTTTTATCTTGCTTATGTTCTTTGCGATCACTGAAGCAGCCTGTCCGCTCCGCTCAACGAGTGTGACACGCTTTGCGCCGCGGCTTAAAGCTTCAATGCCGATCTGCCCCGATCCCGCAAAAAGATCCAGGAACTCCGAATCCGGAACATAAGACTGGATGATTGAGAACAGGGCTTCTTTAACCTTGTCGGTAGTGGGTCTTGTCTTATCTCCTTCAGGTGCCTGTAATATCGCACCCCTGAATCTTCCTGTTACAACTCTAGGCATTACATCTGCTCCATCTTTCTTGCAAACTTTAGCTCAAACATCTTCTTTATCGCATTATTCAGCCTTTCGGCTTCTTCCCCGCCTTCTTCGATCACTCTGTTCACAGCTTCCGTGGCTTCAGTCGCGATCTTCATATCAGTATAAAGGTTTGCAGCGCGAAGTGTGGGAATACCGTGCTGCCTTGTCCCGTAAAAATCTCCGGGACCCCTTAATTCAAGATCTTTCTCAGCAAGTTCAAAGCCGTCTGAAGATTCACACATCATCTTCATTCTCTGAAGTGCGATCTCGGATCTTGATTCGGATACGAGAAGACAGAATGACTTCTTATCGCCTCTTCCTATACGTCCTCTTAGCTGGTGCAGTGTCGACAGGCCGAACCTGTCGGCATCCATGATGATCATGACATTTGCATTAGGATTATCCACACCGACTTCGATAACAGTAGTTGATATCAGGATCTTTATATCTCCGGATATGAATCTCTCCATGGTATCGAGTTTGTCCTTTTCCTTCATCGAACCGTACAGCACCGCGCTTTTGTACTGTGAGAGATTGCTCATGGAATCAATGATCTTCTTCATCTCGAAAACGCTTGTAACGGAATCATCTCCGCTGACAGGCTCTCCGACCATGTTGTCAAGACCTGACTCCGTCTCATCCTTATCGATCTTTGCACACACGATATATACCTGTTCCCCGGAAGAAAGCTTTATGCTCATCATCTCTTCGATGGCTTTGCTGTTCTTGGAATTAACAAACCATGTGGTGATCTTCTGACGGCCCGCAGGTTTTTCTCTGATCACGGAAGTCGCCATATCACCATAGATCACCATTGCAAGCGTTCTTGGAATAGGAGTAGCCGTCATTACGAGATTATGCACGCTCTTTACAGTGCCATCCTGTGCAGTATCCTTAAAAAGGAGTTTCTCTCTTTGCCTGACACCGAAACGGTGCTGTTCATCTGCGATTACCAAAGCCAGATCGTTAAAGCTTATGTCGTCTGTCAGAAGCGCATGCGTACCGATTATGACTCTTGCTTCACCATTTGCAATCTTCTCTTTTATCTCTGCCTTCTCGGAAGGCTTAGTCTTGCCTAGTAACAGAACAGGTTCCATGCCGCTGTTATTCATCAGTCCGGATATAGTCTTATAATGCTGTGAGGCAAGCACGGATGTGGGTGCCAGGAGTACAGCCTGTTTGCCCATGAGAGCGGTAATGATCATGGACAATGCTGCTACCATGGTCTTGCCGGATCCTACGTCTCCCTGTATCAGTCTGTTCATCGGGACAGCAGACATAAGATCAGTCTGGACATCCTTAAACGCATCAGTCTGATCCTTAGTAAGGGCAAAGCCGAGATTGCTCTTTATCTGATTCCATTTTGCAAGCAGATTCCTGTCAATGCCGTTATGATCTGACGGTATTACCTGCTCTGCAACTTCCTTAACGCCGTGGCCTGAGCTGTAGAGCTTCATACCGATACCCAGAAGTATGAGTTCTTCATAGGCAAGCTGCTCCCGTGCTCTTCTTGCTTCATCTATTGAAGCAGGAAAGTGCGCCATCTCATACGCTCTTGAAGGCGGCACAAAACCTTTCTCCTCTGCGATCGTAGAAGGGATACACGACAGGAGTTCATTACCGCAAAGCTTTAATGCAGTCCTTACCCATTTGGAAATGTTATTAGAAGTAAGACCTGCCGTCAGGTGATATACAGGTCTTACGAGCGCATCGTCCGTGATCTTCTCAGCCTTTTCGATATAAGGATTAACCATCTGCATCTGTCCGTTAAACAGCGTAACCGATCCGTGCACAAAGCACTCGTCACCCAAAGCGAATTTGCCTGCAAGATACTGTGAATTAAAAAATGTAAGCCTGATCCTTCCGGTACCGTCAGTTACAAAAAAAGTAAGAGGCTTTTTCCTGCTCGTTATGTTGACCGAAGGATTGGTCGATATGGTTCCTCTGAAGGATATGTCATATCCCGCATCATTCTCATAGCGTTCGCCCATGTCAAAAGACCCGATCGTTCCTACCGAAGACCAGTCATCATAACGCCACGGGATAAATGCAATAAGATCGTAGACGGTATAAATATCAAGCTTTGCGAGTTTTTCTTCTGCCGAAGGACCTACTCCGTAAAGATCCGTTACCGGACTCGACAGATGGATCGTTGCCATAACTTATTTCCTCCCCGCACAGAAAGATGAACACGGACAATCATCACACTTGGGATTATTTGCCGTGCAGTACTTTCTTCCGAGATCCACAGACAGGTGTCCTAATCTGATCCATGTGTCTTCAGGAAATACCTTCATTATGTCCTTCTCAACCTTTGCAGGGTCATCACTTTCTGTTATTCCTATTCTCTTCATCACGCGCTTGCAGTGCGTATCCACAACAACTGCAGGTATCTGATACACTTCACCGACTATAAGGTTAGCGATCTTCCTTCCGATGCCCGGGACCTCCATCAGGAGTTCCACATCATCAGGAACCCTGCCGCCCCATTCCCCGGTCATCTTCTTCGCAAATGCGATAACAGACCTGGTCTTTGAAGCAGTAAGGCCGCACGGCTTTATGACAGATGCTATAACATCCGGATCCTCACTAGCGATAGATTCCATATCCGGATATTTACTGAAAAGATCCGCTGCGGTTATATTAACCCTTTTATCGGTGCATTGTGCGGACAATATTCCTCTTATAGCGAGGTTTTGCGGACAATCGTATTCCAAAGAACATGCGGAATCGGGAAACTCCCTTGACAGAGCATCATACATTCTGGCAGCGAGAGCCTTTCCTTTCGTTTTCTTATCCGCCAAACCTTTTACTCCTGATCCTCAGGCGGGAAAGGGAAAGAAAAAACAAATCTTGCGCCGCCTAATTCCCTGCCTTCATCACATATGATCGTCTGACCGTGACCTGCAAGGATCTGTTTACAAATATATAATCCCAGACCGAAGCCCTCCGCTTTTCTGGAAGGATCTGCCTGATAGAAGCTCTCGAATATCCTCTGCCGCTTTGATTCCTCAACGCCGGCTCCGGAATCCTCGACTGAGATAATGACCTTACGGGCTTTTGGATTGGACTCTGTGGATATCTTGATATCACCGTTCATCGGTGTGAACTTTATAGCATTCGTTATGATGTTGATTATTACTCTGCAAAGCTGCTGTGCTTCACCGTAGACCATGATGCCGGGTCCGGGATCCAATGACTTGATGACCCTGATCTGCTTATCCGTAAGCTGAGCTTCGAGATTATCTACGATATCATTGATCATGTCATTGATATTGAATTCCTCCATCATCTCGGGATCGGGATGCGAAAGTGAAGAAGCTTCAGTCATCTGCGTTACGAGTGTCCTGATCCTGTCAGTCTGCTGCTTGATAAGCTCCAGATAGTGCGACTGCTTATCTTCAGGGATCGTACCGTCAAGCATCGCCGTTACAAATCCGTTTATCGAAGTAAGCGGTGTCCTTATATCATGAGCGATAGAGGAAATGAACATCTCCCTGTCGTGTTCCTGGTTCTCGAGTGATTCGATCATCTTATTTACTGTCGCACCCATCTCGGAAAATTCCGATGATACCGACAGTGTTGTAAAATCGTTTGTCTCGGAGTATTTGGGACTTACTCTTACCGAGTAATCTCCTTCCGCAACCTTTGATATAGCCTGCGAAATATCCTTGATAGGCATAAGGCTGAAATAAACAAAGACCGCATAGAGGATTATAGCAATGAACATTGCTATCAAGGCAGGAATAAGGATAACGTTAATATATTCTGCTTTTGTCTGCTCGGTTCCCTCGCTGTTGCTTACAATGCAAAAATACGGAGTCCCGAAGATCTTGATACAGCTGATGGAGATGACTTTTCCTGTATTATGCGAACTCGTTCTTGAAGAACCGTTAATATTCGCTTCGTTAAGAAGATCTAATGCATCCTGCTGCGCAATGTAAAGAGGTCCGTCTTCAGTCGTGAGAAGGTTGTCTGCAATATCCATCACGAATGAATTCCGGCAGTAGATCTTGCCGTTCTTGTCGGTAATATAAACGGAACCGCTTGAACGGTAAGTCTGCGAACTTACGAATCTCTCTATTATGCGGGAATTCTTGAAATTGTCAGTGCCGTCATCATTGATGGTATATTCGAACGGCTCCATCTGAAGTGAGGTAATGGATGTGATATCAGCAGCAAGATCCGTGGCGGCATTCTCAGTGCCGGACTCCACTTCATCAATGAGATTCTTGTACATATTCTCATAGGAAAGAAACAACAAGACTGCAAAAACAATCAGCGTTGCAAGTACAAGAAATGTTATCAGAAAAACGGCAAAGCCCGCCGATACCTGCTTACCGTCGGATCTCGGCGCCATAAATCTTACCTCGTCTCGAATTTATAACCCTTGCTCCAGACAGTCTTTATGCTCCAGTTCTGTTCCCTGTCGGGATTCTCGATCTTCTCTCTGATACGCTTGATATGAACATCCACAGTACGTGATTCTCCGTAGAAATCATATCCCCAGACATTCTCAAGAAGCTGTTCTCTTGTGAACACCCTGTTCGGATTGGATGCGAGGAAAAATAAAAGTTCAAGTTCCTTTGGCGGCATATAGATCTCGTTGCCGTCAACACTTACAACATAACGGATCTTATCAACTGAAAAGCCGGGATATGTGATTACATCAGAAGAGCCTTCCTTGCTGTCAGTAGCAGCAGGAGCCTGATCGCGCTTATCGGTACGTCTTAATACAGCCTTTACTCTTGCAAGGACTTCCTTAGGTTCAAAAGGCTTGGGAATATAGTCATCGGCACCGAGTTCCAAACCGACGATCTTGTCCAGAGTGTCAGTCCTTGCTGTAAGCATTATGATCGGTGTGTCAGATGTCTTCCTGATCTCACGGCAGATATCATTACCGTCCATACCGGGAAGCATAAGATCCAGGATAACGATATCAGGAACAAAACTGTGGAATGCTGCTACGGCCTTATCGCCCTGCATGCATGTGGATACCTGATATCCCTCTTTCTCGAAATAAAGCTTGAGTACTTCAATGATGCCCTGATCGTCGTCTACGAGCAAAACCTTATTAGCAGCCATATGATCACCCCTATCCTGTAACTTTTTTGGCTATTCCTTTTTGTAACAATGTTACAAACCTTTATTCTGCGCCGGAGCTGTCGCTCCCGACTTCAAAATTATTGATCTCGGCAGTATAGGAATCCAGATCAGTGAAATTCTTATATACCGAGGCGAAGCGGACATAAGACACGCGGTCTATATCCATAAGCTTCGACATTATAAACTCGCCGATCTCCGACGAAGTTATCTCTTTATTAAATCTGCCTTCAACAAGATGTGTTATATCAGAACAGATATTCTCTTTGACCTGTTGTGATACACCGCGTTTCTGGCACGCTACGTCCAGGCTTCGTAATATCTTATCCGGATCGTACGGCTGCTTGGAACCGTCCTTCTTTACGACCATCGGCTTTAAGCCTTCGATCTTCTCTATCGTAGAAAATCTGGCACCACAGACCAGGCAAACACGCCTTCTCCTGATAACAAAGCCATCGTCACTCGGTCTTGAATCGAGGACCTTATCGTCATTCTCGCCGCATTTGGGACAGACCACGGAACCTACTCCTCAGATTACTGTCCGTCCTTACCGAACATGAACCAGGGCTTAGCTGACTTCTGTGCCTTCTCCTCGGTAGCAGGGGCTACGTTAGCCTGAGGTCTTCCGCCCATCTGAACCGGCTGCTGTACCGGAGCAGGTGCAGGTGCTGCCTGCTGAACAGGAACCTGCTGAACGGGAACCTGCTGTACGGGTACCTGCTGAACAGGAACGGGAGCAGGTGCAGGCTGATTTACTGAATCGTCACCGAATCTGAAACCGGGCTGAGCTCTCTGTACCGGAACGGGCTGAGGCTGAGGCTCTGCCTGTCTCGGTGTGTAGTCTGTTCTCGGCTGAGGAGCAACAGGCTGTCTGGATGTGATTATTGTAGGATTCTCTCTTGAGAGAACTGAAGTGCTTGCTCTGTGACCTGCAGAAGCATTGATGGTGTTATCAAAACCTGAAGCGATAACCGTGATCATGAGCTCATCTTCAAGTGAGTCATCAACAACTGCACCGACGATGATCTCAGCTTCGGGAGCAGCAGCCTGACGAACAACAGATGAAGCTGCATCGATCTCGGAAAGACGCATTCCGCGTCCGCCTGTAAAGTTAAGGATAACGCCTGTAGCGCCGTCGATCGTTGTATCAAGGAGAGGCGAATTGATAGCCTGCTTGATGGCAACTGTAGCTCTGTCTTCACCTGAAGCACGGCCGATACCCATATGGCAGATACCTGCATCCTTCATGACACGTGTAACGTCTGCCAGGTCGAGGTTGATGAGTCCGGGAATAGCTACGAGGTCGGAAATACCTGCAACACCGAACTTCAATACCTGGTCAGCCATATTGAATGCTTCTTCGAAGCTTGTGTTATCGTCTACTACGTCAAGGAGTTTGTCGTTGGATACAACGATGAGCGAGTCAACTGACTTCTGGAGTTCTCTGATACCGCGCTCGGCGTTTGCTGCTCTCTTTGCGCCCTCGAATGTGAACGGTGTGGTAACAACAGCAACTGTGAGGATTCCGAGATCCTTGGCGATCTGGGCAACAACGGGAGCAGCACCTGTTCCTGTTCCGCCGCCCATGCCTGCTGTAATAAAGAGCATATCTGTATTTGCGATAGCTTCTGCGATCTCGTCTCTTGATTCTTCAGCGGACTTCTCTCCGACACTGGGATCTGCACCGCATCCCAAACCTCTGGTTACTTTCTCACCGATCTGGATCTTGATCTCTGCCTTGTTGCGGGCGAGAGCCTGATTATCTGTATTGACAGCGATAAAAGTGACGCCCTGGACACCACTCTCGACCATTCGGTTTACGGCATTACTTCCGCCGCCACCTACGCCGATTACCTTAATGCTTGCGACATTAGATTCGTCCATTGAATAGCTATGCTTGCTCTCAGACATCCTTTTTTCCTCCGTACTCTTTATAGTTGCAACCTAATAAAAAAATTCTTGATTAAATAAATATTATTAACCATTCAAAATTTTAACCTAAACACAAGTTTCAATCAATACAAACAAGGGGAAATACTTGGTGAATGTAAAGAAACTTTCATATTTATATTAGCATTAAATGAGTGAAATCAAGTATTTTTATCAGTATTCCTTGAAAATCGGGTCATCGTCGGTCATATCGAGCGCACCGTCCACGCTGACCTTGTCGATTCCTTCGGAATTAAAGAGATAGAGAAGCCATGCCATATCATCACTTATGGTCTCGAGGCTGTCGAGCTTGATCTGTATCAGGTTGCCGGACGGCGAATAGATCGTAAGGAATATATAACCGCTCGGCAATATGCGGACCTCGGAGGTATTTTCAAACATCGAATAATTGCCGCCAACACTGGCGTTATCTGCTGCAAGGATCGCTCCAAGGACGATTATCGCCTTCTTGTAATCGTAGGTATTAGAGATCACGACAGGCTTGCCTAATTCTGCTGATCTGACATTAAGACCGCAGATAACGGGACCGACATCTCCTTTTGCGTCAAAAGAAGAGAGTTCGAGAACAATGCCGTCTTTATCAAGTGCGGCATATCCGTCAGGAGTTTTGATGTAGCAGATCTTGCTGCGCTCCCTGACACGGATATCAACAGTGGACGGCAGTTTTATCGTTATCCTGATATCCTCGATATAAGGATTCTCTTTCTTGATCTTTTCCTCCGTCTTGCCGTAGTTAAGCCTTATGACGTCGAAAACATTACCGCTTACTCCGCTCATCAGATGGGCATTATACTCAAGCCCTACTTCATTCAGGATTTCCATGTCGGTCAGGACAACATTCCCGTCAATATTGGCATTCTTTACTCTGAATGCCGGAAGAAATGCTATAAGGATGACCATTACGACTACAACAAGAGCAAGGCAGATAACCACTATGCTCTTCACGGATAAAGGAAACGGAGCATTAAACTCCTTTGCATTATCTTCAACCGGTTTTCGTTTGAACTTTTTTACCGGAGCAGGCCTCTCATTCTGAGGAACTTTATGGGATCTTTGTTCTTTAGATTCTGATTCCTCTCCGATGTTTTCTTCGGTCAGGTCAGTTTCCTTATCCTCAGGCTCATCTTCCGCAATATCATCTTGAGGCTCATCCTCAATGTTGTCATCTTCAAGATCATAAACGTCTGCTATATTACCTGACGGTTCGCCGCCTGATTCAAAAGTGAACGGATTGTCATCAGAAGAGGCTTCTGACAGTTCAAGACCGTCAGAATCCGGGGCATCTGAACCGGTATCATCGGGTGTCATGCCTTCAGATTCGCTGTCTTTACCGAACAATCTGTCTAATTCGTTATCATCCATAGTTACTATTCTATCAGTTTACGGATTATTCCCAAGTGCCTCTTTGATCGCTTCGGTTATTCTCTTACCGGTATCTCTGATCGCAAGATCACTGCCGGCTTTTCTGATACTTTCCTGTCTTGCCGGATCGTTTAACAGATCTATAAGTATGCCTTCGAGTTTACCCTGCTTTACGTCGTTGTCACTGACAACGATCCCGGCACCCTTGGAGGCAAGTGAATTCGCATTGTATGTTTGATGATCATGTGCGGCAAAAGGATAAGGCACCATTATCGCACATGCACCCGTTGCCGTGATCTCTGCACATGTAACTGCTCCTGCGCGGAGTATTGAACAGTCAGCTGCCGACATATACAGATCAGGCCTGTCGATGTATTCCTTTATCTCAAGATTCGGAAGGTTCATTACATCGGGAGTGATCTCGACCGAGTTATGCTTGCCGACCGAAATAACAAAATAGATATCCCTGTGTTCGGGCTTTTTCACGAAATCGAAAACAAAGTTAGTAAGCGTGGCTGAACCCAGTGAACCGCCCATGACAAAGACCAGTTTGCGGTCATTATCAAAGCCAAGTTCTTTTCTCGATCCTTCCTTTGTCCTTCCGAACATCATTCCCCTTACGGGATTGCCCGTATAAACAACTTTTTTCGCCTTTGAAAAGATCTCCTCCTGACCGGGAAAGCCGGTCATTACAAGAGCTGCGCCGCGGGACAGGAATTTGTTGGCTCTGCCCGGAAAAGCATTCGCTTCATGTATCATTACCGGGATATTGGCTTTTCTGGCTGCCGAGAGGAGAGGACCGCTTACATATCCGCCGGTGCTGATAACACAGTCCGGCTTGAAATCCGCAATAAGCTTCATGCACTGCTTCTTGCCGCGCTCCAAAGCTCCCCATGCCTTGACCATCTTCAAAGAAGGCTTAGACGGCATCGGCAGTGCTTCAACATCTCTGAATTCATATCCTGCTTTAGGTACAAGTTCGCCTTCAAGTCCGGCTTTTCTGCCGGTGAAGATGATACGGCATGTATCGCCGTTTGCTTCGGCATCTTCCTGCATAAGGCCGGCAATCGCAAGAGCCGGATTTATATGCCCGGAAGTTCCGCCGCCTGTGATCATGTACCGTCTTTCCATCAGATCATCCCTCAGCCTTAACGATCTTTTTTGCGGAAACACTCTTCTTTTCAGGATGAACCGTCCCGTATTTGGATACCGACAGGATAAGACCGTACGCAATAAGAAGACTTACCTGCGCGGTTCCTCCGTAACTTACAAACGGCAAAGTAACACCCGTGGCGGGAATGACCTGAAGCTCAACCGAAAGATTCATCAGGACTTCAACGAATATCAGCGCCGTACATCCGGTCGCTATAGTCCGCGAGAACACATCTTTTGCCCGCCAGCAAACCTGAAGACACATAAAAAACATCACAAGATACATCAGTATCAATATGACACCGCCCATAAATCCGGTCTCTTCTATATATATCGAGAAAATGTAATCGTTCTGGGCCTCTGATACGTAGTTGTATTTAGACCTCGAATTGCCGAGTCCCACTCCCCACATACCTCCTGAACCGAGAGCGTTGTGAGCATTATCTACCTGACGCGTATCATCCTTTGTAAGTCCTTCTTCCTCATCATTGATCTCCTCATCCGCATTGAAGATCTGAATACGCTTAAAAACGTGCGCGTAGTTCTTCATGAAGCTCTCTCTTTTTTCGGCAGGAGCAAGGGCAAGTACACCGACACCCAGGACAGCACCTGCCAAAATGAGGATGATCATGCCGGTAAACCAGGATCTTGCGGGGATCTCCGATACCAGTGCGCACATGAATATGACTGCAGCGACGATGATAAAGCAGGACAGGTGAGGCTGAAGAACTATGACGATGTCGACAAGGATGCAAAAACCTACCGGAACGATAAAATCCACAGCAGCATTCGTAAGATGTCTGGCAAGATCCGAATTGGGTTCCCTGATCTTTCCTTCTTCACGAAGTTTTGCAATAGTCGCACGGTAGCCTGCAAACGCAACGATCAAAGCGACTTTTATGATCTCTGAACTCTGGAGCTGAACAGGTCCGATATTGATCCAGCGGCTTGCTCCGTGCTCACGGCCTACGCCGAAACCGAGCGTTGCAAAAGCAAGAACGATACTGACTATGTAAGCGGTAATTCCGACCCATTTCTGTTTATAGAAATTAACGGGGATAAATGCCGCAATGAGCATTAATACAAGGCCGCCTATGGTAAATCCGAGCTGCCTTGTAAGAAAGTATGCGGAATTCTGGAACTGACCGTATGCATCCGGGCCCGAGACCGAATAGAGGATCACAAGACCGAAGACAACCATGATGAATATCATCAGTATCATCGGGATGTTAGCGCTTCTTACGGCATTTTCGATCTTAGCGGCGCTTATGACATCTTTTTCAGGTTTTACCGGAGGTTCGATAAGGCTGTCGATATCGGTGATCACGGCTTTCTCATGCTCAGCAGAAGAGACGTTCTCCGTCACTTTTTTCCGTGGTTTAGGCTGTCCGTTCTTCTCAGGCATTTTCAGGCATTTCCTTTTTCGATAAAGCTCTCGGCTACAGCTTCAAATCCGAAACTGTGTGAAGCCTTAAAGAGTATTGCATCTCCGTCTCTGACATATTCCTCAAGACGTCTTCTGACATCTTCCGTATCTTTGCATTTTACTATTCCGAGTTCCATATTGACCATGTGAGCTCCCCTGATGAAATCATCAGCATTCTCACCTGTTACAAACACCCTGTCAAAGTTATATGCCGCGCATGCTTTGCCTGTCAGTTCATGAAGGCCCGGAGCTGAATTGCCGAGTTCGAGCATTCCTCCCAGGGCAAGGACCTTACGGTGGTCTCTTGCTTTTTTCGAGAAGTTCAGGAAAGCATTTTCCATTGACTCGGGAGATGCATTATAAGCATCGTTCATAACAAGATATCTCGCCGTCTCGGTTATGGCACCTCTGCCGTCCATAGCGCTTCTGTTGCTGATAGCTTCCGCTATCTTTTTCTGATTTTCCAAAGTTTTGGTAATACCGGTCATATATGCGCAGAAGATCGCAAACAGAGCATTCCTTATCGCCGGTTCACCATACATTCCGACATTTAACGGAACGGAAAAACTTGATATCTCGCCCATCCTGTTAAGCATTGCGCC
This sequence comes from Saccharofermentans sp., assembly GCA_024684815.1. Taxonomy (GTDB): domain Bacteria; phylum Bacillota; class Clostridia; order Saccharofermentanales; family Saccharofermentanaceae; genus Saccharofermentans. The sequence goes on along the minus strand of JAIKWL010000084.1, from coordinate 67,402 downwards.
AAAGGTCATTCCGGTATCTGTCTCACTGATATCTGTCGCGGAAATAACAATAGGACATAGAAGATCCGCTTTGGAATTGACCTGGATCCCTGCGATGAGATTATTTATCGGAAGTTCCTTGACACAGCGGTCAAAGAGATTCCTGTCATCACTGTTTACTGCGATGATCCCGCCGTCGGTAAGGCCGTCGCAGATCTCCATCTTGGCTTTTAATATCGCGTCCTTGCTTCCCAATATACCTATGTGCGAATATCCGACATTTGTAATGATCGCTATATCAGGTCTGGCTATCTTTGTAAGATAGGAGATCTGACCCTCGCCTCTCATTCCCATCTCCAGAACGATCACTTCAGTGTCTTCAGGAGCAGAAAGGATGGTCTGTGCCATGCCGATCTCATTGTTGTTGTTCTTCTCTGTCGAATGGACTTTAAGTCCGGTCCTGAGGACATCCGCGATCATGGTCCTTGTCGAGGTCTTTCCGACTGAACCTGTTACTGCAATGACCTTGCAGCCGAGCTTAAATCTGTAGTGATTGGCAAGAAGACCAAGCGCGTGAACAGTATTATCAACAACAATGGCGACAGAACCTTCAGGTATCCTTTTCTCATCATTGGTGATAAGCGCGCATGCACCCTTTTCCATCGCCTTTGAAAGGTAATCATTGCCGTCAAAATTCTCGCCCTGCAGAGCAATAAAGATCTCACCGGGTTTTATCGTTCTGGTATCCGTGGATACTCCCTTAACTTCGATCGAAGTCGCAAACACAGTCGAATCAGTATTCGATATCTGTCTTCCACCCGTTGCCTTCTTTACTTCCTCAAGCGTAAACATTAATTCTTTCCTTCTCGTTCTTTTACTGCAGCTGACGCTTGTTCACAATCATCAAAGTGTATCGTTCTGTCCGCAAAGATCTGATAATCTTCATGACCCTTGCCTGCGATAAGGACAGTATCGCCTTTAACAGCCATATTGACAGCAAGTCTTATCGCGCTTGATCTGTCGGGTTCGATAGAATAATTACCTGACGTCTTTGAAATGCCGGTTACGATATCCGATATGATCGCGTCAGGCTCCTCGTTTCTCGGATTATCCGATGTAATGACCGTAATATCAGACAGGTTGCCTGACACCTCTCCCATCTCAAAACGTCTCGTTCTCGAGCGGTTTCCGCCGCATCCGAAGACTGTGATGATCCTGCCTTCCGTATACTCTTTAAGCGTATTAAGGACACTCTCCAATGCCGCTGCATTGTGAGCATAATCAACAAGGATATTTACGCCGAGAGAGTTTTCCACCGGCTGCATCCTTCCCGGAACGCTGATGCCTGACAAAGCTTTCTTTACTGCTTCAACATCAATATTCTCAACGTATGCGGAACATATTGCGCAGAGTGCGTTATAGACATTGAACCTTCCGGGAAGAGCAACAAAGATATCACCTTTGTAATATTCTGAATCGAGCTCGAAAACAGTTCCTGTCACATGTCCTCGTCTTTCAGGTCTCAGGTTCTTTGCCTTAAAATCCGCATTCTCTTCAATTCCGTAAGTGATCAGCCTTACTTTGCCGTCGCAGTATCCTGTCACTTCTTTTGCCGCAGCGCAGTCGGCATTCAATATTCCGATATCACAATCATCAAATATCCTGAGCTTGCAGGATAAGTAATCTTCCATATCAGGATGCTCGTTTGGAGCGATATGATCTTCGTAAAGATTTGTAAAAGCCGCTGTTCTGTATCTGATCCCTCTTACCCTGTCCAGTTTCAGTCCCTGCGATGAGACCTCCATAACAAGACTGTCTTCTCCGGCATCAGAAAGAGATGACATCATCTCATAGAGATCCTTTGATTCAGGGGTAGTATGCGCGGCATGTGTCTTCGTGCCGGCAATGATATTACAGACAGTTCCGATAAGGCCCGCCTTTTTTCCGCTCTGTTCAAGGATCTCCCTTAACATGAAAGCCGTGGTGGTCTTGCCTTTGGTTCCGGTGATCCCGTAGATACTCAGTTTTTTCTCGGGGTGATCATAGAAATTTGCGCAAAGATCGGATAATAACCTGTGTGTGTTATCGATCCCGATGACCGCTGTTCCGAACCCGTCACTTATCTGCTTAAAGACCTCATCCGGATATTCTTTTCTAAGGTTATCGATAACGATTGCGGAAGCACCCTGTTCCGCAGCTTTTGATGCAAAGGAATGTCCGTCGACCGTAAAGCCCGCAACACAGACAAAAAGAGAACCTGATCCGGCTTTACGCGAATCAAATTCTACCGAGGTGATCTCTTTTTCGATATCACCTGCAATAAGCTTATATTCAATGTCTTTCAGAACATTAAGGAGCTGCATCTCTTACTTCCTCTGTCTGTATTTGCCTGCCCTGTTTTCCGCAGGGCGAACGACAACTATATTAAATCAAAAAGTCCAAACTCTTATGTGGCAAAAAGAATGAAATTAATGATACGGTGCCTCCTATGTTTGTGAATCAATCCATTAACCGTCCTCATCGCGGCGTCCTTCAGGCGGCAGAGCATCCATTCTGCCGTCCTCATCGTATTCGCCTCCGGTACTGACAGTTGTTTCCTCTGTCTGTTCTGTATTTACGGCTACCGTTGACAGTGTTACCTTGATTATCTCGCCGGCAAATACAGTCGAACCCGACGCGGAACTCTGTGCCACACACACTCCCGTGATCTGACTCTCACTGTCTCCGAAATCACAGTTGAGATTGACTTTTCTGAGAGCATCGATACATTCCAAAGCTGACATTCCTATAAGGTTCGGAACTCTTGTGGTAAGCATCTGTTCCTTGGTTATGCCCGCCGGATAGAGTATTACTATGCTGTTTTTATACAAGTCATGATATATATTGGGATATGTCGATCCGATTATCGTCTCGGAATTCATGTCAAGTGTGCCGTAGACTGTTGTATGACCGCCGACCTTAGAGATTGCGGATGAAGCTCTTGCCGCAGTATATCCTTCCACTTCCTGAACATAGTATTTCTGTGTCATCTTCTCATATTCGGCTGCGGAGAATCTGCGCTGAACGCCCATATATGAGAGCGTCTCCTCAACGATCCTTGCCGCAGTAGAAGCAGCTGCAGACGAACCAACCGAATTATCCCTCGGTTTATTGATTACCACAAGAACAGCGATCTTCGGATCGTATGAAGGAGCATAGCATGAGAATGACAGGACGTGTGCTCCTTTAAGTTCACCGACATCGATCGTTGATGTGGATGTCTTACCTGCCACTGCATATCCGTCAACCTTACCTGCAGATCCGGTACCGTCATTTACAACGCCTTCCATCAGGGTCCTTACTCTCTTGCATGTATTCTCAGAGAATACCGTACGCACTACTTCAGGTTCAATCTCATCCACGATGTTGCCGTCAGGATCGGTTATATATTTTGCAATATGCGGAACAAGGAGATTTCCGCCGTTTATTATCGCGCAGTATGAGGTTATAAGCTGGATAGGGGTAACCGTTGAAGATTCGCCGTATGCTAAAACCGCCATGTCGACTGTAGTCGGCTCTTTATGGAAGATACCCTTTCCTTCGGCGGGAAGATCGATACCGGTAGGCTCGTAAAAACCAAGCATACGAACATAAGAATAATATTTGCTTAATCCGATCCTGTAAGCCAGCTGGGTAAAGACAGGGTTGCAGGAATTCTCGAACGCCTTTCTCAAAGGCTCTAATCCGTGGTTGCCGTAGGATTTCTGTGCCCAGCAGGAGATCGTATGCTTTGATGAGATCGCGATCGGGGCATCACTGAATATCTCTTCTTCGTTAGTAAGATTCTCTTCAAATGCCATACATGTGGTAAGAGACTTGAATGTTGAGCCAGGCTCGTAAGTATCTGATACGCATCTGTTGCGCCATGCATTTTTCATAACGTACTGGACTTTGTCATCAGCACTCATATAATTCCAGGCTTCCTGACCGACTCCGTATGGCTTTCCGTACGGATCGTTGCAGTCGAAATTAGGGAGCGATACCATTGCATATACTGCTCCGGTATATGGATTCATTACGATAGCGCAGACTCCGTCGATCGGATCGTATTTATCGTACGCATCCTTGGCTGCATCTTCGGCGATCCTCTGGATACTGATATCGATATTGGTAACCACGTTGTTGCCGTCTGATACCGGAATGGTCGTCGCATCGGAATAAGGCAGAACACCGCCCGTGATCTCATCTGTTTCCGAATATCTGTATCCGTCTTCACCTGACAGGACATCATTATAGTAAGCCTCAAGACCATAAAGTCCGTTGAGGCTCACACCGTCATTTTTTGCATATCCGACAACCTGGGATGCAAGACTTCCGTAATTGTAATATCTCTGCGGAACAGCGACAAAACCGAAGCCCTTGACCTTATTATCCTTTAAGAATTTGTCGAACTGATCCTTTGTCTCCTGGGGAACATTCTTTATTACATCGCAGCCTGCAACATCATTTCTCGGATCAGTCTTATCTGTCGGATCGACAGGTATTATCTTATCGAGTTTCTCGTAATCAACACCAAGTATTGCAACCGCATTCTGCATTATCTCTTCTCTGGAGATCTCTGTTGAGGTGATCATCTTCGGAGAGCAGATAACCGTAAAATCATAAGTATTCGAAGCAAGAGGCGTCCCGTTCGAATCGTATATCACTCCTCTTTTCGCACTGTATGTCATCAGTGTCCACTGCTCATTTGCAGCTGCCCTTGCATACTTGTCATAATCAGTAACTGTTGTGCGGTACAGGTTATAGACCAGATATCCCGAATATGCGAAAACTGCAGCAGCCACGACAGCGATCCAGCCCTTCGCAAAAACCGAGGACTTTATCCTTTTAACGTGCGTTCTTCCCTTTTTTTCAACTGCTTCATCAGCACTTTGAATGTGCTCTTTTCCGGGGATTGCTTTATGACTCTCAGGCGGCCTTTTTACAGGCTCCCGGCTGTTATTTATCGGGGTGTGCTGCATAGTAATCAGCCAATGCATCCTTGGAATTATTGAACACTTCTTCAGTAACTCCGTCGGTATTGTAGTTTATTTTTGTTTGAAGTGAATCCGTGTTCGGAAGCGGCAGATTTATCACCTGGTTCTGGTTCGGATCCTGCATTCCGAGTGCCATTGCCTGCGCACGGATAGTATCCATGTCTGCGATCCCGTTGGACTTTTCTTCAGCGTTTACGATCTCTCTTTTTGCAACGTTGATCTGATCCTTAAGATTCGAATTATCTCTTGCAAGTTCCGAGAGCTCTGTCTGAGGATACAAAAGGAGCATTACGAAGAATCCGACAAGGATTACCAGACCGATGGATAAGATCGTCTCGAAAAGTTTTCTTCTTGTAAGTCTTCTGCTCTTTTTCTTGTACTCGCGCCTTACTGCGGCATCTTCATGTTCAATGACGTATTCCACGCCTCTTTCATGAACCGCTTCATATGAGACTACCTGTTCATTTGAAATAATGTCCAAAGGTTCCTCTTCGATCAGAGAGGATTCATCGTGGATAAATTCACCGTTCTTATATGTGAGGTTCGTCTTTCCGGCAGACAGCACTTCCCGGAGCGTTTCATCTCCTCCGCCCACATCAAAGCTATTCGCTTTTCTTCTTGATGCTACTGCCATTATCCTTATTCTTTCCTCTTACTTTATATACTAGTTGTACTGTTCGTTGTCGTTCCTCTCAAACACCCTGAGCTTTGAACTCCTGGCTCTCGGATTGAATTCGATCTCTTCTTCAGTCGGTTCTATAGGTTTTTTGGTTATGACCGTTCCGAGTGATTTCTTTCCGCAAACACATACAGGGAAATCACGTGGGCATGTGCAGGGGCTCTCTGCTGTCCTGAATGCCTCTTTGACTATCCTGTCCTCCAGCGAATGGAATGATATGACCGCAAACCTTCCGCCGGGTTTAAGTTTTCTTATTCCGTCCCTAAGCAGGGATTCGAGTCCGTCCAGTTCGTGATTTACCTCGATCCTTATTGCCTGGAAGCATCTCTTTGCCGGATGCTGGTCTTCTCCTCTTCCGTGGCCGGGCATATATTCCTTAATGGCCGCAGCAAGTTCCGTAGTTCTGGAGAAAGGCTTTGTCCTGCGTCTTTCAACGATTCCGTCAGCGATCCTGCCGGCGTGATGTTCTTCACCATATTCCCTGAATATTCTTTCAAGTTCATCTCTCGAATATCTGTTGACCACTTCAGCAGCCGTAAGCCACTCGTCCGGATCCATTCTCATATCCAAAGGACCGTTCTTCATATAAGAGAATCCTCTTTCGGCTGTATCGAGCTGATAGGAGGAAACTCCGAGATCAGCCATGATACCGTCAACCTTACCGATCTTAAGGCTGCGGATTATATCATCGATATCCTTGTAATCAGCCTTGACCGGCATCCAGTTGATGCCTTCAAACGATTCCTTCCGGTCCATACACGCTGCAAGAGCGGCGCCGTCTTTGTCGATGGAAACCAGAGTTCCCTGTCCCTTCATTCTTCTTGCTATCTCAGCACTGTGGGATCCGCCTCCGGCTGTACAGTCAACATAGATTCCGCCCGGTCTGACATTAAGACCGTCAACAGTCTGATAAAGAAGTACGGGAATGTGATCAAACTCAGAGACCTTCAACATAATACTTTGTCTCCAATCCTTCTATGCCGCTTAAATCGTGATCTTCATTGTCATAGAAATTCTTAGTGCAAATATCCAGCTTGCCTTCATCGTCAAAGACACAGATCTCATCACCGGGCTTTGCTCCGATCCTCTCCCAAAGCTCGCTGTTGACAGAGATCCTGCCTTGAGAATCAACATTCACTTCGCACGCCTCTCCGATGATAACTCTCTTTATCCTACGGGCATTGGCATCCATAGTATTGAGTTTCTTGAGCTGCGGCTTAACTATATTTTCGAAATGATCCTTCGAGTAAACGCATAAATACCCGACATCAAGGCTGTTGGTAACAACAACCTCTGTACCGAGCATCTCTTTCTGCTTTGACGGGATAAAGAATCTTCCCTTTGCGTCTACCTTCTTGATATCTCTCATCCTGAGTCTCTGTTTTTCAGATTTTGTGTTAAAGTGAAGGCCGCGACTGCATTTCAGCCACTTTCCTCCACTAGAATGGGAATTATCTCCCCGAATCACCACACATCTGTATTCTATTCGTAATCTTTTTTTAACGCAAGAGGTTTTTTGTAATTTTCCGGAAATTTGTTAAATATTTTTTCACGGCGGAAATTTCTTTAGTCTGAAGACATCGATCCTCCCGTCGGCTTCGGAAAAGGGCATGCAAAAACGAGTACCAAACCCGCGGTTTGTGTACTGATCTATGTAACGATGTCTCCGCGATAAAACTTAGGTTAATTATTCAATTCACTTAATCCGGGATATGACGGGATAGCACCTTTCCGCTGAACACTTATGGCGCTGAAGCGGTTTGCAAAATCCAGGCATCCGGATAAAACGCTCAGCGGGCAGCCGGAAAGATCATCCCTGACTATCCCCGAGGATCTCAGTTTCCAGAGAAACGAACCAATGAATCCGTCACCTGCACCGGTGGTATCGACGGCTTTGACTACAGGACTTAAAGAGGACACATTGCCTGAAGCACTGTAACAGGAAGCTCCGTCCTTGCCTTTAGTAAGGATCACCAGCTTTACGTTGCCGCAAAGCAGCGTCGGAACAGCCTCATCAGGATCTGAAGAACCTGTGATAAACTCCAGTTCCTCATCAGAAACCTTGATAATGTCGCAACACGGGATAAATTCCCAAATGACACGCTTTAATTCATCCCTGTCATCCCACAGCATAAACCGGAGATTAGGATCAAAGCTTATTATCGCACCCTGACGTCTTGCGATCGTTACAGCTGCGCGGTGGGCATCTTTCATAGGGAAATTGCCGAGAGAAACACTGCAGAAATGAAGTGCGTAGCAGTCGTCAAACATCTCTGCCGTTATGTGTGAAGGATCGAAAAGCATATCCGCAGACGGATTCCTGTAGAACGAATAAGTGCTCTTGCCGTCCGTTGTCTGACTTACGAAAGCCAGAGCGGTATTTGCTTCGGATGTATATAAGATACAGGACGTATCCACACCTGCATTATCAAGCGTCCTTGTAATGATATCGCCGAAAGGATCTCTGCCTAACTGCGTGATCATCCTCGATCTGCCGCCCAGCTTCGAAAAAGCTCCGCAAACATTAGCAGGAGCGCCGCCCGCAGCAGGTGAGAACGAACCGACCTCGTAAAATTCGCAGCCCTTCTTATCAGGAATGAAATCGATCAGAGCTTCACCTATGGCAACCAGCGTATCGTTAAGCCTTAAAGCAGCGATCCCTGCACCGGCACCTTTCACTGCAACTCTGACCTGACGGTGCTCCGGATAGAATCTGGTGCTCATTACATATCTGCCGCCGTTTATATATATTTCCAGTGAGGAAACATCTGCGATGATACGGAGTGAATCCAGTGATAATAGTTCTATCTTCCGCTCTTTTCTTCCGTATCCTTCTTCATTGGTGAAGTGAAGGCTCAAGATCCCGTCATTTCTGTTCCATGTGATCTCAGCCCCCGATATGCTTACAGATACAACATCCGAAAAACACGCTGCATTTACTTCAAAAGGCAGTCCCTGCCATGTTTCGCCATCGATCTTCTCAGCCTGTTTTCTGATCGAATCCAGTTCACGAACAGGATTTTGAAGGATCTTACCGTCAGATCCCAATGTAAGTTCTCGAGGCAAAGTAAGGCAATGCTGCCAGCCGAGATCAGTTGTCGGATTGGTATAAGAATCATCGCCTATGCCCATCCAGCCGATAAGAAGTCTCCTGCCGTCCGGTGCGGCAAATGTCTGCGGAGCATAGAAATCAAAACCGTGATCGAATTCTTCAAAATCAGTAAGGACTCCGTCATCATCTCTGAAATAACCGCTGTGGAATATATTCTGGAACTTAAGATCACCTCTGGCAGTACCCTGCGGGCAGAGCGCGATAAACTTCTTTCCGTCAATAGAGAATGCATCGGGGCATTCCCACATGTATCCGAAATCAGGAACGGTCAGTAATCCTTTGTATTCAAAAGGGCCGTCCAAAGAAGCCTCATAAAAAAGCACACATCCGTGATCATCTTTAGTCCGTGCACCCAATACCATTTTGTATTTTCCGTCTTCAAGCCAAACTTTCGGATCTCTTACGTGGCATGAACAAAAATCCGGATAATCGGTATTTCTGAGAAGGACTTCCTTGGCTGACATTTTCGAGCCGTCAGAAGATCTGACGCGGATAACATTTGCTCCGCGCCCTTCAAGAATGTGATCGAAATCTCCTTCCTCGAGAACATTTCCGGTATAGAAGAATTCCATGTGATCTTCGAATGCAACTGCAGAACCGGAAAAAACGCCATCTCTGTCTTCCGGTATGTCAGGCTCGAGGACTATCCCCGAATACTTCCACGATAAAAGGTCAGGACTTACATAATGCCCCCAGCAGCGGTTGCTCTCACCACATGGCGTTCCCGGAGAATACTGAAAATAAACATGGTAGAGGCCGTCAAAAAAGCAAAGACCGTTAGGGTCGTTCATCCAGCCTTCAGGCGGCTCGATATGAAGATTCTGTCTCCACTTCCCCTTCATCAGAAGCCTCCGCTATGTTATATTGCGCGACATCGAATAGTTCAGTATGACCCCGAAGGCAAGATAATTGATCAGCATGGCCGTGCCTCCGAGACTGATAAACGGCAGAGGTATTCCCGTGATCGGAAGAAGGCCTACTGCCATGCCCATATTCTCGATAAAGTGGAAAGCAAAATAACCGGTAAGTCCGGTGATGGTATATGAAGCAGTCTTGGAATGGCTCTTTGCTGCCACATAAAGGCATCTGCAAAGGAAAAAGAAAGCCAGGATTATCACCGTCGTTGTACCGATAAATCCCATGTGTTCCGATATGGCGGCATAGATAAAGTCGCTCTCTTTTACCGGAACGCTTGTCAGGATTCCCGTGTGGTTTCCCGAAAGACCTCCCGACATGATCGCGTATTTAGATTGGGTAAGATTATACTCGGAACGCGGATCCGAACCCTGGAAAACAAGTGATAATATACGGTTCTTCTGATAAGGCTCAAGATAAAATGTCCATACAGCCGGGATAATAACAACTACAAATGTCGAGAAAGCAAGAAGGAAATACCTGTATCTTACTCCCCAGGCGAAAAGCATACATATAAAGGTAAAAATGATAACCATCGCGGTACCGAAGTCAGGCTGCAATAAGATCAGGAGCATCGGCGGCGCATAGACCGCTGCCATCAGGCCAAAACCCTTAAGAAGTGAATACTCTTTATCGGACATCCTTTCAAAGATATCGGCTGCAACCATAACAAGACCTATCTTGGCAAGCTCAGAGGGCTGGAAATTACCGATTACCGGAAGATTAAGCCAGGAGTCGGCACCCCATGTTGCTTTGAGCGAATAACCGTCGATTGGGACAAGGATCAGAAGGAAAAGTGATGCCGCATATATAAGACGTCCCAAAACCTTCATGAAGTGCTCATCGAGCAAACCTATTATCAGGGCAGCTATGATACCGCCGACTGTGGCGGCTATCTGTCTGTAATAATTTCCGGGATATGCTGCATATCCTTTGGAAAGAACTTTCTGTAAGACATAAAGACCTATTATCGTTAACAAAAGGATCGGAACGACAAGATAATAGTCAACGGTCTTAAGACCGTCTTTCCCGCGAAGTCTGACAACGCCGGAACCAGCCTTATCCATTATTTTTTCTTTCCTTCTCCTGATGAGGCTTCAACATACAGTTTTTCAGGAAAACCTCTCTTCTCGAACCTTTTCGTTCTTGCGAAAGCGATATAAAGAAGAGCCAATATAACGAAGATAAGTGACAGGAGCTGAGAGATCCTGATACTCGTGTGCCCCAAATACAGCGAATCAGTCCTGACTCCTTCTATGAAGAACCTTGCAGTACCGTAAAGCGCAAAATAAGCACAGGATGTCTCAAAAGGTATCTTCGAATGCTTTCTTACATAAAGAAGGATAAAGAATATAGCAAGATCTGCGAGCGACTCATAAAGGAATGTCGGGTGCACAGGTGATGTTGCAACAAGTGTCGGACAGTTGCTGCTTAAGTACATCTCCACAGTCGAACTCGTCATGCCCCAGGGCAGATCAGTCGTTGTGCCGAAGCATTCCTGATTAAAGAAATTGCCCCATCTTCCGATAGCCTGTCCCAAAGGAAGATAAACGACACAGTAATCGGCCAGTTCCCTGAACGGGATCTTTCTTGTGTAACACATGACCAGACCGCCTATAAATACAAGGATAACTCCTCCGTAAATTGCCAGTCCGCCGTTCCTGATATCAAAGATCGTCTTCCAGTCAAGTTTGTAATAGTCCCAGTTGCAGGCGACAAAATATGCTCTTGCTCCGATAATTGCACAGGGGATTATCATAAGGATCGTGTCATAAACAAGTCCTTCCGGGAAGTTCAGGCTCTTTGCCTGCCTCACGGCTAGAATAACGCTCAGTATCAAAGCCATGGCGATCAGAAGACCGTACCAGTAAACCTCGATGCTGCCTAACTTAAAAGCAACGGGGTTAACGTTAAGGTCGATCCCCAGCCCCGGAAATTTAACTTCAACAAAATCAATCATGTTTCTTTATCCTTCCTGCCCGTAACTTTCGGGTCAGATAAATCCCTGATATATTACCACAAAATAGATAATATGACTTTGAAACAGCATTTTCGCGGTCTAAATGAGGTTTTTGATGTATTCCATTGCCTGCGTCTTATTGGCATTCACGGCAGAAATAAGCTCCTCTTTACTTCCGTAATGCTCCTCAGGTCTTAAGAAGCTCAACAGTTCGACCGTGATCTTTGCTCCGTATATATCCTCATTGAAATCAAAAATATATGTCTCGACCACATCATTTACCGCTTCTTCAAGCGTCGGTCTTCTTCCGATGTTGGTTACTCCGTAAAGCACTCTTTTTCCCAACAGGACACGGGACACATATACGCCTCTTCTTACCACGAACTTGTCTTCGGGAACGATTATATTCGCAGTGGGGAAACCCATCGTCCTGCCAAGCATCTTCCCGTGAGCACAATAACCCGAATAAGAATAATTCCTTCCGCCGCAAAGTTCCTTTGCAAGTTCTGCGTCGCCTTCGGAAAGCACCTGCTTAAGCCATGTGGTCGATATCTTCTTTCCGGTACTCTCGTGAAAACGGTCTTTGACCACGATCACTCTGATATTGTTTGCTTCTGCAAATTCCTTTATCAGACCGACATCGCCTTTAGCATCCTTTCCGAATCTGTAATCCTCGCCCATTACGAGTGTATCCGCAACAGCACGGTTCAGAAGTATATCCGTAAGATACTGTTCAGGTTCCATATCCTTAACAGCATCAAAATCAAGTACAAGCATTTCATCAGCACCAAGATCGCTTATGAGTTTCAGTTTTTCTTCGGAAGTATATAAAGATCCTCCGTCTGTCTTGATGAGATTTCTGAAAGTCTGGACCGTAGACGTGAGGTCGTCTCTTTGCGCAATCGCAACCGTCTTTTTAATGATATCCGAATGTCCCTGATGGATCCCGTCAAAAAGCCCCAGTGCAATAACTCTTCCCTTCGTCTCCAAAGGAAGATCATCAAGGGAATATGTGCTGCAAACTTTAATCATGCGCGTAGAGCCTCTCGATCCTCATAGTTAAAACGCCATTCTCCACCGCCGGGAAAACGACCGCAATGAGTTTACCCTCATGAGTCGCCCTGTAGTATATGCGTTCCTCATTATCCGGAAGGCTTTCTGCCTTTGCCGGAAATGCAATCTTTCTTCCAAACCCGATATCCTTTGCCTGTTTTGTATCAAGTCTTATCTCAGGAAGGAAGCTTATAGTCTCAGCTGCATCTCTTACAAACGAGAAATCACTTTCAGCGGCCATCTTCTCAAGCTGCTCCGGTGTATATGCATCTTTCACATTGAACTGTCCGTTGACTGTTCTTCTTAAAGACCAGGCATAAGCACCATAACCTGTAATATCACCTAAGTCGGAACATATAGTCCTGATATAAGTTCCCTTGGAGCATAAGCAATCGAAATCAGCATAAAAGCCCTTATCAAGTTTCCCAATACCGGTTATATCAAGCGAATATATCGTGACGGGCACGGGCTTTAAGTCAGGCATCTCGCCTTTCCTGGCAAGCTCATATGCCTTTTTGCCGTCTATCTTCTTTGCGGAATATGCAGGCGGGAGCTGTTCTTTTGTACCCCTGACCTTCTCAAAAGCATTACGTACGGTTATGAAATCATTTGCAGCAAGTTCCGTAAGTTCTGTATCTGACGGATAGTTCTCGGATATGACTTCCCCGGTCTTATCCATACTGTCCGTTCTTGCTCCGAAAATGCATCTGCAGGAATATCCTTTGTCAAAACCTTCACAGAATCTTAAGAATTTAAGTCCCTTTCCGGCAAACACGGGAAGAAGACCCGTTGCAAAAGGGTCAAGTGTTCCCAGGTGTCCGACTTTACGGGTGCCGAGAAGTCTGCCGACAAAGCGGTCAGTCTTAAAGGAAGTCCATCCTTCGGGCTTATCTACAAGGATGAATCCGTCCTGAATCATAGATCTGACTGAACCCTCTTGATAACTTCTTCGGCAAGTTCAGATATTGTACCGTCCTTATAAGTAAATCCTGCTGCCCTGAAATGTCCGCCGCCGCCGAATCCTGATGCAAACTTGCTGCAGTCAAAATATTCCTGTGATCTGATATTTCCTCTGATCTCGCCGTTATCCAGTTCTCTTAATACAATAGCGAGCTCGACACCGTCAATGTCACGCATTGCGGAAACAACATCATCAACACCGTCAGGACCTGCGCCGCATTCAACGAACTGTTCATAAGGAACGACAGTAAGCGCAAACTTGTCATCGTAAAAAAACTGAACCTGTGATCTCGCCTTTGCAGACAGAAGGAATTTTGCTTTTGTCTTTCTGTCGAAAAGGTTATAGCAGACAACGGAAATGTCTCCGCCGAGATCGATCAGGGAACCTGCAGTCTCCAGTGTCTCGGGACGTGTATTCTTGAAAGTGAATCTTCCTGTGTCCGTAACGATTCCGGCAAGAACAGCCTTGGCTGCATTAACCGCCAGAAGGTCCTTAAGTTCTTTCCCCGTAACTGCAGAGATCTGTTCGGCAACATAGAATACCATTTCACTGGCTGAAGAACTGTCGGGATCGATCCAGTAATAATCGGATCTGGCAGTGACCGAAGCGTGGTGATCTATAACGATCTTTGTTTCTATTGAATCGAATATCTCTCCGCTTACGCCCATTCTCGAACTGTCGGAAATGTCGGTCGCGATCGCAGCTCCTGTCTTTTTCCCGCCTATTGTCCCTTCGGATCTGTATTCTTCAGCTATAGCCGAATCACCGTCAGGACGGAACAGGTAGTCTCCGATACCGAGGAACTCCATATTCTCGGGAAGTTCCTCAGGTATGGCAACATATGCATCGGCTCCCATTGACCTGACGATACTTACGATGCCGGAGGCTGATCCTACACAGTCCCCGTCAACGCTTCTGTGAGGGAAAACAAGTATCAGCTCATTGTTTTCCTTTACCTTTTCTATAACGCTTAAGATATTTTTAGCGGCTCTGGCACTGCCTTCCTTATAGCGTTCCCTCATCTTTTAACTCCGTTCTAACCGGCTCGTTAACGGGATCACTCCTCTGCCGGACCTTCGTCTTTACCTTCTCTTTCTTCCCTTGCAATTCTTCTTGCTTCGTCATCCCTGATAGTCTGATCGATCAGTGCTTCCATCCTTAAAGCCTCATTAAGAGTGTTATCGAGCTTGAAGCTCAGTTCGGGAGCAACTCTCAGGTTGATCTCCTGAACTGTCTCATAGCGGATAAAGCCCTTAGCGTGCTCTATTGCTTCCATGGCTTCCTTCTGCGTCTTCTCATCGCCGTATACGGAGATGAAAACTGTCGCATGCGATAAGTCACGGCTCATCTTGACGGAAGTAACAGACGTAAGCAAAGGAACTCTCGGATCCTTTAACTTTGTCGAGATTATCGTGGAGATGATCTTCTGTATCTCATCTCCGACTATCTCGGGTCTTCTGTTCTTCATATCAGTCCCTCTTAACTTCGATATTGCCGAATGCTTCGATAATATCGCCGATCTTTATATCATTATATCTCTCGACCGTAAGACCGCATTCATGTCCTGATAAGACTTCTCTTACGGAATCCTTCTCATGCTGGAGCGAGCCGAGAACACCGGTATAAACGACAACGTCGTCTCTTATTACTCTTACGTTTGCAGATCGCTGGATCTTACCGTCAGTAACATAGCAGCCGCCGATAGTACCGATACCGCTGACCTTGAAGAGCTGTCTGACTTCTGCATGGCCCCAGATGACCTCTTCGATCTTGGGAGCGAGCATACCCTTCATGGCATTCTCAACATCTTCGATAGCATTGTAGATGACGCTGTAGAGTCTGATGTCAACACCGGTCTCTTTTGCTTTATCGATGATCATCTGTGAAGGCCTTACGTTGAAGCCTATGATGATTGCATTGGATACATCGGCAAGAACGATATCAGATTCATTGATGGCACCGACTGCACCGTGGATAACATTGATCTTGACTTCCTCGTTCGTAAGCTTCTCCAAAGACTGCTGAACGGCTTCGACGGAACCCTGAACGTCAGCCTTGATGATGATATTGAGATCCTTGACGTCACCTGCCGCCATCTGTGCTGCGAGCGTATCAAGGCTCATCTTGGAAGATCTGTGGAGCTGCTCTTCCCTCTGCTTGATCTTACGTTTTTCAACGAGCTGTCTTGCAGTCTTATCGTCATCTACGGCGAAAAGGATCTCGCCGGCCTGAGGTACTTCAGGAAGACCTAAGATCTCAACAGGGATCGAAGGACCTGCCTTCTTGATGGGTGCGCCCTTATCATCGTACATAGCTCTTACGTTACCCAGGATAGGTCCGCAAACGACAGTATCTCCCTGTCTAAGTGTACCGCGCTGGATGAGAACGGATGCGACAGCACCTCTGTTCTTATCGAGCTTAGCCTCGATAACGGCACCCTTTGCCTGACCCTTGGGATCGGCTTTGAGTTCCATAACATCTGCGGTGAGCAAAACGTTTTCGAGAAGATCATCAATACCTGTACCCTGCTTTGCGGAGATAGGAACCATGATCGTCTGGCCGCCCCATTCCTCACAGATAAGACCATAGTTGGTAAGTTCCTGCTTTACTCTGTCAGGATTTGCGCCGGGCTTATCGATCTTGTTGATGGCAACGATGATCTCTGTGTTGGCAGCCTTGGCGTGGTTGATAGCTTCTATCGTCTGAGGCATTACACCGTCGTCTGCTGCTACAACGAGGATAGCGATATCCGTAAACTGCGCGCCTCTGGCTCTCATCGTCGTAAACGCTTCGTGACCGGGGGTATCGAGGAATGTGATCTGACGTCCCTTGAGTCTTACTGTGTATGCACCGATCTTCTGTGTGATACCGCCGGCTTCGCCTTCGGTAACGTTGGAAGATCTGATCTTATCGAGGAGTGATGTCTTACCATGGTCAACGTGACCCATAACGACTACTACAGGAGGTCTTGTCTCGAGATTCTCCGGATTGTCCTCATCGTTGAAAAGGATATCCTCTTCTGTCTTCTCCTCAAGAAGTTCTGCATTTATACCGAAGCTGTCGGCAACAAGACAAGCTGTATCAAAATCTAGTTCCTGATTGATCGTAGCCATAACGCCAAGCTTCATCAAAGCCATGATGATATCTGAACTCTTCTTACCGATACCTTCGGCAAATTCCTTGACCGTAATGAATGCGGGGATCTTGATCTCCGTGATCACCTGCTCGACAACAGCCTGCTGGGTCTCCTGCTTCTTTTTCTTTTTCTTGAATGAGAAATCGTCATAGTCACCGTCACTGTTAACACGTCCTGTGAACTGTGATGTGCGTGACTGTTTTCTCTTATCGATGTTTGTATTTTTTTCGCCGTCTCTTCTGTCGGCATTGCTGTGCTTCTTATCGAAAGCGCTCTTCTCTGCATAAGAGGATCTGCTCTTCTTTGCATCTTCGATAGGAGCCTCTGCTCTCGGCTTCGGAGCCCTTTTGAACTGGGGACGCTGGTTATCATCGTCCTTGTCCTTATCGAAGGCACCGCCGCCCTGTTTCTGGAAGCCGCCGCCTCGGTTATTGAAGCTTGAACCGCCGCTTCTTACGGGGCTCTTCTTATCTCTGCCGGCATATGTAATGACCGTGGAACTTCTGATCGTCTCGCCTCTTGCGGGAACATCAGGCAATGAGATAACCGCAGAAGAAAGTCTGGGCTTAGGTGCAGGCTTAACTTCCGGCTTGGGCTCAGGCTTCTTTTCTTCTTTAACTACAGGTTCAGCATGTTCAGCCTTAACTTCGGGCTTCTCCTCTTTGACAACTTCCTTGACCTCGGGTTCCTTTTTCTCAGGCTCCTCAGGCTTGTCTGCCTTCTCGGTCTTCTCAGTCTTCTTGACTGTCTTAGTCTCAGTCTTGGTTGTTTTAGCTGCCGTAGTCTTCTTGGCAGCCTTCTTATCTTCAGCAGGCTTTTCTTCAGCCTTTGCTTCAGTTTCCTTCTTATCTGCAGTCTTCTTTGCCGTTGTCTTCTTGGCTGCAGTCTCAGTCTTTGCAGCAGCGGTCTTCTTTGCCGTCTTCTTCTCCTCGGCTGACTTTTCCTCTGCTTTAGCCTCTGATTCAGCAGTCTTCTTTGCTGCAGTCTTCTTCACAGGCTTGACAGCTGCTTCCTGTGCGGGAGCAGGTTCCGGTGCCGGTGCGGGAGCAGGCTTAACTTCAGCCTTAGGGGCCTCTGCCGGAGCTGCTGTTGTATCTGTAGTCTTCTTATGTACTCGTCCGAGCCTCATCTTCTTGCTGCCGGAAACGCCTCCGACGGTCAGACCGCTCTTCTTTTCATTGTCTTCACTCATCAAGTATCTTCCTCCTCGTTGATATTCTCGAGTATGGCGGAAATGCCTTCCGCAAAGCTTTTGTCCGTAATAGCCGCAACTGTTCTGTCCGGTTTTCCCAGTGCATATCCCAAATCTTCCGAAGTGCCGAAGCTAAAGCAGGTAATCTCTTTATCTCCTGTCAGATTCTTCAGGATCTTATCTAATGAGTTCCTCGAAATGTCTTTTGTTATTATCAGCAGTTCCGCATTGCCCGAACGGATCGCTCCGGTAACAGCGTCGCTTCCCGATACTATCTTGCCTGCACGGGCGGCAAGCCCTATCATTCCGTAAACTCTTTCCTTATCTGTCATCAGTTATCAGCAATGCTCCCCAAAAGTTGTTTTGCAAGTTCTTGGATCTCTTCTTCCGTCAAAGGCTTCTTAAGACCCCTGGAAAGCTTTGCCGCCTTCTTAAGCTCAGCAGTTATGCATTTCTCGTCAGGACACAGATATGCGCCTCTTCCGGCAAGCTTGCCGGTCGGGTCATATACGACATCCCCTTCGGGCGATACCACAACACGCAGGAGATCTTTCTTATCTCTTACCGTTCTGCAGGATACACAACTTCTTTGCGGCTTTTTCTTCATAACTTCAATACGCTCTGCTGATTATTCCTCTTTACCTGCTTCGTCATCAACGACCTTGAAGTCATCGATAAGAGCCTTGGATGCCTCAACGCTCTCGTCGGATTCCTTCTTGATGTCGATCTTAAAGCCCGTAAGTCTTGCTGCAAGACGAACGTTCTGACCGCTCTTGCCGATAGCAAGTGAGAACTGCTGATCGGGAACGATAACCTTTGCATATCTCTCAACTTCACCATTCTCATTTGTGGTGATCTCAGTATCAACTCTGGACACCTTTGCAGGCTGAAGAGCCTCACTGATGAAGAGTGCCGGATCTTCCTTCCAGTCAACGATATCGATCTTCTCTTCAGCGAGTTCATTCATGATCTGCTGGACTCTCTGTCCTCTCTGGCCTACGCAGGAACCCTTTGCATCGATATCAGGATCTTTGGAGTAAACAGCGATCTTTGTTCTTGAACCAGCTTCTCTTGCAACTGATCTGATAACAACATCTCCTGCCTTGATCTCAGGTACTTCAAGCTCGAAAAGCTTGGTTACAAGCTTGGCGTCTGTTCTCGAAAGAACAACGGAAGGTCTGCCGTTTGCTTCCTCAACGCCCATAACGAGGAACTTCATGATCCGATCCTGATCATAGTGCTCGTTTCTGTTATTTCTGATCTGACCGTCGTGCTTAACAACAGCTTCGGCACGGCCGATATTTACATATACGTTCCTTGCGTCCTTACGAACGATAGTACCGGATGTGATCTCGCCGATCTTGCCGGAGAACTCTCTCTCGATCTTGGCGCTCTCTGCATCTCTTAACTTCTGATTGATAGCATTCTTGGCAGCTCCTGCAGCAAGACGGCCCAGGTCATCAACGTCGATCGCAACTTCGATCATGTCTCCGGCTTCGACATCCTCATATCCCAGTTCATTTGCCTTCTCGATAGAGATCTCGTTAGCCTCGTCAACGACATCGTCAACAACTTCTGCAAGCTTATAAACGTAGATCTCGCCGGTTTCTCTGTCGATCTCGGCATTTACGTTCTTGATAACTACTTCTTTGTTGTCATTGTCACGGAACTCACGTCTGTAAGCTGCAACAAGACCGCTCTCGATAGCCTGGAATACTTCCTCTTCATCGATGTCTCTTTCCTCAGCGAGGAGCTTAACAAGACCTATTATTGTATCCTTAGGTTCCTCTTCATTCTTCTTTCTGGGCATTTTATATTTCCTCCTAATCTTAATAAACTTTAGAAATCTATATGACGTACGGCTTTTGCTATATCCTCAAATCCGAGGGTAAGTTCCTCACCGTTATCAAATACAAATACTGCCTTACCGTCTTTTGCACCCCCGATGACCGCGGTAAAGCTCTTTTTGCCTTCCAGGGGCTTATAAAGCGATACGTCGACCTTCTCGCCCTCGTATCTGTTGTAATCCTTCTCTGTCTCAAGAGGTCTTGTAAGACCGGGTGATGACACTTCAAAAAAATCCGGATCGATGGAACCTTCCTCGTCGATAACGGGATCTACCGCGCGGCTTACTGCTTCGCAGTCGTCTATTCCTATACCGCCCCTCTTGTCAATATAGAGCGTCAGGACCATACCGCGTGCTTCCTTGACATAGGAACAATCGACAAGATCAAAACCCAGTCCGGTTACGACAGGCTCAGCCAGTTCAAAGGCTTCCTGTGCGATCTTCGATCTTTTAGCCAATTTTTTTCTCCTTCTACAACAAAAAACGGACACGCCTACGGCTGTCCGTTCGTAAAAAACTCTTTTATGAACTCGTTAATTCTATCATATAGGCAATAATAGTGCAAACCGAAAAATGTTCCTCTTTTTTTACATTTTTATATTCATTTCGCGCGGTAAATATAATAAAATAAACCTATCCAGATATTGCATGGAAATATAATCCCCAAAGGAGACATTCTATGATTAAACTTATTGCAGGACCTAAGGGCACGGGCAAGACAGCAAAGCTCGTCGATGACATCAACGCAGTTGCAGCTACAGACAGCAACGTCGTATGCCTTGAACGAGGCAACAGATTAGACCAGCTTCTTAAGCCCACAGTCCGTCTTGTAAATATGAAAGAATACCCCATCGAAGGTTTTGACCAGGTTCTCGCATTCATCTGCGGCATCTGCTCCAAAGATTACGACTTAACACATATCTATGTTGACGCGATCTGCAAAGTTGCAAACAACTACGATCCCGAAGGTCTCGGCGAATTCCTTGTAAAGCTTGACGCTTTCCTCAAGGACTCACCTGTTGTTGCTACTATCCTTTTCAGCGGTGACCTTAACAGCCTTCCCGAAGAAGCAAGAAAGTTTGCTTAAGACAATTTAATATCCGTAAAACTTCCCGGATCTTAATATGGCCCGGGGTTTTTAATAACATTATCAGGAGGAACAATTAATATGGGTTTAATGAAAGAATTCAAAGAATTCGCATTAAAGGGCAGTGTAGTCGATATGGCTATCGGTGTTATCATCGGTGCTGCATTCAAGGACATCGTTACTTCTTTTACAGATAACTTCATCACTCCCTTGATTTCTTCTATCGGCGGTACTGACATCGCAGGATCTATCAGACTTCCCTGGGTAGACTATTCAGGACTTACTCTCGAAGAGATCCAGAGCCTTTCACTCAATTACGGCGCATTCATCTCAGCCATCATCAACTTCCTTATCATGGCTATCATTCTCTTCATAATGCTCAAGGGAATCAATGCACTCAAGAACGGCGTAGGCAAGATAAAGAAGGGCAAGGAAGAAGAACCCGCACCTGCACCCGAGCCTTCTGATGAAGTTAAGCTCCTCACAGAGATCAAGGATCTCCTCAAGGAACAGAAAAAGTAAGGTTTTACAATTAATTACGATCAATAAAGGCTGTCTTACAGGCAGCCTTTATTATTTTTTGGATATTAATTCATCACAAAATCAGTTTTTCGACGTGTTTGTGATGATTTTTTAAGAAAGATTCATCACAATTTCAACATTTCTTTTTAAGCAATGATAAAGCTGCGAAAAACAAGACCGCCTCACTTAAGGTAAGACGGTCTCTTATGTTCAGTCTTTTTTCTTTTTCTTGTTCTTGTCTTTTTTCTTCTTTTTCTTTCCGCCTTTTTTCTCTCCGGTATCAGGTTCAGATCCGTGCTTTTCTTTCAAAGCTTTCTTCGAGCTGCTCTTAAGGGAAAGGATAGCGGATGCAACAAGATCTATAGTGTCTTTGTTGACTGAATAAAAAGCAAACCGGCCTTTGCGCTCCACATTCACAAGACCTGCCTGCTCTAAGCAGGACATGTGATGGGACAAGGTCGGTTGTGTAAAATCAAATTCGGATAAGATGTCTTTGGCTGTGATCTCGCCTCTTGAAGCTATGAGCGACAGGATCTTAAATCTGACGCTCTCCGAAAGGATTCCCAGTACTTTGATCAACTGATCTTCTTTTTCAGCCATATCGTTCTTTATCAGGCAATGAGCTGATCCTTCAAAGCCTCTTCAAACTCGCCGAGATTTGCACAGGCAATGATCTCTGCATTGTCTTCAAGGAGGATCTCATCTTCGCCTCTGACGAGCACCGTCATAGGGACACCCATCTTACGGAGGAGGATAAGCTGGTATTCCTTAGAAGCTTCGGCTGAAAGGTATTTGCAGAGAAGTCTTAATACCTGCTTTGCATCCTCAAGGTATATTCCGGAAAGCTTCATTAAGTGGTCTACTACATACATTGCAAAAACATCATTAAAATCGAGAAGATCTTTCATCGGGAAAACAGAAGTGAAAGCGGTAAGAGACATTCTTCCGACGATCTCAAGATCTTTGAAATCCTGCATGGGGATCTTGAAACTCTCGACATTTGCGGAGAAGAGCTCCTGCATCTGATCAACAGACAGCTCGCTCTTAAGACCTTTGATGCGGGCGATCCTTGCCGTGATCTTCTCTTCAGGGAAAAACGTGGCCTGACCTATCTCTGTTGCCTTATGAATGAACCAACTCTCGGGGATCAGACCCTGGCGCTTCCAGCGGTAAAGCGTACCGTAAGAGATGCCTTCCTTTGTAAGCAGATCCTTTTTTGAAATAAGTTTGTCTTCCATATGACTGTTTACCCACTTTCCTGTTTACTGATATCTCGATTGTAAATTAACAATGTTACAGACATGAGACATCAGGATAAAAAGAAGGCAACAAAAAACTGCCCGGAAAACTTATCCGGGCAGCAATTATCAACAAATAGAATGTTCTGATGATCAGCCGAACTTTACGGAACCGATGATCTGCTCCAGAGCAAGCAATATATTGCTTCTGATCTCGTGAGGGAGAACGATGCCGACGATGATGACTGCGATAAGGCAGAGGATCAATGCAATGATGTAATATGCAAGGATCGCCTTCTCAAAGTTCTTGATATTCCTGTTGCGCCCGATGATGGCCAGGATCAATGTGATGATGAATCCGAGGACCGGAAGTGCGCTTAAGAATGCAAGCCAGAAATATTTAGATGTGGATACCGGTCTGTACTGGGGAGGGCATGCATCGATCAGGGCCTGCTGAGCTGCCTTCTTTTGTCTCTTCTTCTCGAGTTTTGCTTCAGCCTTCTCTTTGGCTATTTTTGCTTTTTCTGCTTCTTTCTCTGCAGCTGCCTGCTTCTTTGCAGCTTCCTTGGCTGCCTGCTCTTCTGCTTTCTTTGCTGCCTTGGCTGCTGCTTCGGCCTCTTTGGCAGCGGCTTTCTCTGCAGCTGCGGAAGCTGTCACTGCAGCCGCGGTTGCAGCAACTGTTTCTGCTGCCTTCTCTTCTGCTGCTTCAACTACTGCAGCTTCTTCCTTGACGGCTTCTGCTGCCTTCTCTGCAACATCGCTGATCTCAGGTTCCATCTTCTTATCTAAATCGTCTGCCATATGAGAGCCCCCTTCTTGTCATAATAAGTTGATTATATCATAAGCGGCACCGTTAAGCACCGCCGGATAAGGTTTTTCGATCGGTTTTGGAAATATTATCTTGTGTACCAGCGGTGTCTTACGTTATATGCCTTTAATACCCTGATAAGCCCGTCCAGTATTGCAAGGGAACCCACGATCAGCATATAGACATTAAGTGTATTTTCGGGCGCGAAAAGGATATATATTCCGCTTACCGCCCACACTGCGCTCATGATCACAAGAAGGACCGCAAATTTCCTGTTGTGCGTCTTCTTTGCTCTTGCCATACAGTTATATGCACAGGCAAAAAGCAGTGCCGCGAAAATTCCGCTCGCCATCACGAAGAGCGCACCTTCTTTTACAAATGTGATAACCGTAGTGGCGACCAGAGCGGACGACACAGTCGCATCAACAACATGCGCCTGGAAATTCCAGTTATCTTTCTTCATCTTCTTTACCGTGAGCACGATAGATGCAATAGTTGCGGCGACTAATAGACCGCCGACAAGAATGAACATGAATCCTTCAGGAATAAGGTATATCAGCAGTCCCGCAAGTATCATTGCAAGACCTTTGGCAAGATCTGACTTTCTGAACTGCCTGTACAGACCGGATCTTGTTACTTTCTTGCCTTCGCCGTCCAGGAACAGCTGGTCAGGGAGAGCAGCAGCAGCAAGCCTTAATCCCTCATCGTCGCCTAATACGACCTTGAGGATCCTCTCCCATCCTTTGGTTCCCTGGGCAGTGAATTCCTCAAGAGTCTGTGTATTGTTCTCGCTCATGGAATCAAAGAATGCATTGATGAATCTCTTTCTCTCTTCGATATCCACAGAGAAGATCCATTTGTCGATCCCTCCGTTTATCCTCTCAGCAAGCGGATCTATCCCTTCCGGAGCAATGAGGATATCGCCGTGATCTATCCCCCAGGAACACAGTTCGTGCTGGTCAGCCATCTGCCTGTCACTCCTGATCACATAACTGTCATCGATCTTAGGAGCGAAAACACTTCCTACAACTGAAAACTGGGGAATTATCCTAGTCGTTTTGGGATTGACTCTTTTTATCAGATCTTCTTCCAGCACTTCCGGACAAAAACCCGGTCCGTCATTGGTATAGATATGTCCTATCCTCGCGAAAAGAACATCGGGAAGAACGGCAGCGGAATATATGGCAAGATTTCCGCCTTTTGAGTGACCGCCAACCATAACAGTGTCAAAGATGTTGAGACTGGATCTGACATATTCCTCAGCCAGTTTTTGAGATGAAGTCAGAGTAAAGCTCGTCATGAAATCCTCTTTCCAGCCGGCAATAGTACAGTCAGTTCCTCTGAACGCGACAAAAGCCCATCCGCCGTTTGGATCAGGCGAGAAAGTCATTGCGGAAAACTGAATGGAATCCTCTTCATTGAGGATGTCCGTAAAAGACGTGATATAAAGATCACCGAATCTTTTAGAGATCGCTGAAGCTTTTACCAGAGCCGTAAATCTCTCACTGTCATCCGGAGCCATCTTCCGTATCGAAAGTCCCATGTTGGTAAGAGTGTTTACGGCATCACGCAGCTTCATTGCGCCGCCTTCGGAATTGATCTCAGGAATATCTTTAAGATCAAGATAGGATAACTGGCAAAGCACGATATTATCGACTCTTGAAAAGGGTCTTCCTTCAAATCCGGTTCCGCCTACCCAGCGGACATAATCAGTTATGTTATCCATGGTTTAAATAAAGTAGATCAATCGGGTTTTTCTATTGAATAGTATACTACTCCGTCCTCAAGTCCGCCCCGCTTGAGAAGTCCGAGTTCCTCAACGGTTACAAGCTGGAATCCGGCATTTACAAGAGACGGTACGATCTTCGTTGTGGCATCGGCAGTAGCCTGATAAAGATCGTGCATGAGAACAATGTCACCGTCTTTTACTTTGCCGATTATCATGTTGCAGATCTTATCCTTATCCCTGCTTTCCCAGTCACGCGAATCCACGCTCCAGAGAATGATGGGACATCCGCATACTTCCTTCAAAGTATCGTTCCAGCGTCCCTCCGGGGGTCTTAAACATGTTGAGGGGTTTCCCGTAACTCTTATGAGTTCATCGTCAGTCTTTGCAAGCGCATCTTTCTGGCCTTCCGCATCAAGGCTCGTAAGCCTGTTATGTCCGTATGTATGGTTGCCCTGCTCGCATCCCATCTCGCTTTCACGTCTGGTGACATCCTCATTCCACGAGATCCTGTCTCCGACAATGAAAAACGTGCACTTCTGTCCATACTCCTCAAATGTATCAAGAATAGAATCGGTATACATTGAAGGGCCGTCATCGTAGGTCAGCGCAACACACGGTTTGCTGCCGTCAAGTTCCCTTACTATCTTTCCGTCCTCATCAAAATAATACAGATGACTGTCGGCCATTGCACGCTGGTTTCTTATCATCATGCCGGAGATAAAGCCGTATCTTGCACCGTCAAGTTCTATTATTCCCTCAGCGCCTTCACCGGTATCCCGGTTGAAAAAATACCTGTCACCGTCTATGTCGACCCAGCCTTTTTTCATCAGACCGGTATCCTCATCAA
Source organism: Saccharofermentans sp. (assembly GCA_024684815.1). Lineage (GTDB taxonomy): Bacteria > Bacillota > Clostridia > Saccharofermentanales > Saccharofermentanaceae > Saccharofermentans. Next base: position 41,323 of record JAIKWL010000084.1, on the reverse strand, counting down.
AGCAGTAATTCCTGCCGTCGATCAGTTCAAGCCCTGAAGAGATCTCCCCGGTGTCGGGATCAGCATAATACTGTCCTTCTTCATCTTCGAACATACCCTTGGCGAGTATTCCGTCATCTGTTGAGAAATAATACTTTTTTCCGTCTATCTCGTTCCATCCGGATACTTCATTTCCTGTCACTTCATCAAAGTAATATGTACCGGCATCAGTCTTATGCCATCCGGTCTTCATGGCTCCCGTATCTATGCTGTAATATCTTTTATTTCCGTTTACGGTCTGAAATCCCGTCAGCATGATCCCGTCGGCATCGAAGAGATATTTTTTGCCTTCGATCTCAGCTTCGCCTGTGACCATGATATGAGTATCCTCATCGAAATATCTTTTCGTTCCGTCATCAGGCATTATCTTCATTCCGGAATATTCTTCACCCTCATCATCGTAGTAATATGACCCTTCTCCGGAATGAACCCATCCTCTGTTAGCACCGGATCTTACATTACAATCCCGGGCCACAATACTCAAGACAGCCGTAATGACTGCCATTATAAAAACAGCAAAAACCGACTTTCCCATAATGTTCTCCTTAAGAAAAGTCCTAAAATCCCGTTTTCAGTTTATCACAGACAAAAAAACGCTTGTGGAACAATTGTGTTACAGATCGTGCAGTTGCTTATGGCCTGAAGCCTGCTTCAAAAGGTCTTTAAGGAGAATATATCTGCCGTATTTTTCCTGTTTTGCAAAATGCGCTTCGCGGCTCTGGGGATTCGTATTATCGTAAGCAAGCTCTGAAGCTTTATCACCGAATTGCTCTATCGTCAGGTCGTACTGCTTTCCGTCAATAAAGTTATAGCAGTGATAGTTTCCGTCCGGCAGCAATATTCCGTATACTTCCCCTCCGAAAATATCCTGAACAAGAAATGCCGTGATCGAACATTGACCTAAAGTCCTGTTCCCGGGACTCCAGTCAGTTCTCATTCTCGGCGCACATGTCTCTATCCTCCAGATGCCGTCTGATAAAACATCATAAAGATCAAGAAGTGAACCGATATCGTATTCACTTCTGTTCAGCGGCTTTACTTTATCAGCCGTCTCATGTCCCAAAAACCGGTATTCCATAAAGCTCTCCTTACTGTTATATGGTACACATTTACTTTATGCGATGCAAAACACCTTTCACGCATTATTTGTGATCATCTGTGCGTGTCCACACCTGTGATTTTTCATATATAATCAGGTAGAATTAAAACAGTTTATCTTCAGATGCCATAAGGGGAAACATATATGTCTGACAGCATGAGAAAAGATGACGGCAAAGAACATAAGACCGGCGTCAAATCATCTAAGATCAAAGACCTTTTTCCTCTGTCATTCATTATTGCGTTTGTGTTCGATCTTATTTACGGATTCTTCTATTACAGACAATTCAATGCAATATCCCTTTACGACACGGCATCATATTTCACAGCTGCAGACAACATTTTAAAGGGGCATCCGGATCTGTTAAGGACTCCCGTATATCCTTTGTTCCTGCACATATGCAATAAGATCACTTCCGAGCATGTGAATGAACTCAGTGTCGGTATACAGATCGCGGTCTTTTATATCAGCATCTTCATATTTTTCAGGCTCATTTCTTTATTTACTTCGAATCATGTCATCAGAGCTGCCGGCACGATCTTTTACGGATGTATGTCTCCCGTTGCCGGATTCAATTTCCTTATGCTGACAGAATCATTTTCTGTAAGCGGGATGGTGCTTTTCGCTTATCTTCTCGTGCTTTTCTTAAGGGAGTGGAAGATCAGACATTACTCATGCTGCATAATCCTGTCACTTATCCTTACTCTCTTACGCCCTTCTTCCGTTTTCTTGTTTGTTGTTGCATTTATCGCCGGAATAATATGGCTGGTCAGGATTATCTCCACGAAACAGAAAGCAAAAAGAAATATCATACCTCCTGTTTGCTTTGCATTATGCCTGGCTGTTTTATTCGGGTATATGGAAATGAACAGGCTTTATAACGGATTCTTCGGATTAAGTTATGTGTCGGAAATGAATAAGTTCTATGATGTCGTTCAGGCAGATATATGGCAGGGCGCTACAGATCCGGATATATGCTATACGATCCAATCCAAACTTGATGAAGGAGAAAGTCCTTTAGCTGCAGCGATCGACACTGCTTCACTTTATATGGACTCTCCAATAGAGCGCGAACAGATCATCAGTTTTTCAAAAGAAGCGATCAGTTCCAACCGCTCGCAGTATGCATATTATCTTGCAAAAAAGGTCTTTACCATGGGATATAACAACATGGAATATAATCTTTCAAACGATTCATATTTTCTGAAAGATGATGCAAACAAAAAACTCCTATGGCCCGGTGATCTGATGGACTTCAACATCAACTTCGTGTATTTCGTTGTCCTATTATCTTTTATTGGCATAACCGCAGCAGCAATAAAAAAGAAGTTCCTGAAGTCCGAACTGATCATAACTCTGATAATAGCAGGTCAGTCAGCTGTCAACATTCTAGCCGGGCCGGCTGAATTTCACAGGCTTAATGTTCCGTGCTATCCTTTTGCATTGCTGATCGTAATGATATGGGCAGGTCTGGCATTTGAGCGGATCTTTTCCTCGAAAAGCGGATCTGAAAAAGAAGAAGCACCTCAGAAATAAAGAGGCTGCCCTAAGGCAGCCTCCGGGGAATTCAATTGCCGGTTAATATCAATATTCGGGTTCAAGCAGACCATATCCGCCGTCATATCTCTTGTAAACTACGCAGACAGAATTTGTATCACTGTCAAGATATACAAAGAAGTCATGTCCTAACATCTCGAGCTGGAGAATAGCATCTTCGGATGTCATCGGTCTTAAAGCAAACTGCTTGCGCTTTGTGATCTTTGCTTCATTCTCTTCAACGAGATCAAAGTCTGCGCCGCCGTCTTCTTCAAGATAACTTACGATTCCCGGATAATCCTTCTTCTTCTTGAGGAACTTGGTCTTCTGTCTTCTGATCTGAGATTCGAGCTTGTCAACGGTTCTGTCTACAGCTGTAAGGATGTCTTCATCACATGCCTCTGCTCTTAAGATCTTTCCGCCAAACTCCATGGTAATCTCAACTACCATATCGGGTCCTTCAGGTCTGATTCTTACATTGAGGGTACCTTCATCACCGAAGTATTTGTCGAACTTCGACATCTTAGAAGCGATCTTGTCCTCAAGTCTGTTACCGATGCGGATCCCGTTTCCCTGTGTAGTGATCTTCATAAAATCACTCCCTTCCGTTTTGAAGTTTCAAAAGGCTTTGACCTTTGATTTAATTATAAAGCATTGAAGGGAGTATTTTGATTAAATTTGTATTAATTTGTTTGTATCAGTCTTCGTGTTCAGACCAGATATTAGTACCGCCCCGGTCGAGAGCAACGATGCCCGTACGGCACATCTCTATGATCTCGAATTTCTTCATGTACTCGATAAAGGCATCTATCTTCTGACTGTCCCCTGTGGCTTCTATACTGATAGCCTCATCAGTAAAGTCGATTATCTTAGTGCGGAAGATATTGGTAGCTTCAACTATATCCGCATGCTGCTGCTCGGTGTTCCTGACCTTGATCAAAAGAAGTTCTCTCTTGATACAGTCTTCCGTTGAGAGTACTATAACTTTCTTGACGTTATACAACTTACGCAGCTGTGAGACCACCTGGTCCTTGTCATTCTTTTCAGCAGTCAGCGTGATAGTAATACGCGAATACTCAGGCGATTCGGTCTCACCTACCGTTAATGAATCAATGTTGTAACCTCTCCTTGTGAACATAGCGGTTACACGTGAGAGGACACCATACTGGTTATCAACATAGATGGCAATTATTATCTTATTTTTCGGCATCGCTGATATCCTCCCTTCTTAAGATCAGATTATTGAATGTTCCGCCGGGCTTGAGCATGGGAAGAACCAGACTGTCCGTCTTGATGGCAAGGTCGATCACGGCAGGACCTTTTACTTTGTAAGCTTTTTTGAATGCTTCTTCAAAAGACTCTTTATCGGTCGCCTTATAACCCTTTGCTCCGAATGCCTGCGCAAGCTTTACAAAATCAGTTTTACGGTCAAGATCCGTATTCGAATATCTTCCGTTGAAAAACACTTTCTGCCATTGTCTGACCATGCCAAGTGCATGGTTATTGAAGATAATTATCGTAACGGGAATGTTGTATGTTACCGCTGTCGCAAGTTCATTAAGGCACATACCGAAACTTCCGTCACCGGTAATAAGAACACTTCTTGTGTTTGTCGCGATAGAACTTCCGATCGCTGCACCTAAGCCGAAGCCCATAGTGCCAAGACCGCCTGATGTGATCCAGGTGCGCTTATTCCTGAACTTAAAGAACTGCGCTGTCCAGCACTGATGCTGTCCGACATCGGTTACAAGTCTCGTATCAGGTCTTACGTTATCAGAGATGATATTGACCGCATCCCTCGGGAGGAACGGCAGACCTTCATAAGCATCAGCTTCTCTCTTTTGAAGATCCTCGACCTTTCTTATCCACTCTGCATTCTTACGCTGCGGAGCTGCCTTGATAAGACGGTCAACGAAGTCTTTGATATCACAACAGATACCGAGATCCACCGGAACGTTCTTGCCTATCTCGGCACGGTCACAGTCAACATGGATCTTCGCAGCCGAGAGCGAGAACTTCTCCGTCTTTCCGGTTGCCCTGTCTGAAAACCTTACGCCCAAGGCGATAATGAGATCTGCTTTGGCAAGAGCGACAGAAGATGCATATCTTCCGTGCATTCCCTGCATTCCGAGAAATCTCGGGGAATCTGAAGGGATCTCCGAAAGACCCATCATGGAGCATCCGATGACGGCATCTATCTTATCGGCAAGCCTCACTATATCTTCACCGATCGAAGTCCTTACAGCACCGCCGCCGAAATAGATATAAGGTCTCTTGGATTCCTTTATAAGCTTTACAGCTTTCTTTATATCTTCATCATCACAGCACGGTATCGGTTCGGTCTTGATAACAGGCTGCTTTTTGTAATCGAAAACAGCTTCCTGAACATCTTTAGGGATATCGATGAGGACAGGACCCGGTCTTCCTGACTGTGCAAGCTCAAAGGCTTTGCGCACAACATCAGCAAGCTTGGATACCTTATGAACAAAGAAATTGTGCTTTGTGATGGGAAGAGTTATTCCGGTGATATCGATCTCCTGGAATGAGTCTCTTCCGATCATGGAATTTCTTACGTTTCCTGTTATCGCAACAAGAGGGATCGAATCCAGATATGCGGTTGCGATCCCGGTAACGAGATTTGTCGCGCCGGGACCGGATGTTGCTATGACAACGCCTGTCTTGCCTGTAGCTCTCGCATAACCGTCAGCAGCGTGGACAGCGCCTTCCTCATGCGCCGTAAGGATATGTCTTATCTTATCCTGTTTGTCGTAGAGTTTGTCATAGATATCCACGACCATTCCGCCCGGAAAACCGAACACGGTATCAACACCTTGTTCAATCAAGGTTTCGACAAGTATCTGTGCTCCGGTCATCTTCATTTTCGAATCACCTCAAAATAATATCAGTCAACAACCTGGCAAACTGCAAGGATTACCCTGTCCTCACTGTCTCCGTTGTTTATGGCAAGGATATAATATCCTGCCTCCATTCCGTTTGAACCGGCCGGATAATCAAAGTGATAGTAGTAACTGCCGTTTTCACTTACAGGACTGCATGTTCCGCTGTAGATGGATTGTGACAATTCTTTTTCAGAAAACATGTTATCGCTGCTGTAGTAGAACGAATAGGAATATTTATCATCAGCTGATGAATCCACTTCAAACGTAAGTGACAGAGCATCCGTACCGGTATAATAAACGGAATCCTCTTTCATCTCATCGTTATAAGATATCCAGTCACATTCACCGTATGCAAGATCACAACCCCAATCGTAGATATTAACAAAGCCCACCATGAATGTTGCATCGATAGTGCCTTCATCGTAATCACTGCCGCTGGACGAACCGTCATTATCACCTCTTGCAGCATCGATCTCGTAAGCCGGTGTGCCGGGTCTTAATTTGATCCTGTAGTCGTTGTTATAAACGTCATATATATCGAATCCGATATAACCTTCAACGTCACCGTAATCAACTCTTGAATACTTATAGAGGCTTACAGCTTCTTCATAGGATACGGCCTTATCTCCGAGTACATCGTAAGTAAGCTCCTCGGTGTTAACATCGTAATATTCCTCAACGAACTGGATCGTATCTTCATCGGTAAACTGACAGCCCTGCGAAGAATCATATGTATCTTCAAGGATATCCGCATAATAGAATCCGAGTATCTCACCGTCGGGGCTGTCGGAGTTAAACGCTATAACAACATAAGCAGGCTGTCCGTTTACCAGAGCCTCAGCACCGAGATATTTCGACCACTTGCCGTCATCGGAAACATTGTACTTGAGGCACTCGCAGGTAACAAAACCAAAGCCTTTGAAGAAGACCCACTTTGTGGGATTCTGAAGGATGATATATCCGTTGCTGTCAACCGTATACTGGTTATCCGTACCAAGGTAGTAGATCTTTGAATCCTCATCAGGATCAATGTAAGCAAGCGTCACCTTAACTTCACGGATGATATCCCAATCTTCTTCTGCCAAAGCTATAGCTTCATATCCGTCCATATCAACTATGAGATCGGAAATATCGTAAAGCTCTCCTGTCTCCATGTTTCCGGCATCGGAAGGCTGGACATACCAGTCGCCGGCATAACTGACCAGATTAAGGATATAAAGCTCCTCACTTACAAACTTATCGTAGAATGCGACGGTTGTATCGCTGTAGCCTAATGCTATAAATGTCTGTCTCGCTTCATCGTAGAACTGGGGATAAAGGTAAGGAGCATATGCCGTCATGCCGTGAGCATAAGTGTAGGAGTTGTTGCTCTCGGTAAATACACAGTTTCCTACCTCGTTTATAAGAGTACTTGCAGCTGACTCTATCTCCCTGTCACCGCAGTTGATATATTTGCTCGCAAGAGTCGTAAGATCTACGGAATCCGTTGATTCAAAGCTTCCGCATGTATCTCTTAACTGAATATATTCCGCATATCCGTTCTGATCGAACACTCTCTTATCCAGAGCAGCTATGAATCTCTCATAGGCCTGGAAGACCTCTTCGATATTGTCGGTATCGATAGCAGACATACATGTGTCTATACCGAAATAACCGGTAGCCTGTTCAGTGCTCTCGATAGTATCCATGTAATCCCTTACGATAAATTCGGTATAGTCCTTTGCATTTCCGTCAAAATCCTTGCCGATAAAATTGATGAAGTTCGTGTAATTGATACCGACATCATAGTATGCACTTCCCAATGTAGGGCTCTCTGCGGCAACGATGTATTCCGTATAAGGATCAAGCGCTTTTGCAACCTCAAGAGATCCCATGAGGCATGCATTAAAGATGATGGATTCGAATTCGACATCGCAATTGCCGATTGCTTGAGCGATCTCTGTCTCTGTCAGGATTCCGTCATGGAGTTCGTCAAAACCGAAGCCCAGAGGGACTCCGCCGCCGTGATCCCACAAAACAAGGATATAGTTCTCGGCCGGATATTCTTTTTTAGCGAACTTAATAAAATCTTCTAATGACTCCGGTTCGACCATGCTGACATCGCCGAGATTATCAAGTTCATTGATCTCACCGTTAATGATCGAGAAACGCTGTGAAACACCGTTCTCCATATAGTTGTTCCTGAAATAGGAACATCCGCCGGTCTGAAGGACAATATTGACTGACTTGCCCGGATTTGCCGCCATCATCTCCTTAACGTCGGCAGACAAAAGAGATCCCTGCGATTCAAGGTCTGTTCCTATGGCATAGACCATAACCGTCCTGGAAACTTCCACCTCGGCAGGTGTTGTTGTCGCGGTAGTCGCTCTGGTCGTGCGTCTGGTACGTTCAGTTGTCTCAGTAGGTGAAGATATATTGTTGATTATTACTGCGGCTGCAATAATGATACCTGCAAGCAGTACAAGTCCGCCTGCAGAAATGCCGATGATAAGGCCTATCAATCCCTTCTTCTTTTTCTTCGGAGGTTCGGGATTGACTGCAGGCTGAGGATTCTGGACTATCGGCGGATTGAAAGCTTCACCGAAAGCAGAAGCGGAAACAGGTGCAGGAGCAGGACCGGGAGCCGGTGCAGGTGCAGGAGCAGGTACCGAAGCTGCAACGGGAGCATATTCAACAGGAGCAGGTGCAGGAGCAGGAGCCGGTGCAGGTGCTGCAGCGGGAGCAGTTTCAACAGGAGCAAGAACCTCTGTCTCTCCGGGTGCTGTCATAACAGGTGCCGGAGCTGCAGGACCTGCAGCCGGAACTGTTACCGGTTCAACAGGAGCGGGAACAGCTGCCTGCTGCCACAGACCGGAAACATCGCTTCCGCATCCGCCGCAAAACTTCTGCTTGTTGTTAAGTTCTTTTCCACAATTAGGACAATACATTTTTCTACCTCTTATTTCATTAAATGTTTTTCCCTATATCTTCCATGATCGCATCTGCAAGTTCTTCCAGTGCGGTCCTTGTATTACTGTTGCCATTTGACCTGATCGTAACAGTCTGGCCTGTCAGGATGCAGTTCTTCATGCTCTCAATGACAGGCATGAGGTTCTTTGCTGCACCCGGAGCCCATGTACCATTCTCTATAACAGAGAATGTCCTGCCCGTCAACCCGTGAGCAGCCAGTTCTGAAACGGCATGCTCTATGGGAGAATAAACATTGTTATTATATGTCGGTGAAGCTATTACGATATGACTGTATTTGAAAGCCATGGCTATAATGTCTGAAATATCAGCAACTGATGCATCCAGAATAACTGATGCAATATCCCTCTTATCAAGTTCGGTCATAAGGACTTCACATGCGTTTGCCGTGTGTCCGTAAATAGATCCCTGAAGGATAAAGACACCTTTTTTCTCAGGCGTATAAGAGCCCCATGTCTTATAGCAGCTGATGATCTTTCCGATATCTTTTCGCCACACATAGGAATGCAGAGGACATATCATATTGATATCAAAAGCTGATACTTTGTTTATGGCTCCGATCGTCTGCATGCCGTATTTTCCGACGATGTTTGTATAGTAACGGCGTGCTTCGTCAAGGAGTTCATTATCGAAGTCCTTATCATCAGCAAATATAGAACCGTTGACCGCACCGTAGCTTCCAAAGGCATCTGCACTGAACAATGTCCCCTCAGTCATGTCAAAACTCATCATTACTTCAGGCCAGTGGACCATAGGTGCGAAAACAAATCTGAACTTATGGGAACCGAGTTCAAGCTCATCACCGTCTTTTACAATGACTGCTCTTTCAGAGTAATCCCTGTCCGGGAAAAATTGGGAGATGAATTGCAGTGTCTTTGCATTGACTATTATCTTTGCATCGGTATACTTATCCAATACAAAAGATAAAGTTGCGGAATGATCCGGTTCCATATGATGGATCACGATATAATCGAGAGAGCGCCCTGCAAGGCAATACTCAAGATTCTCAAAAAACACGTCAGAGACTTCCCTGTCAACAGTATCGAACAATACCGCAGCATTGCAGTCGAGGAAATATGAATTGTAATTCATGCCCGAATTGAGTCTGTAGACATTTTCGAATCTTTGAATCTTGCGGTCACTGCCTCCGATCCATGTAAGATCATCTGTAAGTTTTCTAACGTTATACATTTTGTCTCCTATCTGTCTTCACGATAATAATTCCGTCCTATAGCCTGAGGCTCTCCGCTCTTTTTCTTTGAAGAAAGAGAACTTGCGATAAGGACGATAAGAGTTATGATAAACGGCAATGCCGAGAAGAAATGTGAAGGGATCTTCGTAAGCCAGCCCAGGGCATTCGGGAATGCATAGGCAAGTGCGGCATTCTGGACCCGGAGTGTATTGAAGAATCCGAAAACAAGAGTACCGAGCAAAGCTTTTGCAGGACTCCAGTTCGCGAAAATAACAAGAGCTATCGAGATCCATCCGTAACCGTTGATCCAGCAGTTTGAACCTTCGAATGTACCGCCCATGTTAAGACCCATGTAAAGACCTCCGATTCCCATGATGCCGGAACCAATGATTATGTGAGCATACTTATAGAGGGTAACGTTTACACCGAGTGAGTCAGCTGCACCGGGGTTCTCACCTATGGCTCTGAGCTTTAATCCCGGAACGGTCTTCTTGAAATAGAGCCACATCAATACAGCGATGATCACACCGAGATAAACCAGGATACCGTGAGAGAAGAGTGCTTCTCCGATAAACGGTATCTTTGAAAGTCCGGGGATCGCAAAAGCCTGTGACTGGGCATCAAGTCTTGTTCCGCTGAGTCTTGGCCAGCCGCTCTCAGAGTTAGCCAAAGCGTTGCCGATAAAATAATAGAATGCAACACCGAAAGTAGTAATGGTAAGTCCGGTTACATTCTGGTTAGCCTGCAAAGTAACAGTCAAAAACGAGAAGAGCAGTCCTACAAGACCTGATGCTATAAAACTGACAAGACATGCAACAAAGAGACTGTCTGCTTTTACTCCCGCCAGATATCCGACGACAGCACCGATCGCCATCGTTCCCTCAACGCCGAGGTTAAGGGATCCGGATTTCTCGACCATGATCTCACCGGTCGTTCCGTACAGAAGTGGTATGTTATAGACGATTATGTTAAAGAGGAACAATGTCATTACTTCAAGCATTCTTTGCATCCTCCTTCTTAACGATCTTAAAGTTTGCAGCAAAGTCAGCAACAAGAACAGAGAACAGTATTATTCCCTGCAGAAGGTCTGCATAATTGCTGTCAATTGCCGGATACTGTGTAGCGGCAGCCTGGCAGCCGTACTGCAGGATAGAGATAAGGACCGATGTGACAAAAACGGCAGGAACACTGAGCTTTGAAAGCCATGCAACGATTATGCCTGTCCATCCGACGTTATTGGTTACCGTATCTGATATCGTTCCTGATGCTGATACGGTAAGAGCAGCTGCAAGTCCGATCATGGCTGAAGAGATAAACATCGTTCTCAAAACGATCTTCCCCACGCTCATTCCCGCATATTTAGCAGTTGCGCTGCTGTCACCTACCACAGAGATCTCATATCCGTGCTTTGTGTACTTGAGATAGATATAGATGATGACCGTGAGTATAAGAGCGATTATAACAGACCAAAGGAGCTTGAACTGTCCGATCGGGATTCCGGACATTACAGCCGGATCGGGAAAAGTTCCGAACTTGGGTCTTTCCGAATCCTCTCTTAAGAAGAAATTCCAGTCAGCTTTTGTCTCGCCTATATATCTTATGACATAGAGCATGATGTAGTTGATCATGAGCGTCATGAGAGTCTCGTTTGTATTGAACTTGACCTTTAATGCAGCAATGGCGATACCAATGATGCCGCTTGATATCATCGCCGCAATACACATGAGAAATACAGTAACGAAATTCGGCATTCCGGTGCTGTTGAATGCGATGACCGATGCTGTGATCGCTCCTATCAGGAACTCACCTTCACCGCCGATATTCCAGAAGCGCATCTTGAAGGAAAGGCTTAATGCAAGTGATGTTATAAGGAGCGGAACAAATATCTTAAGGAAACCCTCGATACTCTTATATCCGTATCTGTTTCCGACAAGACCTATCGTGAACATCCTTCCGTAATAATCGAAAGGATTGATACCCAGACAGGCAAGGATAACCGCACCGATGGCAAGTGAAACCAACAGTCCGGCAGCATAGTAGATAAGAGTCCTCTGAATCTTTGAATCAGCTCTTCTTACCAGATGATACTTTCTCATCAGACTTTGCCCTCCTCATCTGTAAAAGCTGAATCCTTAGCAATACCATCGGTCTTGCCTTCCTTGTTTACGATGTTTATCGTACCAGTCATCATAAGTCCTATTTCTTCTTTGGTCGTGTGATCACTGTTGACAACACCCTGAAGCCTTCCGTGACAGATAACCATTATCTTGTCACACAGAGCGAGCATAACATCCAGGTCCTCTCCGACAAACAGGATGCCTACACCCTTCTTTTTCTGCTCATTAAGGATGTTGTAGATCGTGTACGAAGAATTGATATCAAGACCTCTTACAGGATATGCGGTAACAAGAACGTTAGGACCGGATTTGATCTCGCGTCCGAGCAATACCTTCTGAACATTGCCGCCTGATAATCTTCTGACAGGTGTCTCTGTTGAAGGCGTGACGACTTCCAGTCTGTCGATAACTTTCTGGGCCTCCACGCGGGCCGACTTGCGGTCGACAAAGATACCCTTTGATTCATTGTAGTTTTTGAGGATCATGTTATCGGTGATCGACAGTGACGGTGCAAGTCCCATTCCAAGACGGTCCTCGGGAATAAAACTCATGGAGATGCCGTGCTCCAGGATCTTTTTAGGTGACATTCCGACGATACTCTCGCCTTCATGGATCATCTGGCCTTCCTCGATCTTCCGAAGTCCTGCGATGGCTTCACAGAGTTCCTTTTGTCCGGAACCCGCGATGCCCGCAACACCGAGCATCTCTCCGCCTCTTATGTAGAAATTAATATGGTCTATGGCAACTGCGCCTTCATCATTCTTAACTGTAAGATCCCTTATCTCAAGAAGAGGGTGTGTCTTTTCCATTACCGGACGGTCGATATTGAGTTCGATCTTGCGGCCGACCATGAGTTCTGTGAGGATCTTCTCATTGGTCTCTTTTGTAACAACAGTATCGATGTACTCACCGTGCCTCAGGATGGCAACCCTGTCTGAGATCGCCATTACTTCATTAAGTTTGTGTGTGATGATGATTATCGAGTGTCCGTCTTCTTTCATCTTTCTCAATACATCGAAAAGACGGTCTATCTCCTGAACCGTAAGGACTGCGGTAGGCTCATCCAGTATGATTATCTTTGCGCCGTAGCAGAGTACCTTAAGGATCTCCAGTGTCTGTTTCTCGGAAACTGCCATATTGGCAACAACCTTATCCAGATCTATATCAAAGCCGAACTTTGCGGCTGTATCTTCAATCTTTTTGCGGACACCTGCGCCATGCACAAAGCGTCCTTCATCCCTCATGCCGATACGGATATTTTCGAGCGCCGTAAAACGCTCGACCAGCTTAAAATGCTGGTGAACCATTCCTATCCCAAGTTTGCCGGAATCTTCAGGTGAATTTATAGACACCTTTTTTCCGTCAATAAAAACAGAACCGCTGTCGGGCATATAGATGCCCGACAGCATGTTCATAAGTGTCGTTTTTCCCGATCCGTTCTCGCCTAACAGGGCAAGGATCTCACCCTTGGCAAGAGACAGGTTGATGTTTTTATTGGCCGCCACAGGGCCGAAGCTTTTAGTTATTCCCTTTAGCTCTATGGCATATTCCATAAAACACCCCTTAAATCAAATAGTCAGTTTATCAGTTAACCTGAGTAACGCCTTCAACGTAATAATTCATTGAACCCTGGATAACACCGTCATCAACAGAAGCTCCGCCTGCAGGTACGATCTCTGCTCCCTCGTTTGTTACAAGAGCCGCATCAGACTTAGCTACCGCAACGGAACCTGCTGCGCCCGAGAACGAAAGCTTAACGCCGGAGAATACATCCCACTCGCCGTTGATCATCATCTTCTTGGCGATTTCGATAGCTTCCTTTGTCTCCGGTGTGCAGTTAGCGGAGATGGGAGATACGTCAACAAGACCAGCGTTCAGACCTTCATAGTAGTTGCCTACTTCGGTCATGAATGTATCAGGATTTGTCATGGCAGCCTTCATGGCTGTTGCATAGTAAGCATCCCAGTTCCAGATAGGTGCTACGAGGTGAGCATTGGGAGCTTCCTTTGTCATGTCAGAGTTATAACCGCATCCGAAAACACCCTTCTCGTTTGCAACGATCTGAGGCTGTGCGGAATCGCAGTGCTGAGCGATAACGCAGCATCCGTATGTATCGATCAATGTCTCTGCGGCCTGTCTTTCAAGCTGCTGGTCACCCCATGTGGAGATCTCATATACGCTGACCTTAGCATCAGGGTTAACTGCCATGCATCCCATTGCGAATGCATTGATTCCCGAACATGTCTCGGCATACTCTGTACCCCATGCGGAAACATAACCGATGCTATTGTTTCCAAGTTCGAGAGACTTATATCCTGCTGCAATACCTGCAAGATAACGTGCCTGATAGATCCTTCCGAAATAGTTATTGAAGTTCTTATCGTTTGAAAGATAACCGGTTGCATGAGAGAAGATGATGTCCGGATACTCTGCAGCCTTTGCCTCAAATGCGTTGATGTAGCCGAAGCTGATGCCGAAGATGATGTTGCAGCCGTTACCTGCGAGCTGATCTATTGCCTGCTTAACCTTCTCGTCATCCTCAGGGACATTGTCAACAATGAAAAGATCCTTTGAAGGATCAAGACCTGCCTTCTTCATGCCCTCTGTAATACCATGATGATGAGCATAGGTATAACCTGATGTGTCATTTTGGCTGTTGATGTAAATAGCACCTACTTTGAAGTTTGATGCCTTGTCTCCGCCATTGCCCCCGTTAGCCGAATTACAGCCTGCAAGTGCGAAAACCGAAGTAACTGCAAGTGCAGCAGTCACTATCATCGAAATGAGTTTTTTCATAAACTGCCTCCCGTTAAAATTGTTATATGCCAAAAATTGCATATCAAATTCATTCGGTTCAGGTCTCCTGTGATCTGAACTCCAGCGAGTCATCCGTCATCTTGTCGATGATCGCCAATGACTCAACTCTGATACCCTTTGCTCTCAGGGCATCTCCGCCGCCCTGGAACCCCTTCTCTATCGCGATCGCACAGCCGGCAAGTTTTGCATTTGCCTTTTCCACGATCTTGATAAGACCCGTCAAAGCATTACCGTTGGCGAGAAAATCATCAACAATCAGAACGTTATCGTTTTCAGTGATGTAATCAGACGATACGGCGATATCATAAGTCTCATGGTGGGTATATGAGAAAACCTTTGAAGTAAGGATGTTTCCGGAGAGATTACTTGTCCGGTGCTTTTTTGCAAACACTACGGGAATACCCATAGACAAGGCAGCCGCATAGGCGATCGCTATGCCTGAAGACTCAATGGTCAGGACTTTGGTAACATTATCGTCCCTGTATAACCTTGCTATCTCATCTCCGATGTTTTTGAGAAGTTTTGTGTCGATCTGCTGATTCAAAAAGCTTCCTACCTTGAGGACTTCGCCGGGAAGGATCTGGCCTTCTTTCAGGATCCTTTGCTCTAACTCGCGGATAAAAACCACCTCCCCAAAAGTTTTCGAACACTTAATAATAATATTATTATTACAAAAGCGTGTCAAATTGAATTGTTTCAACAATTCGCACATTTTAAGCCCGAAATATCCCGAAAACCTCATTTGCTCCCGGCATTTCCTCCGGCATGCGGCATGTTCCGAAAAATATGTAATAATATAAAAAACCGTTAGAGGCAATTAAGACCAGTGAAGACCGGAACAAAGAAGACACATACTGATTTAATCGTTTTTGCCGTTATCTTAACGGCTTCGCTTTTGCATATTTGTCTTAACAACTTAGCTTCTCTGGACGAATTGTGGAATTACAATTTCGCCAGACAGATAAGCATGGGGCTGCTCCCCTACCGCGATTACAACATGGTTCAGACACCTCTGTTCGCATTGATAACGTCATTGCCACTATTTATTTGCCGCTCGTTATTTGTATACAGGCTGGCATGTTCACTTATAGTAGCTGCCCAGGCTTTTGTTTTATACAAATTATTGTCAGACGGGACCAAAAACCGCCTGTTGGCCCTGCCTTTCGTGCTTATCAGCATTCTTATAATCGATTACACATCCTACAACACGCTGTTTCTGCTGATTGCCCTACTCGTTTACTATGCCTTTACCAAAGGCGGATTCAAAAAGCATGCAATGGTAATCGGAGCACTCGTAGCCTTGTCTGTTTTCGCGAGACAGACATCCGGCTGCATTCTGCTTATTTTATTATTCTTAATAATCGCGTCTTTCTATGAGAACAAAGCTAAGAGCCTCCTTCTTTATGGCGCAGGATTTGCTGTTCCCTGTTCTGCATTTCTTGTTTATTTCCTGATTACTTCATCTCTTGATGATTTCTGGGATTGCTGCCTGTTCAGCCTTACGAGTTTTGGCAGCAGCAATGGCAATTTCTTCAGTAGCTCCATTGTTTTACTTCTGCTTCTGGCAGCAGAGATAACAACCGAAATCCTGATTCTCGTAAAAAAGAGAGAGAGAACCACGCTGATTCATTTCTTTATCGGAATCCCGGTACTGTTTATAACTGTGCCTATCATTGATTACAGCCATGTAACTTTCGCAGTGATATATTTCATGATCCCTGCCTATAAACTGTTATCAGAAAAATGGTCAGAGGTAATACGCAATACAATAATCGTTTTTATATCCGCAGCAGTATTCTTTAGCACTGTCGGACTGGGCATCTCGAGAGTCGTAAATAACAAATTTGCAGATAATGCCGCTGAACTTAAGTTAATTCCAATTGATGGTGAAATTTGCGATGACTTCACTTATCTGTCATGGATGGTTGAACAGTATGAGATCAACGGATATTCCGTCACTTTTTACTCATCCTCATCTGTCATTGTCAGCATAATGAACGGAACTGCAAATCCGCCATATGATATGTTCCTTAACGGCAATTTCCCGGGAAGCATCGAAAGCCACATGGTCTATGTTGAACAGGCGTGCAGCCGGAAAGACAGCATCATAATCATCGCTTCAGACTATAATGAGGAAGGCTGGCAGAACCCGGAAGGTGTTCTCGAATATGTGCAGGATAACTGCATTATTGAAGGATCATACGGCAGGTTTCTGATCTGTAAAGCTCTCTGAAAAATAATTCTGATCCCCGGAAGAAATACTGCCTTCCGGAGAAGGTGTTGTTATTTCTCCGCCGAAATCCGTCATGGCAGCTGATATCAGATCAGCTGTTGCTTCTGCCAGTTCCATACCGCCGTTCTTTACAGTATCAACGGATAACGGGTTCTCCTTATATCCTTTTCCGAGACAATAATAGAGCGAGCTTCCCTCTCCTGACTTGAATCTTCTGTAATACAGGACATTTCCCAAAAGCTCAGCAGCATCATTGCCGATCGCGATCACGGGAACCCCGTTCTGTGCAACGGCATTTCTCAGAGCTTCAGAGCCTTCATCGGAGAGAACCGGACTGCCGCTTATGACAATGACCATATATTGTGACTGCTCCAACGGTACATCATGCGATATGACCTGCCCCAATTCGTTGTATTCCGTGAATTCAAAAGAAGGTCCCTTTACGGGAAGAGTCTTGCCGGATGCCTTCTCAGGAGAGACCCGGATTATCACGGGAGACAGGTATTCCAGTTCAGCAGGAACTTCACCGATCCAGTACACAGAAACATCTGTTGCCATTATCGAATCCAGTTTTGCTTCCAGATCCGCTTTACGGTCTATTATCCCCTGTCTTTTGGTACTGGAACCGAACAGTATCGCGACAAAGAGGAAAAACATTGCCGCTAATACAGTAAGGATCAAAAGACCTGTCTTGCCGTTTCTCATATCATCCGTTATCCCTTGTAACAAAAGGCTTAACACCTTCAATTACTTTCTTTGCAAAATCCTCATTGCTCGACACAACCATTGCATCCATATTATCAAGATAAGGAAGGCAATACTTTCTTAAGTTTTCGAGCGTGTATTTTAAAGGCTCTCCCTCGCCTTCTGCTTCAGCAACGATGAGCCATATCAAACGGTCTGTACCGTTTTCTCTCATAAGTCTTACCCAGATATCCGAGACAGTCGGTTCTATCTGAAGATAACCTGTAAGAGCTTTTTTCAGTTCCGGCGGATAGCGGTCAGGTTCTCCGACCTTTGCGGTGCCGTCTCCTCCGATACCCATCTGCGCAGCTATCATCTTGAGCATTTCCTTGCCGAACAGCACTTCCTCGGAACCGGGATTGATAACAAAACCGGACAGATCCATCTTCGGAGCCATAACAACGTCAATAAGGTCAGCAAATCCGGCAAGAACACCATTTTGCTTTTCCTTCTTATTTTCGAAAGCAACTTCAAAACTGTCGGTATCACTGTAGACGACCATATACTTAAGGCCCTTCGAGTCGCTTACGGCATGAAATCTGTAATTCCCTTCCTCTCCGTCCACCGGAACCAGGAATGTGGCCGTAGCAGCTTCCTTAAGAACCGCTATCATGTTTTCCTCAGAACTGTCCTCACGGATCTTTCCCATGAGCGCAACCAGTCGCTCGTTCTCGATTCTATCGATCTTTTTCTGATCATCACTCATTTTCCTATACCTCTTATCATCAGAATACTGCCTTAACAGCCCATGCCCAGAACATTAATGTCACCAGCATGAATATCATTGAGAGCGATACGGTACGCGCACAAAAATCCGGTGCCACATCATGACTCTCGGAATATATTACATTCATTGACCCGCAGGGCAAAGCACACATCAGCACAATTACACTTTTTGTCTCCGGTGACATTGTGACAAACGGGGACAATAAAACGATAACACCCGTCACGACAGCCGGCAGCACGGCAAGTCTTAACAGGGAAACTATATATGCCCTCTTATCCGTAAGGAGTTTACTTATCTTAACACTTGCAAGCATCGATCCCATAACCATCATAGACATAGGAACAGTCATATCTCCTATGAGCTTGAAGGTGTCGTAAAGAAAGGATGGCATCCTCCAGGGAATTACAAAAAGAATGATCGCAAGGATCGATGCGACCGACACGGGATTTTTGAAGATCTCCAAAAGCTTGAATTTAGGTTTCCTGGAGAACAGATAAACCGCATAGGTATAAAAGAACACGTTGTAGCAAAGATTATAAACAGCAGCAAGAAGAAGTCCGTAATTGCCGAAAAGAGCTTCCATGAGCGGGAATCCGACAAAACCCGTGTTCGCGAAAACCGTGCAGGTGATCATTATCCTGCGCTCGTCTTCCGTCATCTTCGCTTTTTTCAGGGAAAGACGCATGATAAGAAGCGTTAAAGCATAATATCCCGCCCCGAATGCTGCACATGTTATCATGCCGTTTACTGCTTCATTCGAAAAAGTATGCTGGCTCGAATTCAGGATCATAAAAGGGAGAACAGCCGTAAGCAATATCTTAGATAATGCTTTTTCGGCAGGCCCGTCTATGACCCCGGTCCTGTTCAGCACAAAACCTAAAGTCAAGAATACAAATATCTTGAAAAAAACTATATAAACCTGAAACATTACATCAGTCGTTACCGGAAAGAAGTGTAGCTCTTACTGCCGATCGATAACCCTCCATCTTCTCGGAAACTTCAAATGCTGACATCTCAGGCTCATAAGATGCTCCGGCTTTATAAAACTCTCCCGTTGCCTCAACAGAATCAAATATTCCGGCCTCGATTCCCGCAGCAAGTCCTGCACCCATCGCAGTCATCTCATCACTTAAGGCTCTTGTAATCTTAACACCCAAAAGATCAGACTGGAGCTGCATCAGGAAAGAACTTGCGCACACTCCGCCGTCAACTTTCATCTGACCTGCTTTTATACCTGTATCATCAGTCATCAGGTTGACCAGTTCAGTAACCTGATATGCGATAGATTCAACACCGGCTCTCACTATCTGCGCTCTTCCGGTTCCTCTTGTAAGACCCGTCAGGATACCTCTTGCATCAGGCTTCCAGTATGGTGCGCCCAGCCCCGTAAATGCCGGAACAAGATATACTCCTCCGCAGTCTTCAATTGAATTGCAGATATCATCGCACTCCTTAGGTTCAGTAATGAAACCCAGTTCATCCTTAAGCCAGCTGATAACGGAACCCGCCTGAAAAATGCTTCCTTCAAGAGCATAATTCGTAACACCTTTTATCGACCATGCACAAGAAGTAAGAAGTCCGTTCTTTGAAAAGACAGGCTCTGTTCCAAGATTCATCAGTGTGAAGCTTCCCGTTCCGTAAGTAGTCTTTGAATCACCCTTATTTATTGCGTTCTGTCCGAGAAGAGCAGCCGGCTGATCTCCGAGAACGCCCGTTATGTGAACACCGTTTAACGACAACAGAAGTTCTGTCTCAACGTCATCAAAACCGTTTTCTTTAAGATATCCTTCATTTATGTCGATCATGCCGTAATCGGCACAGGATTCCATGGGCTTTGCGAGCGCATTGACAGGAATACCGAACAGATCAAGGAACATCGGATCATATTCTTTCTTTGATATGTCAAAAAGCATGGTCCTTGAACAGTTGGAATAATCAGAAGCATAAGAATGGCCGCCTGTAAGCCTGTAAACAAGGAAACCGTCTATTGTCGAGAGATATGCTTCTCCGGACTGGCAGCGAGCTCTTAAGCTCCTTATATTCTCGAGGAGCCAGAGCATCTTTGTGGCGGAAAAATAAGGATCGATCTTAAGACCGGTTATCTCTGTTACCCTTCTGCTCTGCTCTCTGATCTCGGGACGCCTGCAGATATCGGAAGTCCGTCTGCACTGCCAGACTATTGCCTGTGTAAAAGGCTTGCCGGAAGGAGCAAAAGCAACCGTCGTCTCACGCTGGTTCGTTATGCCCATACTGACGATACTTCCTTTTGCTTCAGGGTGATCTTTAAGGAGCATCGCACAGGCTTTCAATACCGATACATATATCTCCTCTGCATCGTGGCTGACCCAGCCGGGCTGCGGATAGTACTGTTTAAAAGGCACATGGGTTCCTTTTGACAGATTTCCCTCTTCATCAAGAAGAAATGCCTTCGTGGAAGTAGTTCCCTGATCGATGCAAAGAATATATTTCATGAGGCTCCTCCTTATCTGAAATAGATTCTGTTAAGATTCCTGTACCAGTCGTTATCTATGGAATCAAAATCTTCTTTGGTAAACCTTACGACCCAGTTGCCTGAGGGTGTTCCGGGGATATTCATTCTTGTGTCACCGCCGTAACCTAACATGTCCTGGATCGGAATTATCGCAACATCAGCATGGCTCATCCAGAGTGTCCTGATTATGGATCTGCACGAACCGCTGCGGCTGCCGCCGTCACCCCAGTTATCACCGGTAAAACCGCAGTATTCGAGGCAGCATTTACGCACTTCCTCCGGGCTGTCCCAAAGCCAGCCGAGAAGTGTGTTGTTATCGTGTGTGCCGGTATATGCGACACAGTTGTTATCGAAGTTGTGAGGCAGGAATGAACTGTTGTCACCGGGATAGAATGCGAATTCCATGACTCTCATTCCGGGAATTCCGACCTTGCCCATGAACTCTGCGAGATCAGGCGTTACTTCGCCAAGGTCCTCTGCGATAAGTCTTGATCTGTCCTTGAACTTCCTGTCGTATTCTTCGAAGAAATAAAGGCCCGGACCCGGGATCCACTTGCCGTCTCTTGCTGTCTCGGCATTAGCTTCGATCTCACAGTAAGAGGAGAATGCGCGGAAATGGTCGATCCTTAAGTAATCAAAGAGCTTGAAATTATCTTCGAGTCTGCTCATCCACCAGGCATAGTGGTCAGCTTTCATCTTCTTCCAGTCGTAGATAGGGTTGCCCCAGAGCTGTCCGTCAGCACAGAAATAATCCGGCGGAACTCCGGCTACACTCTCGAAAACAAGTGCTTCCGGCTTTGGTTTTCTGGGTTCTTTCAAAGGTTCTCCATCCTTGGAGGTCTCACCCTTTTCCATGGCTTTCTTATACTTATCGAGCGCCTTTTCGTAATCCTTTAAGACTTTATTGACACCCGTTGCAGTTGCCATCTTGAAAAGTTCCCTGCTTGCCCATACATCTGCAGAATCACCCGATACATAGAACGGGATATCTCCTATGATCGAGATCCCGAGATCGTTGATCTCTTTTTTGATCTGAGCCCATTCATCGAAAAACAGATACTGTACAAAGCCGTGATATCTGTAATTCGGATCGTTCTTCAGCTCGGCCACGGCAGTCTTGTCATAGTTGCGGAGCCTCATGTCTGACCATTCCCACCATGGTTTGCCGAAGTCAGCATCTTTTACGGTCTGATATGCCGCAACATCCTGGACCCACTTATTGTCTTTGATGAACTTATCTGCTTTAGAGAGCAGCTCTTTATCAGCACGGTCAAATGCCTTTCTCAGGAGTTCGTCTCTGTTGGTCCTTAAGAAATCGTAATCTATACGCCATTTATTCTGCGTATACTCAGCCTGCTGAACTTCTGCATCTGTAAGAAGACCTCTTTTCTCGAGTCTTCTGGGATCTATGAAAAGCCAGTTGCCTGCAAATGCCGAGAAACTCTGATAAGGAGAATTACCCATACCGGGATACGAGAAAGGAAGCACCTGCCAGTATTTCATTCCCTGTGAAGCCAGTTGCTTTGCAAATTCGACCGCTTCCTGTCCGATCACGCCCGTACCGAACGGCCCCGGGAGTGAACTGATATGCATAAGAACGCCTCCGCCACGTCTCATTATTTGTAATTCCCTTCCTTCTTATATATAATTACTTGTCTCTATTAGGCTATTATACATTTCTTGAGGGTAAAATGAATTCAATTGATGAAATAAAAAGACGCCGCACTTTTGCGATCATCTCGCATCCGGACGCAGGTAAGACAACTATAACCGAGAAGCTTCTCCTCTATGGAGGAGCCATTCATCAGGCAGGTTCCGTAAAGGCGCGTAAAGCACAGCGCCATGCCACATCTGACTGGATGGAGATCGAGAAAAAGCGTGGTATCTCTGTTACTTCATCCGTAATGCAGTTCGAATATGACGGCTGTCACATCAATATCCTTGATACTCCCGGCCACCAGGACTTCTCCGAGGATACATACAGAACTCTTTGTGCCGCTGACTCAGCGGTAATGGTCCTGGACGGTGCAAAAGGTGTCGAGGCTCAGACGATAAAGCTTTTCCAGGTCTGCAGAAGACGCGGAATCCCGATCTTCACTTTTATCAACAAGATGGATCGTGCAGCCAAAAACCCGTTCGATCTTATGGACGAACTCGAGAAGGTGCTCGGTATCAGATCAGTCCCCATCAACTGGCCGATAGGAACAGACGGCGATTTTGAAGGCGTATACGAAAGAGCCACGCGCAATGTCCTTCTTTTCGACCGCGAGAACAATGACCACGGTGCTTCAATGGTTACTCAGAGCGTATCAGGTATCGATGATCCCAAACTCGATGAAATGCTCATGACAGGTCACCTTGAAACATTAAGAAATGATATAGAACTCCTTGATATGGCTGGCGATGAGCTTGATATGGACAAGGTTCTCAAAGGAGAACTTACTCCTGTATTCTTTGGCTCTGCCATCACGAACTTCGGTGTCGAGCCGTTCCTTCAGCACTTCCTGAAGATGAGCCCGGGACCCGCGGTTCACCATACAACAGACGGAATGGTCGAACCCGAAGATCCGATGTTCTCGGGATTTGTCTTTAAGATCCAGGCTAATATGGACCCTTCACACCGTGACCGTATGGCTTTCATACGTATATGTTCAGGTCAGTACGAGAAGAACATGACGGTAAATCTCATGCGCACGGGAAAGAAGATCACACTTGCACAGCCCCAGCAGTTTATGGCCCAGGACAGAGCCATCACTGAAGAAGCATTTGCCGGCGATATCATCGGAATCTTTGATCCCGGCAATTTCAGGATCGGTGACACCATCATTTCCTCAAACCGCAAGTTCGAATTCGATCCTATCCCGGTATTTGCACCCGAGAACTTCGCACGGGTGGAACCTAAGGATTCGATGAAGCGCAAACAGTTCTTAAAGGGTATCGAGCAGCTCTCACAGGAAGGCGCAGTCCAGTTGTACAAACAGCCTAACATCGGTACCGAGACCTATGTAATGGGTGTTGTCGGCATACTTCAGTTTGACGTTCTCGAATACAGATTAAAATCCGAATACAACGTCGACATCGTCAGAACTCCGCTCCCTTACCGTCTTGCTCGTTGGGCAAAATCGGAAGCCGAAGGATTCGATCCGAAAGAGATGACATTGACTTCAACATCACTTCTTGTTCTTGACAGAGACGAAGCTCCTGTAGTTCTTTTCGAATCCGAATGGGCTGTCGACTGGGCGGTCGAGCACAACGAGAAGATGAAGCTCTCTTTCGAGAACATCAATTCAAAAGACTGACCGTTATAGTTGGAGATTTCCTGTCAGTATGACATTGCTATTGCAATAATCGAACCGATTATTGCTAACACGATCAGACAGGATAAAGTGCCGACGATCGAAGTAATAAGTCCTACTATGCCCTTCGCTTTATTATCGCCGTAATCTCTTGCCTTCTTGATAGAAACAGCGGCAAGTATTATGCCGACGATGCTCACAAGTAAAGCAACACCCAGAGCGATAAGATATATTATTCCATCGATTGCACTGCGGGCAAAAGATAAAACAATATACGGAAGAATTATTGATAAGATTCCCAAAAGCATGCTGACAAACTGCAGTATATGACTGTCTTTCATAATTAATCACCCTTATTCCTTTTCCGTGTGCGGTCTTTATGCACACAAATTCCAATAAATATATTATCATTCTGTTAAATGCCTGTAAACAGGATATTGATTCTTCATGAACAAAATGTTTCCTGCTGTTCCTGATATAAAAACTCCGGGCATTTCAGACTGTTGTCTGAATCTGCCCGGAGTTGATGATATCCGTTTCCGGTTTTATTGATCTTTCAAATGATCAGATAGCTCCGTTTGTTCCGAAGTCATACCACTGACCTCCGACCTTTCTCAAACCGGTAGCCATGCTTCCGTCTGAAAGGAAATAGTAGTAATGACCGTCGATATTTTTCCACATATCCATACAGCAGGCGCCGCTGCTTTCGGCATAGAAATAAACCCCGTTATACTTGATCCAGCCTTTTTTCATTACACCGTTATCAGCAAAGAAATAAACCTTTCCGTCAATCTCCTGGGGACCTGTGCGCATATAAGGATCATCATCTTCATCGCCGAAGTAATACCAGAGATTATTGATCTGTTTCCAGCCTGAGTACAGAACCCCGTTACTGTCTGCATAGATCCAATGCTCATCTTCTCTGCCGAGGATGTCATTGACAGGATTGATCCATCCGCCTGTACGCATCTCATATGTTTCATAATCAAAGTAGTAATACTTTCCTTCGATCTTTATAATTCCCTGTTCTGCCATGGGAGTACTCGTAGTTGAATTGGGACTTCCGAAGAAATACCATTTACCGTCGATCTGCTTCCAGCCTCTGGCAGCCTTTCCGTTCGACTCAAAATAGAAATGAGTGTAAAGGAACTTGATATCCTTGCCGTCGATCCTGACATAAACCTCGTAAGGGATATACCAGCCGGTTATCATGACGCCGTTCTTATCGAAGCCGTAATAATCCTTATTGCCGGCTTCATCCTCGATCTGTATTACGTTATCACTTACCATACGTGGTCCGTCTGAATAACTGCCCCTGAAGTAATACCAGTTGCCGCCTATCTGCTGCCAGCCTTCAGCTGCTTTGCCTGAAGAAGGACTGAAGTAATGCCAGTAGTTGTTATTATCCTGTTTCCACCCTGTCTGCATCTCACCGGAGTAGCCGAAATAGTACCAGGTATCACCGATCCTCTTTGATCCGTTATTGTACATAAAAGGAGCAATATCATCCTGATCGCAGAAGTAATACCACTTGCCGCCGATCTGCTGCCAGCCGGTTACCGCTTTGCCGTTATTATCAAAATAATACCAATAGCCTTCACACTGCTGCCAGCCTTTAAGCATCTTTCCGTCGATTCCGAACATGAAATACTTCTTGTATGAAGAATCATAACGTGTACCGATAAACATCTTGCCGTCAGATTCAAACCAGTACCAGCTTCCGCCTATCTCCTGCCATCCGGTAACTTTTGAACCGTTCTTATAGTAGAACCAGGAACCTGATTCGCTGCTCCAGCCTTCCTTGGCAGAGTCAGCTTCGGCGTTTACGGTTTCTTCGACATCACAAATGATATCTTCTGTCACCTCGATCTGATCTTCAACCGGATCACCGGTTTCAGTTTCATCGGCCAAAGCCATACAGCCAAGCGAGAAAACCGTTGCCATAGCAACTATGCCCGAGATCAGATACTTCTTATCTATCCGCTTTTTCATTGGTTAACCTCCCAATTTTAATGATTAAATTATTTTATCTTAAATAATTGAGATTTCCATCAGAATAATCAGTCACTTTTGTAAGAAAAAAGAGTGTCTCAAAAAATACTTCTTGAGACCCCCTTTTTTCAACGTTATGTTATTTCCCGATCAGCCTACTGATGCCGGCGGATTAATGCAGACTCCGTTATCACCGAAATCATAAATATGTCCTTCGATTTTTCTCATTCCGGTCACCATGGCACCGCCATAATTGAAATAATAGGTCTTCCCGCCTATTGTCTTCCAATCACTCTCAACGACCGAACCGTCGGAGTTGGCATAGTAATAATTTTCGTCATACCGGAACCAGCCGCCCTTTCGCAGAACACCGCTGTCTCCCATGAAATATCTGACATCCTTCACACGGATAAAGTTGGTCGTCATGAAAGGTCCGTTGCTGTTGTTTTCATCAAAGTAATATGTTTTTCCGTCGATTGATTTCCATCCGGAATAAGCAACTCCGTCCGATCCGAAATACATCCATCTGTGTCTCGATGATTCGGCATAATACTCTTCATAATAAGCGTTCGGATCGATCCAGCCGGTTGACATAGCGCATGACTCATTATCAAAATAATAATATTTTCCGTCGATCTGATTCAGGCCCTGACGCGCATACGGATCGTTGATTCCGTCTCCAAAGTAAAACCATTTGCCTTTTAACTGTTTCCAGCCGGTAAGAGCTTTTCCGTTTGAATCAAAACAGTACCAGTTTCCGGCATAAATAGTCTCATCTTTATATTCAACAACATAATCGTTATACCATCCGGAAGATCTTAAAGCGCCATTCTCATCAAAACCATACCAGGCACTTCCGCCATCTGAGTTTGTGATGTGCCTTAAAGTATTACAAATCATTCTGGGATAGCTTCCGGAATTCTCTAAGAAATAATACCATTTCCCTTTAAACTCCTTCCAGCCGACTGCAGCCTGACCGGTAGCCGGATCAATATAGTACCATTCCTCGTTGTACATCTGCCATCCGGTCAGCATTTCACCTGTACCGGAGAACAGGTACCAGATATTTCCTTCAGAATTCCACAAAGTGTTTCTGTACATATATGGATCGGAAGCTTCCTTTAAATTGAAGTAATACCATTTACCGTCGATCTGTTTCCATCCGGTTGCAGCTCTTCCGTTTTTATCCAGGTAATACCAGGAATTATCATACCGCTGCCAGCGATCAGTGATCATTGCACCGTCAATTCCGAAAATGAAGCAGGCCCCGTAATCAGCATCATAACGCATTCCGGTAAACATCGTGCCGCCATTATTAAACCAGTACCACTTTCCTTTGATCTGCTTCCAGCCTTTCACATAAGAACCGTTCTCATAGTATCTCCAGTATCCGACGGAATACTCATCCCATCCGTCGGCATGAGCATAATCTGCTTCGACGGCAGCAGTCTCCTCAGAAGATCCGGAAATGATCAGCTCCTCATCCTGAATCTCATCTATAACATCCGTGTTATCTGTAGCTTCTGCTGTCTCAACCTCATCAGCCATAGCCAAAGATCCGAAAGAAAAAACTGTTGCCGCTGTAATTGCTGCAGAGATAAAACACGCCATATTGAAACGTTTTTTCATTGTTAACCTCCCCTGTTTGTGATTGTTTTATTTTATCTTATATGATTTAGATTTCCCAATATCACATTGAATTGCTTTTGTAAGAAATGAATAAAGGGGTGCCCTTGCAGACAACCCCTGAAATAAATGCTTATTTGATTTATGATCAGTCTGAAGGTCCGGGATCGTTAGAATCGTCCGGATCGACCGGCATTTCCGAAGTATCAGGAGCGGATTCATTCTTCGCAGAGGATACATATCCGGAAGCGGGCTGTTCAGAACTCTCATCAGCTAAAGCCTCATTTGCATCAGCAGGCTGGTCATTATCGTATGAATAACCTTCCTCGGGATACACAACACTAAGATCACCGTTAGCATTGTAGATCTTCTCAAAGTCAGGACCGTCAACAGTAAGCTTGTCGATAAGTCTTGCAGCAAGGCCCTGTACTATGCTGCTCTTTTCGATAAGGATGCGCTTGGTATCCTCGTAGCATGTATCAATGATGTACTTGATCTCCTCATCGATCTCTGCTGCCGTCTGGTCTGAATAACTCTGGACCTGACCCATTGAATAACCGAGGAATACTTCCTCGTTCTCATCGCCGAATACCATGTTGCGGAACTTTCTTGAAAGACCGTAACGCTTGATCATATTCTTAGCGATGTTGTTGCACTGCTGAAGATCAGATGCGGCGCCTGTTGACACTTCACCAAGGAACACTTCCTCAGCTGCACGTCCGCCCAATGTCATCTTGATCGTATCAAGGAGCATCTTTTCAGTATAGAAATCAGTATCCTCGATCGGCTTATATGCTGTAAAACCGCCGGCTCTTCCGACAGGAACGATAGTAACACGGTCGACCTTCTCGAATTCGGAAGTCGCACGGAGCACAACAGCATGTCCGGCTTCGTGATAAGCCGTAAGACGCTTTACCTTGTCACTGAGCTTCTTGGATGTCTTCTGGGGACCCATCTGAACTCTGAATGTCGCATCAGTGATCTCCTGCATCGTTATCTCTTTTTTGTTATGGCGGGCCGTCATAAGAGCAGCTTCATTAAGAAGGTTCTCAAGATCGGCACCTGTAAAGCCAACAGTGGAAAGGGCGATCTCATGCAGATCGACTTCCTTAGCGAGAGGCTTTTTACGCGAATGTATCTTAAGAATGGCTTCACGTTCATCAGCATCAGGCATATTGACCATGATACGTCTGTCAAATCTTCCCGGACGTAAAAGCGCAGGGTCGAGGACATCCACACGGTTTGTGGCAGCCATAACGATAACATTGGAATTAACATCAAAACCGTCCATTTCAACAAGGATCTGGTTTAATGTCTGTTCACGCTCATCCTGTCCGCCGCCCAATCCGGCACCTCTCTTACGTCCTACCGCATCGATCTCATCAATGAATACAACGGAAGGAGCTTCTTTCTTGGCATCTGAAAAAAGCGATCTTACACGTGAAGCACCGACACCGACGAGCATTTCGACGAAATCGGAACCAGAAATATAGAAGAACTTAACGCCAGCCTCACCTGCTACGGCTCTTGCAAGCAACGTCTTACCTGTACCGGGAGCTCCGTAAAGCAGAACGCCCTTAGGGATCTTTGCTCCGAGTTCCTGATACTTTTTAGGATTCTTCAGGAAGTCAACGATCTCCTTGAGTTCTTCCTTCTCTTCCACGGAACCTGCAACATCAGAGAACTTTACCTTGTCCTTGTTAGGATCTGACAGTCTTGCACGGTTATTGCCGAAACTGAATACACTGTTGCCGTCCTTGCTCTGTCTTGTAATGCTGAGGAACAGGACAACCACAATAACTATCGATATACCGAACATTACAACATTTACTACAAGTGACCAGTCAAAAGGCTCGGTATAGTTATAACCCTTGATCTTTCCTGCAGCCTTTGCTTTATCGAGCTTCAGGACCAGATCATCAACAAATTCATAAGGTACGTCCTGGCTTACCTCATCGATCAGCCCTTCGGAGTTCTTGTAGGTAACAACTACTGTCGTTCCCTTTATCTCCACAAGGCTTACATCGTTATTCTCATCATCGATGATCGCCATTACATCAGAAAGGGTCGATTTTTCCTTCTGACCATAATTACCTCCAAATACGATAGTCGAGAATGCAATTAAGATAACAATCATCAAGACGTAGAAGAATAATCCGCCGCCTATCGGTTTGAAGCTTTTCTCATTCTTATCTGACACTTCTCTTATTCCTTTCTAACGATTCTCACGTCATCAAAATCTCTATATTTGCCGTCAAGGTCCAGACCATATCCGACAATAAATTCATCCGGTATCGTGATTCCGTTATAATCCGGTACCAGATCATTAACTCTCCTGCTGGGTTTATCAAAAGCCGTACATATCTTGAGCGACTTGGGTTCCCTGGTCAATAATTGCTCCTTAAGCAGGGCCAGAGTCCTTCCGGTATCGATAATATCTTCGACTATCAGAACATTCATGTCCCTGATGTCATATGACAGATCCTTCTTTATCTTGAGGACACCGGTGGAATACTCTCCCACATAAGAGGACACCTGCATAAAATCGACAATGATCGGCATCTCAAGACGCCTTACAAGATCGGCAGTAAAGATAAATGCACCTGTAAGGATGCCGACTACGACAAGAGGCTGACCTTCATAGTCACGATTGATCTCTCCTGCAAGACGGTCAAGCATCTCTTCGATCTCAGAATGAGTGACCAGTACTTTATCAGTGTTGATAGCCATATTTCTCTACTGCCTTTCTATCGTAAACAGGATGAGATCACAAGGATCTTTTCCTTCAGCACTCCTGCCTTCGATGTATTTTTCATGACTTACGGCACCGGTAAAACCCATACCGTGTCCAAATCCCGGCAACCATAATATATTTCCGTCCTTTTCCGCAAAAAGAACCTGCCGTCTGCCGGATTCGGGGATCTTAAGATCTGTCATCAACCTGTTAAGGTCTTTACTTCCCCGGGCTCCGGCCTTCTTCATACGGAAAGACGTACCTATTCCGTCACAGTTGCCGAAAGTGATCCCGCCTTTAAGACTCTCATCAAAAGGGCAAAACCACGAGCAATTATTATACTCTAACTTGGCATCTTTCTCAATTATTCTTGCTTTTAATATTAAAGAAGATTCAGGAATATTCATGCAAAGACCGTCATTTCCGGAAATCTCATCCGGAAAAACCTGTATCTTTACAGGTCCCTGAGCTGTCAGAAAGCCCATATTTTCAGCGATCCTGCATGAAAGATCAAGGACCTCATCCTCCGGTACAAAGGCAAAACAGTCTCCATGCCTGAAAGCCTTTCTTCCAAACGGCATGTCAAGCATGACTTCCCCCGGCACATTATCGCCGGTAACTGAGAAGCAGTCTTTCAGATTACTCTCTTCAAAATCGATCAGATCACCGAAAGTCTCGTTCCACAACGCTCTTATCACACGCGATCTGATCGCGGGATGGAGCTTGTTTATCCCATCCGCAGACAAAAACGGGTGACCTGCCAAGAGGCTGCGGTTTGATCTGTATGCATCTGATGTGACACTGCCGATAAAATCAAGATCATCGCTTAAAAGCTTATAAGTTCTGGTAAGCGGCACGGAAGGATCTTCATCATAATACTTGCCGATCTCAGGCAGAAATCTGTTCCGCCACACATTGCGTGTTCCGACTGCCTCAAGATTAGTCAGATCCGTTGCATATTCAATATTCAGACTTTCAAGAAACTCCACCAGTTCACACTTCTTCAGACAGAGAAGCGGCCTGATTATCCTTCCCGTACGGGGTTTGGGATTCACAAGACCTTCAAGACCCGAACCCCTGAACAGATTCATCATCATGGTCTCGGAAATATCATCGCGGTGATGCGCTATTGCGATCCTTGCTCCTTTTCCGGTTGCTGCTTCGACAGATCCGGCGAACTGCTCAAAAGCCTCGTAGCGCAATATCCTTCCGGCAGTTTCCTCCGAAACATGATTCTGCCGGGCAAATCCCGCGCAGTCAAAATCCAGGACCTTGAGCTTAATACCCAGGTCATTGCACATTTTTCCGACCATCTCAGCCTCTTTGTCACAAGCTCCGGGTCTTAAATGGTGGTTGCAGTGAAAAGCCATGATATCACAGGCGATGTCATTTCTTTCTTTGAGAAGGTTAAGGATATAGAGCAATGCGACAGAATCCGGACCACCCGAGAGACCGACAATAACGGTGCCGCAATCAAAGAGCCCTTTACTCCGGGAATAATCAAGGACCTGTTTAAGGATCAGTCCGGTCTTGGAATTGTCGTTATCTTCTTTCAAAATCAGAACCCGCTCGGGAAATTCTCATTTGCCCCTGCGAAAAAGTCTTCATCGCCACCGGCCGGTTCAGGCGGTTCAGGCGGTACATATCCATCGTCGGGGCCGTCAGGTTCCGGGATCGGAGCCTCATCCGTCGTTACGCTGTCAAAATTATAGTTCTGTGATGCAGTGTCACTGTCCACAGTTCTTGTATAGGCACTGCCGCCGTCATCTTCGGGATCCTTCCCGCTGTATTCAATGAACATCGTCTTTCTCGGAACCCACCAGACTGAATCCCTGCCTGTCTTTCCATGACGGTTCTTGGATAAATAGATATACGCCGGCTTAGCATCGTTATTATCTTTGAAATTGACTGTCTGACTGGCATTCCCGTCATCAGATCCTGTCTCTTCCTCATCTTTTTTCTTATAATAATCGGGTCTGTCGATAAACATTACGGTATCGGCATCCTGCTCAATTGCACCTGAATCTCTCAGGTCAG
This sequence comes from Saccharofermentans sp., assembly GCA_024684815.1. GTDB lineage: Bacteria > Bacillota > Clostridia > Saccharofermentanales > Saccharofermentanaceae > Saccharofermentans. The sequence goes on along the minus strand of JAIKWL010000084.1, from coordinate 8,776 downwards.
ACAGCTGAGGTGTATGGTCATCTCTCTGAGCCGCGCCTCTTGAAAGCTGAGAAAGAGCAATAATAGGTACTTTGAACTCTTTAGCCAGAAGCTTAAGACTTCTCGAGATAGCGGTAACTTCTTCATTACGTGACTTGCCGCCGCCTCCGGGCATGGTCATGAGCTGCAGATAATCGATAACGATCAGCCTGGGCTTCATCGCTTCATCTGCAAACAACTGGGTGAGTTTGGATTTCATGGTAACAGGGTTTGTATCCGAATTATCGTCAATAAAGATCGGAAAATCACGGAGGATCGACAATGCCCTGTCTATCTGCTTTTTATCGCTGTCGGTCATCTTGTGGGAATAGATGATCTCTGATACAGGCTTACTCATAGATGAAGACATAAGCCTTGAAGCTATCTCCTGCTTGCTCATCTCAAGAGAGAAAATAGCTACGGGATAATGATTTGCCGCAACATTAGCCGCCATATTGATCGCAAGAGCGGATTTACCCATACTCGGACGCGCAGCAAGGATATTGAGAGATCCTGGTCTTAAACCTCCCAGCATGGAATCAAGTCTTGGAAAACCGAGCTTGATCTTGCCGCCTGCATTATCATCCTTAAGTTCGGAATAGATTTCCGTCATTGTCATCTTAAGGATCTCAGGCATGCCTTCAAAACCCTTGGTCTCTCCGTTTCCGCGAAGACGGGAAATCTCACTTATCGCATAATCAACCGCCTCGTTAGCACGAAGCTTTCCGCTCAATGCTCTTGTCCTGACATCTTCAACAGCCTTAAGGAGTTTTGCTCTGTCGCTTCTCTCTCTAATGGCATCTATATAACTTCTTTGTGCCGAAAGGACTGCAGCCTTGTCACCTACGCGATAGACATATCTTTGCCCCCCCGCCTTATCGGCAAGATTTCTGCGTTCAAGTTCATTGTAGACGGTGATCCGGTCTATCTGAGCATTCTCAAGGAACATATCAACGATAACGCTGTAGATTGTGCGGTTGCGCACATCCGAGAAATCCTCATCGGATATCTTGTTGGCTACAGTTTCAATGGTGGCTGTGTTCTTGCGCATGCAAAGCGCCAGCAAAGCCATCTCGACTTCGACCTCTCCGTTCTCGTCAGTTCCCTGATCGATAAGATTATTCAAATATTCCAGATCATCAGACATACATCATCCAAGCCTCTCAGGCACCGGTTACAACTTCAACATTAATATCGGCAGATACCTGCGGATGAAGCTTAACTCTGGTCTTAAACATACCTGTATTCTTTATGGGACTGGAAATGACGACTTTTTTCTTGTCAATATCGAATCCTTCTTTCTTAAGACTGTCAGATATATCCTGAGCGGTGACCGCACCATAGAGCCTTCCGTCTGCTCCGCCTCTTGCTACAACTCTGAATACCTTGCCGTCAAGGATCTTCTTGGCTTCCTGTGCAGCAATAAGAGCTCTGCGCTCATGTTCAGCCTTAGCGCCGGTCTGGAGCTTCACTTCGTTAAGATTAGCGGAAGTCACTTCCTTGGCAAGGCCTTTCTTAAACAGAAAGTTTCTTGCATAACCGTCGCTTACGTTAACGACATCATTGGCTTTGCCGACATTCTTAACATCAGAAAGAAGTATTACCTTCATAAACCGTCCTCCGCATAATAACCGTATCAATTTATTAAAACAATCGGGTTATCTCCTCAGGAACATATTATATGTCAGGGGAGAGCCCGATTGTTATTACATTTTTTAAATTATAGCGTAGCCTACACGATTTGTGTAAACATTAGCTGCTGTTGTCCCAAAAACGGATTACTGAACCGTGTAGGGCAAGATAGCAACCTGACGTGCACGCTTGATAGCTGTAGTAAGCTCACGCTGATGGATAGCACATGTGCCTGTCATTCTCTTTGGAAGGATCTTACCGTTCTCGGTAATATACTTCTTAAGAGTAACATCATCCATAAAGTCGATAGACTCGACTTTATTAGCACAGAAAGCGCAAACCTTTCTGCGTGTTCTTCTCTGCTTCATTCCGCCGGCAAATTCTCTGCCACCGGCTCTGGGTGCTCTGTTCTCTGCCATTTTGAGTGTTCTCCTTCACAATTAAATCTCAAAGGGAAGCTCACCGGACGGACCTTCATCAAAACCGCCTGAAACAGGTGCATCTATCTGCATATTAGGAGCAGTGGGCGCACTGGCGGCAACCGAGTCTGCTACAGGTGCAGGCGGTGCGGGCGGCATAGGAGGATTATAGGACTGCGCGGGAGCTGCGGGCTCCGGGCGGTAGCTGTCCCCTGCTGCCGAACCTGTCGAATCTACAAATTCAGCCTCATCGATAACGACTTCGGTAACGTATCTTTTCTGACCATTCTGATCATCGTAAGTACGTGTCTGAATGCTTCCTACCAAACCGATGCGGTTTCCTTTATGGAAATACTTCTGAATAAAGACTGCTGTCTGACGCCAAGCAACACAGTTGATGAAATCAGCCTGACGCTGACCGTTGGCATCCTTAAACCGTCTGTCTACTGCTACAGTAAAGTTGCAGAACTGGGTCTGGTTGGATGTAAGCTTGATTTCCGGGTCCTTTGTAAGTCTTCCGACTAATTCTACTTTGTTCATTTACTGTTACCTTCCTGTCTTAAGTGATCACTCACCGACACGAACAATGAGATAACGAATTACGCCGTCAGTAATCTTGAGAACACGCTCAAGTTCCTTAGGGAACTCGCTCTCGGCAGTAAATACAGTCTGAACATAGTAGCCGTTCTTCTGACCTTCAATCTCGTAAGCGAGATCACGAGTGCCGATTGCATCGAATGCATCAATCGTAGCACCTGATTCGATCTTAGCTTTAATTGTGTCAGTAAGAGAAGCAATTCCCTCTTCACCGTTAGCGGTGGAAAGGATTGTGATCAAACGATATTGGTTTGCCATGTCATTCACCTCCTTCTGGACTTTGCGGTCCGGTCTAGCCGGACAAGGATACCGCCCGTATATAAGCGGCATCGAGAAGAATAACATAGCGAGAGCGCCGAAGTCAAGCATTTAACTGATCCGGTGTTTTTCCCGCTGTTCATGTCCTGCCTAAATCTTACTGAGGAGATTCTAACAACAGGAAATTCAAAATTCCACCTTTTCGGAGCAGATTGAGACTATTTGAGCAAAATTGAGACCAGTCTCAAAATTTGATGTCCTAAAAGCAGATTAAATCCTCGATGCACCGAGTTCTTTCAGGATATACGGGAACAATATCTCAAGCCATGCATTTAAGGCTTTGGCAGTATGAAGATATGTCTCGAAATTCTCACCGGAAGGATCAGGTATCGATACGGACATCACTCTTCCGGAAGAATCCTTCATCACAAGACCGTTGGCAGCAGCAAAAGTCGACAAAGAGAATACCTTGTCTTTTATCTCGGGAAATGCCTTTGTTATCTCAAAAGCCTGTTCGTCCCTGACGGTCAGTATCAGGTCATTATCGTCATAGATCGCCGGATTTGCTCTTCTGGATTCTATATATCCCAATCCGTAACCGGTGATCTCCTTTACTGCTCTGTCCATCTTCTCATCAGGCTCAACACCTGACATTGCAGTAAGTCCTGCCGATTCACAATAGAGCTCAAATCCCGTATCAGATGATCTTGAAGATATGTAAGGCTCGTTTTTCCCGATCAGGCGCCTCATGAGTGACTCGCAGCAGACCGACAAAGAAGTATTGTTATCATCAATAAACAACACCGAAGCAGTATTGGTATCCTTAAATGAATCGATATCAAGAGGCATTCTTTCAGGTCTTGCAGGAGCAGGCATCCCCGGTGTCAGCTCTTCTTTTTTGCCTGAAGCCTTACCGAGTCTGTTCATATATGCAACTGATAATCCCTCTCCGTCAAAGCCCTGGGCAAGAATGACATCGACTTCCTGAACATCCAGGAATCTTAATCCTTCGAAAAGTCCGTGCGAGGCACATGAGACATCAACCGTTTTTCCGTATGTACAAAACTCGGTATGAGCGGAAAGGATCTTATCATCCATCTTGTCATAGATCGCTTTGATCTCACTTCCGCAATAAAGTCCTATACGTGCAAAAGGATTAACTGCCAGAATCTCGCGCGATCTTAAGATGAACGGGGAAGCTATGTTAACAAGTTCCCTGGCCTCTTCGTCAGATAGTTTTTTCAGGTCTTCCACGGTAAAAGAAGACTTTACGATCCTGCCGTCAGAACCTGTGGCGCCGTCACTTTCGATCTTAGTTCCTTCAGGCATCTTCATTATCTCCACCTGTGCATAAGGCGCATAGTGACGGTATTTCATTCCGGGCGATCTTGGTGTTTGCTTATCAGATAATGAACCTGACATAACGGTTTCCCCTTTGCGGAGAACAGCATCTATGTCTGCTTTCGTAACAGCACCCGGTCTTAAGATGACAGGCACGGTTCCGGTACAGTCAACAACAGTCGATTCAAGACCGAACTCGGAATCTCCGCCGTCGATCACCGCATAGATATATCCGTCCATATCTTCAAGCACTGACCTTGCTCCTGTAGGAGAGGGTCTTCCTGAAAGATTTGCGGAAGGAGCGGCAACCGGGACCTTGCACAACTTCAGGAATTTATTGGCAACAGGATGCGAGGGCATCCTTACACCGACCGTATCAAGACCTGCTGTGGTCTGATCTGAAACAGAATCCGCCTTCTTCATGACCACGGTAATGGGCCCCGGCATAAAAGCATCGATAAGTGTTTGGGCAAGCGGTGTGATCTCGGAAACAATATCTTTTATCTGTTCTTTATCTCCGATATGACAAATAAGAGGGTTATCAGCAGGACGCCCTTTTGCCTCGAAAACTTTCTTTACCGCTTCCCCGTTTCCCGCATCACAGCCAAGACCGTAAACGGTTTCCGTAGGAAATCCTATCACCTCACCGTTTCTTAAATGTTCTGCAGCATCTGCAAGGAGCCTGTCATCGTCAGGATCTATCAATAATGTTTTCTTATATATTTTAGCGCGTTCCATAAATACCTCGATTATAAGATCATTCGTCACCGCCGGCGGCATTTTCTGCTGCCTGCGCAAGAGTCAATGCATCCACTATCTCGTCAAGGTCACCTGCAAGGATAGAATCCAATTTGTAAAGCGTTAATCCTATTCTGTGATCCGTAACCCTTCCCTGATGATAATTATATGTGCGGATCCTCTCGGATCTGTCGCCGGTACCCACCTGGGTTTTTCTCTCGTCATTGTTCCTGTCCACATCAGCCTGACGTGCTATCGCCCATAAGCGGGACTGCAGGACCGCCATCGCCTTTTCCTTGTTCTGGATCTGCGATCTTTCATCCTGACACGTAACGACCATTCCAGTAGGAAGATGTGTGATCCTTATAGCGGAAGAAGTCTTATTGATATGCTGTCCGCCTGCGCCTGATGACCTGAATCTGTCGATCTTAAGATCATTCGGATTTATCTCGACATCTGTCGGTTCCGCCTTGGGAAGTACCGCAACAGTTGCTGTCGAAGTGTGTATCCTCCCCCCGGATTCTGTTACCGGGACACGCTGAACTCTGTGAACTCCGCTTTCAAACTTCATCCGGGAATACACTCTCGGGCCGTCGATTTCAGCAACGATCTCCTTATATCCGCCAAGCTCAGTAGGATTCTCATCAACTACACTGACTTCGAATCCCTTCAGTGCGGCATATCCTTTATACATCCTGAACAGGTCAGCCGCAAAAAGAGCCGATTCTTCCCCGCCGGCTCCGCCTCTGATCTCAAGGATCACCGATCTGGAGTCTCTGGGATCACCCGGTGTAAGATATATCATCAGTTCTTTCTCGAGTTCTGACAGCCTTGACTTACAATCGGCAAGTTCGGCATTGGCAAGACTTTTCATCTCATCATCGCCTCCCAGGTCTCCGCTTGCAAGCAGCGCAAGTATCCCTTCGATCTCTTTCTCGCAGGCCTCATAATTTCTTATCGCTTCAACCTGGGGATTAAGGGATGCAAGTTCCTTGGAATATCTGGTATATTCATCAGGGCGTGAAGCAACCGCCGGATCACTTAATGTTCCGGTAAGCTCTTCGTACTTAGCCTTTATCATCTCTGTCTTGCTCTTATCGATTGCCATAGTTATACAAAGTTATCATATAAGGAATATTATTTCCATTCCTGCTTTAAAGAATAAAGCCGCATCTGTCAGAAGCGGCTTCAAATACTGTTTTTATTGATGCTCAGATACCCGGCAGCTGTTTATAACTGTTCCGCAGGAGTTCCGGGAACATCCGGGGCTGCAGGCTGAACCGGCTGTACCGGCTGAACAGCAGTAAGAACCTCATACTCAAGCTTATGCCTCAAAGGTCTCTGGCAGCGCGGACAGTATACAAATCCGTGAGGATACCATGCCCTGTGGCCGAGATCGTATGTATGATAATCAAATTCAAAATAGCAATACTCGCATCTGCAGTGAAATGTAGGATTGTATGTGTCGTATCCTACTACCGGATTCGGATTGACCACACCGGAATTCTGGATCCACGGTCTTGTTGATTGCTGGACCGGTTGCTGAGGCTGGACCTGCTGCGATGCTGCCGGAGCAGCGCCTGCAGCAACGGCTCCCTGGACAGCGCGGAAATCGAATCCGCATTTTATACAGAAATTCGCGTTATCAGCAACCTGTGTACCACAATTGGGACAGAATTTGCTCATTTGTTTTCCTCCTCTTATTCCATAAGGATGGTTAATTATATGTCGGCAGTGATATAAAGGTCAAATCTGTCAATTTATTTATATATTTGTTCTCGGAAAAAATATTTTTTGATATCGTAGTAATATTCGTTTTTAAAATGCATCTTTATAAGTGAAGGCCTTACTTTACGAAAGGAGTTCTTTATGGAAGACAATGAAATAATCTCATGCCTTCTTAAGCGAAGTGAAGATGCAATTGTTGAGATCTCGCGAAAATACGGATCTTATTGTTTTCAAATTGCAAATAACATACTAAGCAGCCGCGAGGATGCCGAAGAGTGTGTAAATGATACATGGAATATTGTCTGGAATACTGTCCCGCCGACTAAACCGGTATCACTTAAAGCCTATCTCGGGAAGATCGTGCGCAATCAGGCTTTGATCAAATACAGGACTTATCACGCGCAAAAGAGGTTTTGCGGTCTTGAACTTATAATGGATGAGCTGGATGAGTGCATTCCCTCAAACACTGATATCGCGGAAGAAGCGAATTCAAATATGCTGACCGGAATGATCAACACCTGGCTCGGCACCCTGTCTTCAGCTGACAGAGTGCTCTTCTTAAGACGTTACTATCTGTGTGAATCCGTAAAAGATATCTCGGAACGGTACGATCTTAATCAAAATGCGGCATCACAAAAACTCTTAAGACTTCGGAACAGATTAAAGGATTATCTGGATAAGAGAGGTTACATACTATGAAAAATGAAAATATATATAATGCAATTTCTGACATATCACCGGAATATCTTGAGGAATTAACATTCGAAAGCAGAACGGTTACTGAAGAAAGCACTCCGGCCAAACGGTCAAGACTGCCTGTTATTGCCATTATCTGTGCAGTTGTCGGATTAGCAGGGATAACAAGCGTAGCAGCCATTAAAAGCTATTTTGGAAGAGGAATGAACCAGCTTCAGATTGATGAAAGTCAGCTGCAGGAACTTGTGGAACAGAGCGCAGCTATCATATATACGACCGAAACCACTGCTGTTACTTCACAAACTTCAACTAATGCGTCTTCTACTTCACAAACATCAACTAATGCATCTATGGATGTAGATGCAATAACCGTTGAGCCTGTCTCTGTAGTAGCTGATGAAAGATGTGCTTTTATTTCATTCAGAGTACATGGTTTCACTTTTGATGAACGGAATAATGAACCGCTTTTCGATCAGTACTGGGCTTATGAAGATGAATCAATGACAGTTGAACTTGATTGTGATGGCGGTACTTTTTATAACGGCATCAACCGGATCGGCGATGACTGGGTTTACGAAGACGGGACTCCTGTTCAATATGATGATCGCGGAATGGAGATCTATCGCTATTTTGATGACGAAGGCTATCTGTATTTTATGATAAAAGTCAGCGGCCGCGGCGTTAATAAAAACATGCTCGGAAGCACTGTTTATTTGAAGCTCATCAACTTATATGAGGATCACAAGTGTTCGATCGTAAACAGCACCGGCAGGGATTGGACCTTTGCTCTCGAGATGCCTACAGAGAGTACTTCAGTAAAATATAATGTTGATTCCGACATTGGCGGAACCGATTTCCATCTTGACGACATAGAGATCTCGCCTATCTCGGTCAGGCTGAACTATACGATCGGTGCTGACGCTGATCTTTCTTCAATGCCATACTTTTCAGGAGTTGTTCTGAAAGATGGAACAACTCTGGGAATCGGAGATGATGTACACAACACAACCGATTCCGGTAAGGCATATCAGAACTGGTATTTCGTTCGTGCGATCGATCCTAGGGAAGTAGCCAGTATAATAATATTCTCTGATCTCGATTCGTCTGAACCATTGACGATTCCTGTTGAATCATCCAACTGATTCCATAACACGGTTGCATTACTGAAGATTCGAAAACTCAAAATATTATAAAGGGCTGCCTCATAATTGAGCAATGTCATTAAGTTAAGACATCCTTTTCAAAGATCCTCATACCTCAAAGGTATGGGGGTCTTTTTTTTGAGTGATTTTTGCAGTTAGGGGTTGACACGCACACTCAAGTGTGCGGCCTCTTTGAATCCTTATATC
>JAIKWL010000072.1 GCA_024684815.1 Saccharofermentans sp. | reverse complement strand
ATTACTTTAATAAAAACTCAATTCTTAGAATTGAAAAAGGTCCGTTTTACTTCAAGTTTTGCATTCTATTCAATTTTCAAGATCCGCGCTTTTCCTTTGATTTCCGCGCACATTTATCACGCGCCTCCGTCAAAGTGCTTGTAAAGGATATAACACAGAGTCGAATAAGTCAAGAACATTTTTCGTACTTTTTTGAATTTTTTTCAAAAGTCTTAAAAGCCTTTATTTGACTAAATTTGAGACCCGGTGTCATTAGCCCGTTTCTGCCTGTAAAAAGGCTGCTACATTTCCATGAAGCAGCCGATATTTTAGTAGTATCTATTTTAATTATCAACAACAGATTTTTGCTTACGGATTCGTGCAGTAACCTGACGCGTTGAAGTTGTAGTTCTTCTCATCTATCTTGAGCGTCTGATCCTTTGCATACCATCCGGAGTCATCTCCGTACCACCAGCCCGTGGCATTCTGCTTCCAGCTGGCCTTGTACTTATATGTCCATGCGCCGCTTGCATCAAGCCAGTATCCGCCGCAGTATTCATTCGATGCCATAGAACCGTTGGTCTTAAAGAAATAATAAACTCCGTTTATCTCTTTCCATCCTGTTACCATAGCACCTGAAGACTCGAAGTAATACCATACCTCACCTATCTTCTGCCAGCCCGTAACCATAGCACCTGATCCTGTGAAGTAATACCATTTACCGCTGATCTGCTGCCAGGATGTAACCATTGCACCGGAACCGGTAAAGTAATACCATGCAGTACCGATCTGCTGCCAGCCTGTCCTCATGACACCGTTGCCGCCAAAGTAGTACCAGACACCTTCGATCTGCTGCCAGTCTTTGAGCATCTTTCCTTCACTGTCAAAGTAATACCAGGAACCGCTTATCTTCTTCCATCCTGTAACCGCTTTGCCAGATTCAAAGTACTGCCAGTCATTTCCGTTTTGTTCCCAGCCTTCCTTGGGATTTGTTCCCGTAGCTCTGAATTGTGCTTCCGAACCGTTATAGGCATACATTCCATTACACTTTCCGTTTACCGTAAATTCCGATGCGGCGGAATCAAAATGATACCCGGATTTTGCCGTAAACCTTACTCTGACCGCATATGTAACATTTGCCCTGAATACATCCGTGGATTTCAGTTGAGTAGATGTCCCGGCTATATACCAGCAGTCGATCTCAACATCATATTTGGACGGATCGCCGGATACGGGGTTCATATCAGGATGAGCTCCGGCTACAGGTTCTGTAATAGTGCAGTTTAATGAAGCCAGGAATCCCTCATCCTTCTGGAAATATACAAAAACGTAAGGCTGACCGTCTCCTACCGTAAATTTACGGGCTGATGTTATATCTGTCGGCATAGCATAATCGTTTGTCCAGGCTATACTTTTCAGCTTGTAATCATCGTTTGGTTTAACAGTAACCGTTACTTCATCACCCTTTTCAACTCTTGTCTTGCTCAAAGATACGGTTCCGCAGATCCCTTCCTGGTCGATCTTCAGATTATTGTCCGAATCATAATATCCTGATACAAGGGTAACATCATATTTGGGAGTATAATTATACGTTCCCTTCCAGACAGCAGAAACCTGATATCCGCCATTCCATCCGTAATCAGAATAGGCACATAATTCAACATCGTAGGTCCCGGGAGCATATCCGGCGCTTTTACAGAATTCATTGATATCTATTTCTGTTTTATCCGTGTTTCCGTTAAAGTTATCTCCCACATTGCAGTCGTACATACCTGCTCCGTCGAACGCATCCCAACTGAGTATTCCTTCATCTGATATACGGACATTCTTCATTTCCGGACGTGTCACGGTCAAAGTAGCAACAGGGCTCCAATCACTTATCTTGCTGTCCGGATATCCTTTTGCCATAGCCCAAACATAGAAAGAGTACTCCCCGGTTCCGTCTTTGAGCCATTTAGTCATGTCACAACTGTTTGTTTTTACTCCATAGAAGAATTTACTGCTGTCACCGCCTAAATTGACGGCATAACACTCTGCATTAGGCACTGCGTCCCACGTTGCTATGTTTCCATTCCAGGAAAGATTAACAGGTGTTGCCAACTGAGGGTTTGCCGAAGTGTAACTGTATGATCCTTCCCACATCATGGATATCTGTTCACCATTCTTTTTAGCGAACAATTTGACATCATACGTTCCGCTGGCAAACCCGTAATTAAAACAGGCCTGCTTAAGATCCACCTGGGTATCTTTTGTATTGCCGCCTCCGGAACCTACAGACCAATCATATTCTGTTGCACCGGAAAAGACATCCCAGCTCAGGATCCCCTCTGAAGATATCCGGATATTCTTTATTTCCGGCATTGAGGCATAAACAGTTGAATCAGCAAGCGGCAGATTCCCGAATATAACTATGCTCATCAGAACTGTAAGAACAGCTGCAAGGAACTTCTTTCCGTTTTTTGCTTTTTCCATATTTTGATTTCCTTTCTGCCAATAAAGTTATCACCATGTCTTTTAATTATCTGTTTCCCCGTGCATATTGAAAATCACCCTTTTGTACCATTTTTTTGATATTTTTCTTTCCGGAAACAAAACGGCCGCCCTGTTAACTCAGGACAGCCGTGTATAGTATTACTTATCTTATGGAATATTATTTCCTTTTACCTTTCTTCTTTTTGGCATTGATCTCAGCTGCATGCTTGATGCGGTTGATGCGGACCCACAAGACGATATTAAGAATGATGATGAGCAGCATGAAGCCGCCTATAACACCTGATATAACGGGATTCTGCCGGACGAAAAGTTCAAGGGGAGTGCTTGTGTCTATAACCTCCTCTTCACCCTGATCCTCCCGGATCTCAGGCTCAGGTGTCGGAGTAGGCTGAGACAGGTCGTAACCCGTCGGAATGTCACCCGGATCGATGAGAGGATCATATTGAGGCTGCTCTGATTTGGGTGCATTAACGTACTTATAATCACCTGTCGTTCCGTATACCCTTGTGACAGGATCGTTCTCCCAGCATGCGAGATTGCCGTATGCCGTGACGGATGCCAGATACATGGTCGTATAGAAATAATATTCCTGCGGGATCCCGCAGATTGAGATCATAAGCTCGTGACCGTTCTCATTAACAGTGTAGATCGTAAGACCCTTGCCTGCCTGTGATGTGGTACCGGTCTTTCCTCCAATAACGGCTGACAGATGTGAATCCGTGCCATTTGCTGTTTTCGATGCAAGCCAGGGATCATATAAAAGGTAATTGGAATTCTTAACATAACTCCAGGCATCAGCCTTGTGTCTGTTAGTTGCAATGAAAACATGTGAAGGCGCACTGATAAGAGTCCTGAAATCCTCGAGTTCGGAAGCGGCCGCCATAATTATCGCAAGGTCATAAGCCGTGGTGTAGTGATTGTCATCAGGAAGACCACAGGCATTAACGAAGTGCGTACCCTTGCATCCGAGCTTCTCGGCACGGAGATTCATAAGAACAGCAAATGCATCGAGCTTGCGCGAAGAAAGGATATGTTCCTGATTGTCATTGAGCCTGTCAAGAATGTACTGGGCGTTCACCCCGTCAGCATTGACCGCTGATCCGCCTGCGGGATATTTCTCAAAGAAAGCATCCACACAGCCTTCACCCAGTGCATTGGCCGCATCATTGCCCGAAGGGAGCATGAGACCGTAGAGCAGTTCGCTTACCTTAACTTTCTCGCCCTCAAGGACTCCCATTAGTGACGAATCCGCATCGAGATCTTTCAGTGCCGTTTCACTGACCGTGAGCTTGGCAGATGTATCAAGATACTCAAGGCTCAGCATGCATGTCATTATCTTGGTCATTGACGCCGGATAGATCCTGTCATCGGGATTCATGCTGATAACTATATAACCTGTAGTCTTGTCATATACACAATAAGAAGCACAGTGGACCTCGCTGAGCGCAGGAATCGGGACATCAGGCTGACCTACATCCGCCGAGACGTTCTTTCCCGGCAGAGCAAAAACAGCAGCAGAACAGATAAGCAGCACAGAAGCAATAAATATTGCCGCCGTTTTCAGAAATCCTGCAGTGTTTCTCCTGATCTTCATCAGATGTCGTCTCCCTCATCTTCACCGTCGCCGTTTTCAGCGGAAGCAATATTCTCAGCTTCGATCTCGGCAACAAGAGTATCGGCTAATTCCTGAACCTTTTCGGCATTAGGGCTCAAACCCTCGCCGTCATCTGCGGTCACGGAAGAAACTTCAGAGACTGTGCCTGTAACTTCGCCTGTCTCTTCAGTAATTTCTTCAGGTTCTTCCTCTTCCCTGTCCGTAAGAGCGAAGTCCACAACAAGAGCCTCATTGGACTTCATGAGCTTAACGCCCGATGTAGCTCTTGAAAGTGTAGGAATCTCATTAGCTCTTACTCTGATTATGACTCCCTGGCTCGTGATGATAAGAAGGTCATCTTCGTCAGTAACCGAAACGGTACCGCAAAGTCTTCCGGTCTTCTCTGATACCTTGTATGTGATGATACCCTTACCGCCTCTGCTCTGAACGCGGTAATCGTCGATCCTGGATCTCTTGCCGTATCCTTTCTCGGATATAACAAGGATCTCTCTTGAAGGATCAACAGGTTCCATGCCGACTACTTCATCGTCGTCAGCAAGTCTCATAGCTCTTACACCTGTGGCGCCACGGCCCATATCACGTGCATCATCTGAATTAAATCTGACTGATTTACCTGCGGCACTTACAACGATGACTTCCTGTCCTGCTCTTGTAAGCTGAACGGCTACAACGCTGTCTCCCTCACGGATCTTTGTCGCAATAAGACCGTTCTTGTTGATGTTCGCGTATTTATCGATAGATGTCTTCTTAATGACACCATATCTGGTTACAGTTGTAAGGTAGAGATCCTCTTCCTCGAAGTTATCGATCGGGATGATGTTTCTGATCGTCTCGTCGGGATTGAGGTTCAGGAGGTTAACAAGCGCCGTGCCTCTTGCAGAACGTGATGTGGTCTCGGGGATCTTATAACCCTTGATCTTGAACACTCTTCCGGTATTGGTAAAGCACAAAAGGAACTTATGTGTCGTCGTCGTTATGATCTTCTCGACATAGTCCTCCTCTCTGGTGGACTGACCCGAGATACCCCTTCCGCCTCTGTGCTGTGCCTTATATGTATCAACTCTCTGACGCTTGATATATCCGAAGTGTGTGAGAGTTACGACGATATTCTCCTCGGCGATCAGTGATTCGTCATCGATATCCTCGAACGAACCGTTTATGATCTCGGATACTCTCGGAGTAGCAAACTTATTCTTGATCTCGGTCATCTCGGTCTTGATGATATCATCAAGAAGTTCCTTGTCTGAAAGCACTCTGTGGAAATATTCGATCTCTTCTGTGAGAGCTTTGATCTCTGCCTCGAGTTTCTCTCTCTCAAGACCTGTAAGACGTCCGAGTCTCATATCAACGATATGCTGTGCCTGCTTGTCGGTAAGTCCGAAGCGCTCGCACATGCGCACCTTTGCTTCAGCCTCAGTGCGTGATGATCTGATTATTGCGATGATCTCATCGATGTAATCCATCGCGATAAGAAGACCTTCGTCTATATGTTTCTTCGCTTCGTCCTTCTCAAGGTCATACTGGGTACGGCGTGTAACAACGTCTTCCTGATGCTTGATATAGTAGAAGAGAGCATCCTTGAGACCTACGAGCTTAGGCTCGAGCTTTCCGTCGGCATCAGGCACCAGTGCGAGCATGTTAGCGCAGCATGCATCCTGCAAAGAGCAGTTCTTATAAAGCTGGTTGAGAACAACGTCTGCATTGGCATCCTTCTTGAGCTCGATAACGATACGGACCTGTTCGTTACGGTCGGATTCATCTCTTAATCCGGAAATGCCTTCGACTTTCTTCTCCTTAACAAGGTCAGCCATGCGCTCGATGAGCCTTGCCTTGTTGACCGCATAAGGAATATCGTGAACGATGATCCTTGTTTTTCCGCCGTGATCTTCGATCTCTGCATGGGCACGCACAACGATACGGCCCTTACCGGTAAGGTAAGCTTCTCTGATTCCTGATGTGCCCAGAATAGCTCCGCCTGTAGGGAAATCAGGTCCCTTAACGACTGTCATGAGTTCATCGACAGTAACATCGGGATTGTTCATCATCATGATGCAGCCGTCAATAACCTCGCCGAGATTGTGAGGCGGAATATTGGTAGCCATACCTACGGCAATACCTACGGCACCGTTTACAAGGAAGTTCGGGAAACGCGAAGGAAGTGATACAGGCTCCATCTCGTGTTCATCAAAGTTGGGTCTGAAATCAACAGTATTCTTGTTGATGTCTCTCATCATCTCCAATGCGATCTTCTCAAGCCTAGCCTCCGTATAACGGTAAGCAGCCGGCGGGTCGCCGTCCAGTGAACCGAAGTTGCCGTGACCGTCAACCAGAGGATGTCTCAATGAGAAATCCTGAGCGAGTCTTACGAGTGCATCATAAACGGATGCGTCGCCGTGGGGATGGAAACGTCCCAAAACATCACCGATCGTGGTAGCGCACTTACGGTAAGGCTTCTCAGGTGTAAATCCCTGAGTGAACATTGAATATAAGATCCTTCTGTGAACCGGCTTTAATCCGTCTCTGATATCAGGGAGTGCACGGTCGGAAATAACCGACATCGCATAGTCGATGAAGGACTTCTTCATCTCGCCGTCTAAGTCAACCGGAACTATCGTAGTTTGTTCTGACTTGAACACTTCGTCCATCTCGGCTTCCTGTTGAAGCCTGGCCTGTTTCTTGTCGTCGCTGTCTGCCATCTGTCGCCTCCGCCCGCAAAAGCCATGGTAATGCGGGTATTCATATAACTTTAGTTAATAGATACATTTCTACAAACTAAAGTATTATACCATAACTATACGCACACGCGCACGTAATATTATAATATATAGCACAAATGTCCGGTTATCAGACTATAGGGGTTTTGGAAGGTGTGCCCGCTTTCCTCGGAAACCTTGCAGGAGTAGGACGGATCTTGCGGACAACTATTATCGTCCTCTCCATATCAGTACCCGGGAGTTTAAACGTATCCGTCTTTTCAATAGTTCCGCCAAGAAGGGCAATAGCCTTGGAAGCTTCTGTCTCTTCTTCATCAGAATGAGCCTTCATCGCAAGAAAGACTCCTCCCACTTTGGTAAGCGGCAGGCAGTATTCTGCAAGCACGGAAAGTCTTGCAACCGCTCTTGCAGTAACTATGTCATATTTCTCTCTGTATTTTTTGTTCCTGCCTGCGTCTTCGGCTCTTGAATGGACCGTGGAACAGTCCTTAAGTTCCAAAGCGGTAATAACCTCATCAAGAAACTTAAGACGCTTATCAAGCGAATCCATGAGCGTTACAGACAGTTCCGGGCAGGATATCTTGACCGGAAGGCCCGGAAAACCCGCACCGGTCCCTACATCGATGAATGTAAGGGCTTGGGAACTCTTTTGCTTATCTTCTTCCGCCCTGATATAAGGGCAGAGTGTAAGAGAGTCTATAAAGTGCTTCATGGCTATTCCCTTATCGTCGTCAACGGCGGTAAGGTTCATTACCTTATTCTTCTCTTTGAGCATCGCTGCGTAGATCTGGAAGGCATGTATCTCTTCGGCAGACAAAGGGACGCTTATCTCTTCAGAGTGAGACTCAAGGATAGGTGCAACATCTGCAGGCTCCTCATCATGCTCCGTGATCTTCGTCCCCTCGGAATTTATCTCAACCTTCTTGGGAAGGCTTTCTCTCAAACGCTTTATGTCATCTTTGGTAAGAGGTTTTCTTTTTGGGAACAGACCGTCAGCCATTATCATGTCTCCTTCTGAGCTGTTCAAGATATACGAGAAGCACTTCGCAGTCTGCCGGTGACACGCCTGATATTCTCGAGGCTCTTCCGACATTCTCGGGCTTCATATTTGTAAGCTTCTGCGTGGCTTCGAGCCTTAAGCCTTTTATGAGCGAATAATCGATATCTTCAGGGATCCTTATCTTCTCCAGGTTCTTGAATTTCTCTATCTTTTCTTTCTCGAGCGACAGATATCCCTCATATTTGATGTCGGTCTCACATGCAAAGGTGATGTTCCTTTCCAAAGGCTCTCTGTCCCTGTCAACGGGAGCAAGAAGATCGTATGTCACGCCTGGACGCTTAATAAGATCAGCCAGGCTCTCACCCGATTTAGGCAATGTCTGACCGCATGTATCAAGAAGTTCTTTGAGTTCTTCAGTCGGAGCAACATAAGTCTTCTTCAGTCTTTCCGTTTCTTTTGCTATTGCTTCCACTTTCTTTTCGAACTTGCCGAAAACCTCATCACTGATAAGACCGATCTCGTGTCCTATCGGAGTAAGTCTCTCATCAGCATTGTCCTGTCTTAGGAATAATCTGTATTCGGCGCGCGAGGTCATCATGCGGTAGGGCTCATTCGTTCCCTTGGTCACAAGATCATCTATGAGAACGCCTATATATCCCTGTGATCTGTCAATGATGACTGCCTCTTTACCAAGGATCTTCATCGCGGCATTGATGCCTGCGACTATTCCCTGGGCTGCGGCCTCCTCGTATCCTGAAGAGCCGTTTATCTGTCCTGCGGTAAATAATCCGGGAACGATCTTTGATTCAAGACTTGCCTTCACTGACAAAGGATCGACCAGATCGTATTCGATGGCATAGGCTGCCCTCTGTATCTTCGCATCCTTAAGTCCCGGCAAAGATTTGACCATCTTCTCCTGAATCTCTTCGGGAAGACTCGTGGAAAAGCCCTGAAGATACATCTCGTTGGTATGGCGTCCCATTGGCTCGACAAAGATCTGATGTCTCGTCTTATCCTTAAAACGCATGAACTTATCTTCTATCGACGGACAGTATCTCGGACCGACACCTTTTATCTCTCCGCTGTAAAGGGGAGATCTGTCCATATTATCGCTTATAACTTTGCGTGTCTCATCCGTAGTCCATATAGACCAGCACGGTATCTGCTCGGACACAGGAGCCGGAAGCTTTCCTTCCATTTCATTTCTGTAGGAAAACGGCGGAATGTCATCTTCCCCGTCCTGTCTAGTCATTTGCGAAAAATCTATCGAATTGGAATTGACCCTTACGGGCGTACCCGTCTTGAATCTAAGGAGCGGAACACCAAGTGATCTGAGTGATGCGGATAACCCCACAGATCTCGGAAGACCGTCAGGTCCGCTTTCGGTAATAATTTCACCTCTTATTATCCTTGCTTCCATATATGTACCGGAACAGATAACGGCAGCAGAGGTTCTGTATACGGCTTTGCCTTCAGTCATAACTCCGGCCACATTGCCTTCTTCATCTGTCAGGAGCTGTGTTATGTGCGCCTGCTTAAGGGTAAGGTTAGGAAGATTCTCAAGGTAGTAACGCATCTCCATTGAATACATCTGCCTGTCTTCCTGGGCTCTCGGAGAATAGACTGCAGGACCTTTGGATCTGTTCAGCATTCTCATCTGGACAGCGCACTTATCCGCCATTATTCCCATAATGCCGCCCAGAGCATCGATCTCTCTTACAAGCTGGCCCTTGGAAGTTCCTCCGATAGAAGGATTGCACGGAAGATTTGCCAGACTGTCTAAAGACAGTGTGAACAGGATGGTATTTAACCCGAGTTTTGCAGATGCATGCGCAGCCTCACATCCCGCATGACCTGCCCCTATTACGGCAACATCAAATGTTCCCGCTTCAAAACTCGTATCCAAGTCTAAAGCTTCACGGATAGTCATTTATTTACCTATGCAAAATCTTGAGAAGATCGTGTCAGCCAGAGTTGCGGAGACTGTCTTGCCCGTTACCTCGCCGATCTCGTCAAGACAGGCTCTTAAAGCAGAAGCGCATACTTCTGTTCCCAGACCGTTATCGAGAGCATCCAAAGCGAGTGAGAGTTTTTTTGTTGCCTTCAGGAATTTGGTGTAATGCCTGCTGTTCGTTATCAGAAGACCCTCTGATGCACCGCCGCCAAGTTCATTATAGAAATCGATTATCGCATCCTCGAGTTTATCGATATTGAGATCTTCTTCGGCACTTACCGAGATGAAATTCTTTATCCCCAAAGTCTTAAGTCCGGTCTCGATCTTTTCTCTTTCGGGATTGTCACCTGTATCACTTTTCGAGAAAACGGCTGTCACGGATTCACAGTCGTCGATTATATCCTTAATGCCGCTGTATGCTTCTTCAGAAGTCATGTCCGGCGGGATCATGTAGAATATCATGTCAGCTCCGCGGCCGGCTTCTATAGCCCTTCCTATACCCATTGATTCGATTATATCTTCAGTCTGCCTTATTCCGGCAGTATCGATAAGGGTCACGGGAATACCGTTGATGTTTATCTGAACCTCAATGGTATCTCTGGTTGTTCCGGCCACCTCGGTAACAATGGCCCTGTCAAAACCGGTAAGCGTATTAAGAAGCGTACTCTTTCCACTGTTGGGAAGGCCTAAAAGAGCCACACGCAGTCTTTCGGATAAGATCCTTCCCTTTCCGTAACCTTTGCAGAGTGAAGAAAGCCTGTCGTGACAATCACTTAAGTTGTCTTTTACAGTTTCTAACTTGGCATTCTCTTCTTCCGGATCTTCAGGTTCAAACTCCGTAAATGTCTCGAGCATTGCAGCCTGGTCATATAGATTTTTCTCTATATATTCTATTTCTTCTGCGAGTTTGCCCGACATGAGGCTGCCTGCAGCTTCAAGCTGTCTTTCAGTCTCTGAATTGATGACATCCATAACCGCTTCAGCAGAAGCAAGACTCATCTTGCCGTTTATGAATGCGCGTCTTGAAAATTCACCGGGGTATGCCATCCTGATTCCCGACATTCCAAGGCACTTTAGTATCTCCTGCTTAACAGCTCCCGAACCGTGGGAAGATATCTCCACCATCTCTTCACCCGTGTAGGAATGCGGTGCTTCAAAGCGTGTGAATATGACTTCGTCTACTTTAAGACCGTTTGAAGGATCTTTTACGTATCCGAATGCGCATGTATAACCCGGAAGTTCGGAAAGATATTTATAATCGCCGCTGCTTCTTAAGATAACCGAGCATTTGTCGGCAAGCTTTCCACAGCCGTTACCCGAAACACGGATAACCGCTATGCCTGATATTCCGGCCGGCGTGGAGCAGGCGCATATAGGTTCGTTATCATACGAATACATTGAAAATGCCCGCGAAAAAGCTAAAACAGCAGTCTTAAGTTAATTACTTTTTGTCTGTATCGGGAGTGACAACAACACATCTGTTAGGCTCAACGCCTTCGCTGTGTGTCGTAACACCTTTTACTTCCTGAAGATAGGAATGTACGATCCTTCTTTCTGCAGGACTCATGGCTTCCATGATGACCTTGCGTCCGGAACGTCTTACTTTGGATACAGCCTTATCTGCAAGGCCCTTGATGACCTGCTCTCTGTGCTTTCTGTATCCGCCTACATCAAGATAAACATGTACTCTCTGCTCACTGTGCTTGTTGGCAATGAGGTTTGTCATGTAAGAGATTGCTTCAAGTGTCTCGCCGTGGCGTCCGATGGCAGCTCCGCAGTCAGAACCTGTAACAGAGATAAAGATCGTATCATCTTCTCTGTAAGAATCCATGTTGCCGTGAATACCGATACCGGAAAGGACTTCAGCAACAAAGTTTGCTGCTGCATCTTCAGCTTCGCTTACTGCATCGCCTTCAAAGCTCTCATCGTCACCGTAATATGTATCATCACCGTTATCTTCTGAAGCAGTATCTTCAACCGCTTCTTCAGAATCAAATGTAACTTTTACCTCAGCGTCTTTTCTTCCAAGTCCTAAAAAACCGCCTTCTGTTCCTTCTTCAACAACTTCGATAGTTGCCTGTTCTTTTGTACAGCCGAGCTCGGAAAGAGCTGCCTCGATAGCTTCATCAACTGTTTTTCCTGTCTTGATAACTGTCTTCTCCATATTTGCAAGGCCTCCTTCGAGCCAAAATTAATCCTTCTTTTTCTTGCCGTTCTTCTTATCGGATACGTCAATGTCTGCTTCGCCGGCTCCTGCGAGCTTAGCTTTGCCGGACTTCTTGAATACCGCATCCTTCTTAGCTTCAATCTCTGCCTTTTTCACTTCATAAGGCTTGGTGAACATAAAATATACGATGATACTTGTAATGATGCTCATAAGACCTGACATGATCCAGTAAAGTCCCATTGCAGCCGGCATTGTAAATGTCGTAACGAGCATAAGGATAGGCATCATCCAGTTCATCATCTTCATTGTGGTCTGGGTATAGTCCTCGGCTCCGCCCTTGCCGTCACCGGCCTGGCCTGCTCTTGCAGGATTCATCTTTGCGCGCTTTTTAGCCTCTTCCTCTTCCTTCCAGCCGGGTTTCATGATCTTTGAAAGCTGCATGGTAACGACGTTGACAACAACAACGATCAGCGGAATAAGAAGCAGCGGGAGATAAGTCTTCGGATCGGATATTATCGTCTTCGGATTCCATGCGGGTGTGACCGTAAGATCCATTCCCAGGAAGTGAAGATCGATCATCTGACTTAACTTGATAAATCCCTTGTCTATACACTCATTTAAGAACTGTGCATTCTCATTAAGAGCCTTGATGAGGTCGATGTGTATCTCCGGTGAAACTCTTCCGCCTAAAATTCCGCCCTCACCCATTCTCTCGCCGAGATCGATCATTGCAGAGATATTCTCTTTGCTGACCTGTGAAAGATAGATCAAGGGGCCGCTGACGATACGGTACATAGGCCAGATGAAGACCAACTGGAGAATAGGAAGAAGGCATCCTGAAAGACCGCCTGCACCGTTCTCCTTCTGCAGCTTCATCACTGCTTCCTGATATCCGTCTTTATCATCACCGTAAATACGCTGAAGTTCAGCCTGTTTACCACTCAGTGCCTGCATTTTAAGCATGGACTTCTGTGATCTGATATTAAGAGGGATAAGAGCTCCTCTGATGATTATGGTAAGAAATATGATTGCAAGACCATAATTACCGAAGAAATTGAACAAAACTCTCGTAAGCCAGCCGAACAGAACGTACAGCGGTTCGAGAATTGAAAATAACTGAATTGTCGTGAATCCCATTACTAGTCTCCGGTTGTTTTAGAAAAAATACTTTGCTTATTTGACGGGATCATATCCGCCC
This sequence comes from Saccharofermentans sp., assembly GCA_024684815.1. Lineage (GTDB taxonomy): Bacteria > Bacillota > Clostridia > Saccharofermentanales > Saccharofermentanaceae > Saccharofermentans. The sequence continues at coordinate 23,747 of JAIKWL010000072.1, read as the reverse complement.
TTCGAAAACGGGTTGCATCTCAATATTCGCCATATTCCCATAAGACCGCCCTTAATAACACCATATTTTGTAACCGCATCGATCATGTACTGTGAACATGTCGGCTGATACTTACAGTGAGGGCCCATAAGCGGAGAAATATGCTTTTGATACCAGCGAACCATCCCTATTACGGCTTTGGAAATCATGCGGATACACCATCTAACAGATCAAGCCTTGCAAGACACTTCCCCATATCTGTACTTAATTCACGGAATTCGGGAATGCCGCCTTTGGCTTTTAAAGTAAAGACATAATCATATCCTTCAGGAAGTTTATCTTCTATCAATCTGTAGGATTCTCTCATTAAGCGCCTTGCACGGTTTCTTCCGACTGCACCAAGTTCTTTCTTGTTTGCGCAAAATCCGGTCCGTCTCAAGGCGGAGTCTACTTTATAGCCGCTCTGGGTGGTTCCCTCCCGTCTTTTAAGCACGTGAACCGACAGGTATCTGCCGGTTGCGAATCTTCCGTACCGGTAAACCCTGTTGAATTCAAAATTGAATCTGAGTGCTACCGATTTCAAAACGAGAATGCGACCCCGGTCTTAAAAATCAGACCGCAAGTCTCTTTCTGCCCTTGGCTCTTCTTGCTGCAAGAACCTTACGGCCGTTTGCAGTTTCCATTCTTGCTCTGAAGCCGTGAACCTTAGCTCTCTGTCTCTTCTTAGGCTGAAAAGTCATCTTTGCCATAATATAATCCTCCGAAATTGCTTTTCTTTCAGTTGCACACCCGCGTTTCTGGCGGCAGCGCATAGTAAGACAATTTTAATTTAACCTGAAAATTATATTAGGGCGCTCGGCTAATGTCAACACTTACCGAAGAGATACTCAACAAACTTCGTATAATCGCTGTTGGGCTTTAAACTGATCGGATTGGTAAACGCAAGATAATATGTGTATTGTTCATCGAGCCCGAGTTTATTCTCTATATCATCAGTCAGCTTCAGCGCAACCGGCGCAGGCTCATCGCTGTCCTCACTTCCGATATTTAACAGATCATTAAGCGAGAATCCCTGGGCCTCTCTTGCTTTCTCTTCATCCGTCATTACATAGTAATAGAAATCATCCTCAGTGAAGTTATCCATGTTCAGGATTGAGTTCAGATCCATGAAGTAATCCGTAGTGGCATAGTTATAGATCGCATCTTCCCTTACGATCATGTAATCGTACGTGCCTGTAACTATCGAAGCTCTGAATGCAACTTCAAGATACTTATCATCAAATTCAGACTGTGTATCATAACTGAAATCGGAGTCAACGAGCATAGCCGTTCTGTTTTTCTTATATCCGCCCCAGGAAAGGAATCCTTTGGTCGCGTAATCACGCCCTTCTTCAGTTATCGCACAATTGATAAGACCTCCGCCCAACACTCTCATCTTGGACTTATATACGTCTGTTCCATACCATACTACAGCCACTATAAAGAGAAGGATAAGAACTGTTACCGGAAGGTAGTACTGTGCCAAATATATCAGCTTATCCTTGGAATCGAGTTTTTTAAGTTTCTTTCTCTCTGTCTTTATAAATCTGGTAAGTCTGTTGCCGGTAACTTCCTCTGTCACGACAGGTTCATTTAACTTTTCTTCCAGTTTCTTAACGTCCTTTTTGGCTCCGGCTAAGGAAATATTGCCGACTGCATCCTTCTCGGGATTGATCTCAACCGATTCCTTCAATGCCTTGAGTTTTTCAGCCTGGCTCTTTTCGAGCTTATCGAACTGTTTAATAAATACCACGCAAAGGAAATATGTGATCGTGGTCGAACAGAATACATAGATCAGCGGGAACCACTGTGCATACCATATGCATGCGATCACAGATCCGACCATCAGAGCAAGTATAAGTATCAGAGGTATAAACTTAATGATCGAAAATATCAGTGCTGCCTTAAACAGTTCAGCCGTCTTCATCTCATATCTTGCGATCGTCGGGAAGATCGTGATCGTCATAAGTGCAACAACGATACTGAATGCGATTATGCCTATCTTGTAGGGCAGGGCAGTATTTGCCCAGCCGTTATATGAGATCCAGCGCCAATCCAGGGTAATCAGTGCAATGGCAACGATCATTATTAACCATACTGCAGTTGACTGCTTGAAGTTACGGATAAAAGCTTTGAAGAAAGGGACGATCACGCCGTTGTCTTCTCCCCTTACGATCTTCATGGCGACATAATACTTTGCCGAATAAGCTGCACCGAATGTGATGACCGGCAAACTGCATATTACAAAGAGCAGATTGAGAACGATGAGATCCGCTATCGTACTCAGAAGATTCATTACCGGACTGTCTGGTTTTAAGAAGTTCATTATATATTCAACACCTGTCTGTTTTTTTTCACTATTATATGGAATGCGCACATCAAAGCTTTCCTGAATATACGCTTATACATTCTACAACATAATATCCCCAAAATCCCTTTTCTTTCTCAGTGAAAACATTTTGTTTTAAGTGAAAACTGCCCTGATCCTGAGATCAAGGCAGTCTGTTATTCACTCAAATAAGAATGAAGTATCATTCCTTAACGCCACCGATCGTAAGACCCGTAACGAAGTATCTCTGAAGGAACGGATACAAAGCGATGATAGGTGCCATTGTTGCTATTGAAGCTGCGGCTCTTACCGTGATAGGCGTGAGCGTCTTCTGTGCAGCTGATGACATCTGTGCCGCTGACTGTGTACCGGTATTAGCTGATACTGAGTCGAGGAGTTTCATAAGCTCGTACTGCAACGTTGTATACTGAGGATCGAATCTGTTGTACAGCATTGCGTCGAACCATGCGTTCCAGTGATAAACAGCAACGAACAGAGCGATGGTTGCATAAACCGGTTTACAGAGCGGAGTAACGATACTCCAGAATACTCTCATGTAACCTGCACCCTCGAGCTGTGCTGCTTCTTCAAGTGAATCAGGAATACCTGCCATGTAGGTTCTCATAACCATTACGTTAAATGCAGCTACCATGCCGGGAACAACATATACCCAGAAAGTAGATGTCAGGTGGAGATATCTGTAAAGGATCAATACAGGGATCATACCTGCCTGAGCATACATCGTAATGATCCAGAAAAGTGATAAGCCGGATTTGAACAGGAACTTCTTACGGCTGAGGATAAAAGAGAGCAAAGCATTTGCTGCCAAAGCCGAAACAGTACCTACGATCGTTCTGAGAACCGTGATCTTCGCACCAACGCGGATACCGGGTCTCTTGAACAGGATCTCCTCATAGCTTCTCAACGACCACTTACGGGGAAGGAGATGGATTCCTCCTCTTACGGCGTCATTACCATCGTTGAAGGAATAAGCCAGAGTGTTAAGAACCGGATACAAAGTTATGATCGCAAACAATAACAGCAATGCTGTATTGAAGATCGTAAAGATGAGATCCTCTCTGGCCATCTTTTTCCTGTGTTTTGCTTTTAATTCAAGTTCTGCCATGAATATTTCCTCCTTCCATCAGAACAGACGCTCGTCGCCTCTCTTTTTGGCGATATAGTTGGAACCAACTATGAACGTCATGGATACGACTGTCTTGAAAATACCGGCAGCAGTACCGAGAGAGTAGTCTAAGTTACGAGCATCGAGTGCCCAGTCGAGGATATAAATGTCGATCGTTCTTGAAACATTCTGAACAAGACCGTTTGTGAGCAAGTACTGGAGCTCGAATCCTGCATTAAGAACGTTACCGATGTTCATGAGCAAGAGGATCATGATAGTAGGACGGAGTCCGGGAAGAGTTACATAAAGCATCTTCTGGAAACGTCCTGCTCCGTCGATTGAAGCTGACTCATAAAGGCAGGGATCGATCGAAGTAATTGCCGCAAGATAAATGATAGCGTTCCAGCCTGTCTCTTTCCAAAGATGGCTGCATGTTACGATACCCCAGAACAGCTTCGGGTCAGCCCTGAATGCGTATGGAGTCTTTAATATACCTACTTTCATGAGGAGCTCATTGATGATACCTGTTGATGAAAGAGCATCACTTACGATAGCAACAACGATGATCCATGAAAGGAAGTGTGGCAAGTATGAAATTGTCTGGATAGACTTCTTAAAATACTTGTTTTTAACTTCATTTAAAAGAATAGCAAACGCAATTGCTACGACTGTGCTGAATACGAGATTAAGCACACCCATTGCAAATGTGTTTCTAATAACCATGAGGAATTTGTTATCACTGAACAGGAATTTGAATTTGCCGAGACCGACCCACTTTGAACCGCCGATACCCTTGGCATACTTGAAGTCCTGGAAGGCAATAATCCAGCCTGCTAGAGGCAGATAATAAAATACGATTCCGTATATAACATATACGGCAGAAATAACCACAAGGATCCACTGTCTCTTTAATTCCTTGACAGTGAGCTGCGGCTTATTGACATCGATTTCTTTTTGTTTCTTTTTCTTCGATAAAGAAGTCGAATTTTCCATGTTTAGCCTCTCCTATTATAAATGGTGGCAACCATAGTTTGATTGCCATGGCTGCCACCACATCGATTAACTATCTAACCTGCTTTTGATCAAGCGGGAGCTGTCCAACCGAATGACTTAGCTGTCTCAAGTCTCTCGTTGACTGCAGCCTGAGCCTCGTCAAGGAAGTCCTGAGGATTGCACTCAGCATATGCCTTCTGGTAAGCTTCCCAATCTGCCTCGAAGTCCTTACTCATAACGACTGTAGGGAGCCAGAGGTGCTTACACTCACCCATGTTCTTCCAAGCAACTCCGCCAGGAGTGTCAGAGCTGATGTTGTTAGACCATGACCAGAGAGGATACCAAGGAGTATTTACGACGATATCAGATCCGAGGAACTCAGAATATGTACCTACGCCGTAAGCATCGAAGCACTTTCTAAGAGGTGCTGCGAGACCTTCGATGAACTCTGAAGGCTGCTCGCCGGGCTGCATGCGGTTGATACCGTCCTTGCTCATGCCGGCCCACTGAGGGCAGTATGAGTATTCGCAGGAATGCTTAGCCTTGTAGCTGTCGCTCTTCCAATTCTCTCTCATCTCTTCTGTTCTGTAGTAAAGACCATTCTCGTCTACGAGATAGTCAACACCTTCGATACCCCAGAAACGGAGATCGTGGATGTCCTGATCGAGGAGTGCGTTTAAGAATGCGAATGCGAGATCCGGATCCTCACAGCTTGTTGTAACTGCACAACCGGAAGACTGGTTGAGCTCGTCATCATAAGAGTGCCACTGCTGCTTCATGCCAGCCTTAGCAACGAGTCCGAGAGGAACATAGTCGCAGCCGATCTCGTCGAGACGGAATGTAGAACCATCTGTAGCCTCAAGAGGTGAAGAGAAGGGTCCCATGATGCTGTAAGCGAAATCCCAATACTGATCGCAGAGACCAAGTACACGACCTGTAGAAAGCTTAGCAATATACTCGTCGTATGTCTGTGTAGCGAAGTCAGGATCGATAGCGCCCTTAGCGAACTCTTCGTTCAACTTCTTGAAATACATCTTAGCTGTTGATGTTGTGTTGTAGTCAACAACCTTCGGGTTGTCCTGACCAGCGGAAATATCAACGATAACGCAACCATCGTTCGGATAACCATCGAGGAACATAGGAGCGTTCTCAAGGCAGTAATACTTCCAGTCTTCGCAGAGACATGTATAAGGGATTACTGTTGTTCCGTCAGGAAGCTCAGGGTTAGCTTCAGCATATCTCTCGAGGAGATCAAAATACTGATCTAATGTCTCGATCTTCGGGTAGTTAGCCCACTCAAGAACACGAACCTGAATCCAGAAAGCCTCACCATTGTGGCCTGTTGCTGTGTTGTGGTCATAAGAGTTACCGAAAACGTTAGCCCAGTAAATCTTACCGTCGTCCATACGGAACTTATCCCACTCTTGTTCTGTGTACATTTCCTTAAGGTTAGGATACTTCTCAAGATAAGGATCCCAAGCTACGAGCAAGCCGTTCTCATAGAGAGTAACAGAACCGTCACCACCATCGATGAGATCAGGCAGCTTACCTGAAGCGATGATAGAACCGATAGCTTCGCCTGCGTTCTGACCTGTGAGCCATGTTTCCTTAACACGAACACCTGTCTTCTCAGCGATGATCTCCATGATCTCGTTGCCATCTTCCTTTTCCTTACCTGCCATAGCAGCGAACATCGTAAAGTCTTTGATCTCCTTAGGAGCTTCTGATGTTGTCTCTCCGCCGCCACCGTTGTCTGTACCGGCTGTCGTCTCTGTAGGCTTTGTTGTGCTACAAGCTGCGAAAGCTGATACCGCCAACATTGACGCTAAGATCAATGAAACGATTTTCTTTGTCTTCATTATTCGACCTCCCGAAATAGATTCTCGTTTATCACGAGTAATACGCCATAATTATAGGGTTGCCCCATTTTTGCCACAACCTGAAAAACTCTCATTAAACAACTGATAAATTCTACATAAATGCAACGGATTTAACATGTGTGACAGAAAGTCTGTTAGTTTTTTGTGCAAGTTGCACAAGAAAAACTGCTTGATTATGACTCTCTGTTGGACTTGCGGTACTTTGAAGGCGTACAACCCATGATCTCAATGAATTTACGGATAAAATAATCACTGTCTTTATACCCGACATCTTCTGCAATACGGTTGATCTTCTTATCCGTATTGATTATCTGCTTAGCAGCTTCTTTGATCCTGTAATTTGTCAGGTAGTTCTTAAAGGACATACCGTACTTCTTACTGAAGACCTGTCCGAGATATGAACTGTTGATATGATATTTATCACCTAAGTATTTAAGACTGATGTTATCGGCATAATTATCTCTTATCTCAGTCTCGACAAGAGCGAGTATTCCGTGGGATATGCTCTTACGGAGTTCCGAAAGATAAGCCGCATATTCAAGGGCGAATTTTTTCATGTGCTGATAACTTCCTCTTACAAAAGCGTCTTCAGAAGTCTTGGCGGAAATATACTGAATGATCTCCTCCTGGTTGACGGAATCGTCCAATTCACTCGCAAGATGGATAAGCTGGAACAAAAGATAGTTGATGTTAAGGTCAAACGCTCTGCCTGATCCTTCTTTTCCCTGCAGTTCCTCGTACAGTTTTTCGATACCGGATACTATCATCTGGGAGTCATTCTTAACGATCGAGCTTATGATCTCATCTATCGTTGTCTTGCAAAGGACTATGCTGCTGTGCGCAGTCTGGGTATCTTCATAGAAATATAATTTTCTTTTATTATGGAATCCGGCAATACTCCGGAGTCTTCTGCAGGAATCATAGGACTTTGAAAGAGATAACACGTCAGGAACAAGTTCGCCGCAAAGCACTCTTACAGGTTTGATGATAAGGACTTCGACCTTTCTGACCAGGGCATTAAGGAACTCTTCCTCGGTCATATCGCGCATGGACGCCATATTCTCAGTGTAGATAAATCCGACATTGTAATTTTCAGTATCAAAGTTGATATCAAGCGTGAAGTGGTCGGCATATTCCTTAAGCACTTCTCTGCATGCGTTATAGAGCTGCCTTTGAACGGTGCTCAGGTCATAATCATCAGATTCATCACTGTCATCATCATAATCTTTACGGAGAAACTCAATGGATATAAATCTCAGATTGCCGGAAAGCTGGAGATGCTTATTGGCATACTCTATATCCTCATCATTGAATTTTCCTCTCACAAGATGTCTTATGACTCTTGCAAGATATGCATCTTCCATTTTTTCCCTGTCTCTTTTAAGAATGACCGACTCTTTATTGAGATTGGTCACTTTCCTCAATACCGAGATCAGTTCCTCTTCGATTACAGGCTTTAGAATGTAGTCCAGACATCCGTTTCTGATAGCTCTCTGTGTATAGGCAAAATCATCATATCCGGTAAGAAGGATGAATTCGGCATCCGAGATCTTTTCTTTCTTAACAGTCTCCAGAAGTTCAAGACCTGTCATCTCAGGCATCTTGATGTCGGTGATAACAAGATCGACATGGTTTTCCTTAAGGAAATTCAATGCTTCTTTTCCGTTATGGCATAACGCTGCGATCTCAAATCCTCCGCTCTCCCAGTCAATTAAGACCTGAAGTCCCTGAAGGATATAAGGTTCATCATCAACAAGAATTACTTTAAGCATAATCCACCTCAATCAGCCGTAGTAATCAGATCCGCCGGGATCATTATGATAACTGACATTCCGACTCCCTTCTCACTTTCTATAGTAAACCTTGCCTGATCTTTAAACATCATCTTGATCCTGAGACAGGCATTAAGGATCCCTACGTGTTTCGCTTTTCTTATTGTGTCAATGGTAACATTATTCATTCTCTGCTGCAGAAGTTCAACATCTTCCTCATCCATTCCGTCACCCGTATCCTCAACTTCGATAACGAGGTTCTTATCGGTCTTATATGCTCTTACGAAGATCCATCCCTGTGACGATTTGGATTCGATGCCGTGAACACAGGCATTCTCAACAAAGGTAACCAGAGTAAGTTTAGGAATCAGCACCTTCTTGCACTCTTCACTGATATCGATATTGAAAGAGATCCTGTCACCGAAGCGGTAGCCCTGGAGCTGAAGATATGCATCGATAAAACCCTCTTCCTCTTCTATGGTTACGGAATCCGCATGCCATTCAACATTCTGACGTTCCATTACGGCAAGTCTCTGAACCATTTCTGCGGTCTCAGTCTCGCCCTTAAGGATACTGTGCATCCTTATACTCTCAAGAGCATTAAACAGGAAGTGCGGATTGATCTGACTCTGGAGAGCAAGGAGTTCGGCATTCTTACGGGCAAGGTCGCTTTCCTGTTCACGGAGCTTATCCTTATATATCGTATTTGTAAGATCATTATTGATATCTACGATCCTGTTATAGTTGTGCATGAGGGAAGATATCTCATCCGTTCCTTTTATCTCTTTGATAGGCTGCAGGATCTCGTTATCTCCTTCACCGAATGCTTTTTCGAGAACCTTTATTCTGTCGGTAATGGAGCGCTCCAAGAGTTTCATGATGACGATGGGCAGAAGGAGCGTAAATATGATAATGATTATTATCGTCAGGAAATTATTCTCGATTACTGTCGTAAGAGTAAGATCTTCAGTAAATGCATATATCGTAAACGTGTTACCGTACATATCGTATTCTTTGACTGTAACGTAGGGTTCATTTGACACTTTCTCCATAAGATCCGGAAAAGCTATGTTGCTGTTCTCGTTGGAATAGATCACATAATCACCGCAGCAAAGATACATTGAGCAGTTAACCGGAAGATTCGCAAGTTCGCCCGTTATCCTTGAATGTTTGTGCTCGATCGTTACGATCCTGTCAATGACCGATTTGGTATTGACCATTCTTCTGACATAGATAAAACGGTGCTGGTCAAAAGTCTTCATGACCGGTTCGTAATCATAATACGGATAAACGGCCTCATTCAGGCCTTCTTCTGAAAACTTCTGATACCATACCTCCCCCTCTGCCTCTGCGAGGTTGTGGAAATATCCGCCGTTAAGCATGGTCTGGTTATCCGAATATATAACGATTCTGTCCCAGTTCAGATCCGATAACGTCGAGAAGAACGAATTATTGAATGTCTGGGAATAATTGTAGAAAAAATCATATGGATCTTTATATGGTGAATTAATAAACATGTTAAGGGTTTTGTTAAGGTCTATCGCTTTAGCTACCGTATTATCGTAGGACAAAAGATCGGCCAGATAGTTGTAATACGATTCAATGGCGGTCTCCCTGTAGTGCTTCTGGTTCGTAAGCTCAGCCTCGAATACGGACCGGAATAATAACGCATCTGTAATAACAAGAGGCAGGATAACGCAGAAAACATACATGAGAAGGAATTTCTTATTGAGTTTAAGTCTGCCGAAAAAATTGTCTTTGACGACTTTAAACATAAATCCCCCTGCCCGAAAACCAAACTGATTCAAATATACTCTTCATATTATAGGGAATCACCTGACCTTTGCAAACCAAAAGACTATTCAAACTGTTGGATTTAGTCAGGTTTTATCTGTAATTTATCCCATTGAATAAAGCGCGGGACTTAACTAACATTTATTGTAATTATATTAAATTTTTGAGGTGTTCCCTATGTTGAAGATCGTAAAGACCGAGAACGGACTTGTAAGAGGATTGCCCGGAAACAACACCCGCATCACAGCTTTTAAAGGCATTCCGTTTGCCGAACCGCCTATAGGTGAGAACCGCTGGAAAGCTCCCAAACCGTGTAAAGACTGGGACGGGATATTTGATGCATACAAATTTGCACCTATATCAGTCCAGGATCAGCCCGGCGTCGGAACGGATATATACTGCATGGAATGGCACGTCGATCCGGATATCGAGATCGATGAGGATTGTCTTTACCTTAACATCTGGACTAATGCCAAAAGCGGGGATGATAAGCTTCCCGTACTCGTATGGTTCTTCGGAGGCGGATTCCAGTGGGGATATACCGCCGAGATGGAATTCAACGGAGAGAATCTCGCAAAAAAAGGCATCGTAGTCGTTACCGTCAACTACAGGCTCGGAGCATTGGGATTCCTTGCACACCCTGACCTTTTTAAGGAATCGCCGGAAGCCCCTGCCAACTTCGGTCTTTTGGACCAGCAGGCAGGTCTTAACTGGGTAAGAAGAAATATATCATCATTCGGCGGTGACCCGGATAACATTACCATTGCAGGCCAGTCCGCAGGCGGCGGAAGCGTTCTTAATCATCTGACTGCCAAGTCGAGCATCGGCCTTTATCAGAAAGCAGTCATCCTCTCCGGAATCATTCAGTTCCCTTATATCAAAGATTTCGTTATGACACCGAGAACGATCGACGACGCATGCTCATACGGTATAAAGTTTTTCGAAAAGCTCGGAGTATCCACAGTTGAAGAAGCGCGCAAACTCGATGCATCCTACATCAGGGAAGTCTATGCGAAGTTCAGGGAGACAGAGAGTTTCTTCTTCACTCCCATGATCGACAATGTCTTCATGGAAGATGAACCGTTCAAGCTCTTTATGGAAGGAAAGCATGCTCATGTCCCGATGATGTCAGGCAACACATTTGACGAGTTCCCGAGTTTTATCGCGGCAGATTCCCCGGAAGACTTCAATGCAAAAGTCCAAGAGATCTTCGGCAATAAAGCCGGTGAATTCCTCTCTTTCCCCGAAGCGCAAAAGCACAACGGAAACATGTATGCGCCGCTCCGTGCGATCGAATGTGCGGTAAAGGCTGCTTTTGCCCACAATGACAAGCCCGGCTATTACTACAGTTTTGAACCCGATATCCCGGGAGATGATAATCCGGGCACTTTCCATTCTGTTGATCTGTGGTTCTTCTTCGATAACCTTGATAAGTGCTGGAGACCCATGGTCGGAAGACACTTTGATATAGCAAGACAGATGAGCACATACTTTGTAAACTTCATCAAGAACGGCGATCCGAATGGCAATGATGCTGACGGAAGTATGCTCCCCATGTGGAAGCCGTTCTCTCCGGACTTTAAGAATGAGATGCACTTTACTGCTGAAGGAGCAAAGCCTTCAGTACAGGAGGACTCTCCTGAATCTGATTTCATAACCTTCATGACAAAGCATATCGAAGAGTCCGCCACAGGAACGGTTGACATGAGCAAAGGCGAATCGGTTCCACGTGTCGAGCTTTACGAAGTTCCTAAGAAACAGGCATTTAACCCCTATCTTCCGAACTGGGAATTCATTCCTGACGGCGAACCGTATGTATTCAATAACAGGGTCTATATCTACGGTTCACATGATTTCTTTAACGGTTATGCTTTCTGTCTGGGTGATTATGTTTCCTGGTCAGCTCCGGTTAACGACCTCGGCAACTGGACATATGAGGGCGTCATCTACGGAAAGACTGACGACCCCGCGAACAAGAATAACCGCGGATGCCTTTATGCTCCTGATGTAACTATAGGACCTGACGGAAGATACTATCTATTCTATGCGCTCGACAACGACTGCATCATATCTGTCGCCGTAAGCGATACTCCTTCAGGAAGATTCGAATTCCTGGGCTATGTTCATCATGAAGACGGAACACTCCTTGGCAAAAAAGAAGGCGAGGAGCAGCAGTTTGATCCGGGTGTCATTACGATCGGCGATACAACATATCTCTACACAGGCTTCTGCGGTCAGGGAGATGCTTCTCGTCACGGCTGCATGGTCACTGTCCTTGACAGTGACATGCTTACTGTAAAGCGCGCTCCGGAATTCGTTATTCCTTCGACACAGCACAGCAAAGGAACTGAATTCGAAGGTCATGCTTTCTTCGAAGCCCCTTCCATAAGGGAAAGAAACGGTATCTTCTACCTGATCTATTCTTCACAGGTAATGCACGAGCTTTGCTATGCCACAGCTGATAATCCGCTGGGACCTTTTAAGTATGGCGGAGTAATAGTAAGCAACTGCGATATCGGTATCGATACATATAAGCCCGCAGAAAAGCCGGCTGCTTTCGGTGCCAACAACCACGGCAGTATCGTTCAGATCGGTGAGGACTGGTATATCTTCTATCACAGGCAGACAAACAACAGCTGGTATTCACGTCAGGGCTGTGCAGAGAAGATTACGTTCGATGAGAATGGTAAGATCATGCAGGCTGAGATCACATCATGCGGTCTTAACGGTGGACCGTTGAGCGACAACGGTGAATACCCTGCCCATATCGCATGCAATCTCTTTAACGATAAGGACCAGATGTATGTCGGTGAACTGCATCAGGCAAATATAACTAAAGATCACGAAGACGGTGTCAAGGATCCCTCATATATCAGAGATATCTATGACAGTACGACGATAGGCTTTAAGTATTTTGATCTTAAGGGCGTTACAGGCTTAAGGATCACGACAAGGGGCTACGGCAAAGGTGATTTTGAAGTAAGAACTTCTTTGGACGGCGACCCGCTGACAAGCATGAGCGTTGATTTTTGTACTGCCTGGGAAGACCACACGGCAGAATTCACGATTCCCGACGGTGTATATCCGCTCTATCTCACTTTCAAGGGTGTAGGAAATCCTTCTTTGTTAAGTTTTGAATTCCTGCACTGATATAACACAGTCTTTGTATTCATTTGAATACATCCCGGCACTTATGCCCCGGAAACTCCAAAAGAGACCGGGGCATAAGTTTTTTCTTTTCTGCATTTCAATTTCATTTTAGGTAAGCCGGTTAACATTAAGCCAACATACAAAAAAAAGGAGGTTTAATGATATGTCTTATCAGAATGTTTTCAAAAGATATGAACTCAAGTACATTCTGTCTGCGCCGCAAAAGGAATTACTGCAAAAAGAGATGGAAGGAAGAATGCTTCAGGATCAGTACGGCAGGACCACCATCCGTAATATCTACTACGACACAAACAGTTTCCGGCTGATAAGGGATTCACTGGACCACCCGGTATATAAAGAAAAACTCAGGATAAGATCATATCAGCGGGCAAACGCAGATGATACGGTTTTCGTTGAGATAAAAAAGAAATTCGAGGACGTTGTATATAAAAGGCGTGTCGCTATTCCCAAAATTGCCGCCTGTGACTGGATAGATCTCGGAAAACCCCTGCCGTTCCGATCGCAGATCACATCGGAGATAGAATATTTTAAGAACTTCTATGACGGAATCGAAGCAAAAGTATTCTTAAGTTATGAACGCGAAGCATATTCCGGCAAAAACGATCCGGAACTCAGACTGACCCTGGATGAGAATATCCTGGCAAGAGATACAGATCTGGATCTCGGGAAAGACATCTGGGGAACACCGCTTCTTTGCCCCGGCACAACACTGATGGAAATAAAGATATCCGGCGCAATGCCTTTGTGGATGGCGGATTTCCTGAGCCGCAACAAAATAGCAAAGGTAACCTTCTCAAAATACGGAACATACTACAAAGACTGCCTTAGGGCATGTCAGATCAAAGAAAGGAGCGTCTTTTATGCTTAATATATTTGAATCTGTTATTCCGGCAACAGGAATTACTCCTGTTGTATTTATAATCCTCGTTCTGGTATCACTCCTTCTTGGCGGCATACTTTCCCTTATCCACACTTATCAGAACGACTATACAAAAAGCTTTGTAATGACTTTGGCTATCCTTCCGGCAGTTGTCTGTGTCGTGATCCTTATGGTAAACGGCAATATCGGTGCGGGAGTCGCTGTTGCAGGAACTTTCAGCCTCATAAGATTCAGATCTGCACCCGGAACAGCCAGAGAGATCGGCGCCATATTCGCAGCTATGGGAATGGGTCTCATAATGGGCATGGGTTATATCGGATATGCAGCATTGTTCACATGTCTGATAGGTCTTGCCATACTCTTCTATTCCGGATTTGCCGGCGCGAAAAAGAATCTTCTTAGGAAGAATCTGAAGATCACTATACCGGAGAACCTCAATTACAGTGATGTATTCGATGAGATACTGAGAAACTATACATCTTCTTACAGACTTAAACAGGTAAGGACCTCTGATATGGGATCATTATTCAAACTTAGCTACGAACTGGTCTTAAAAGATCCGTCAGCCGAAAAAAGATTCATAGATGAACTGCGCACAAGGAACGGCAATCTTGAGATCTCACTTTCAGAATACCAGCCGCAAAATACGGATCAGCTCTGATCCTGTTCAATGTTACGGAGGATAAAGATATGAAACATATTGATACAAAAAAAGCTCTTATAACCATAATGCTGATATGTGCTCTTGCAATATCGACATTGTCGGCATGTGCAATAACAACTCAAACATCAGAAACACAGGGATTTACAGTTCCGGAAACCACAGGAACAACCGAAGATATGTCACAGGCATTATCAGAGGAGGACATGGTGATCGAATATGACGACAGCATATCACAAAAGATCACTCTCGAAGGAAATACGGCAAGCTCGGATTCCTCTTCAGTCAGGATCAGCGGTTCTGTCATTACAATAAAGTCCGAAGGCACTTACATTGTCACCGGGACGCTTGATGACGGATACTTAATTGTTGATGCCGGCGATGATGATGATGTAAGGCTTGTATTCAAAGATGCATCCGTTACTTCTTCTGACTATGCGGCACTCTATTGTCTTAATGCCGGAAACGTCTTTATAACTCTTGAAGACGGAACGGAAAATCTCCTTGCCTCAAAAGGTGAATTTGTTTCGAAAGACAGCAATAATGTCGACGGAGCTGTCTTTTCGAAAACCGACATCACCTTAAACGGCTCCGGCTCGCTTGAAATCATCTCTACGGATCACGGTATAGTCGGAAAAGACGATGTGACCATTACCGGAGGTAATATAACCATCACCTGTTCAGGTGACGGTATCCAGGCAAACGACTCCGTGTCGGTCAGGGAAGCATCGATAGGTATCACCTGCGGAAAAGACGGGATACAGGCAGACAACGCAAAAGATCTTACAAAAGGTTATGTTTATATCTCATCAGGAACTGTAACCATAGCCGCAGGAGATGACGGCATCACGGCATCCTCCTCACTTCAGATAGATGGCGGCATTGTAGATATCACAGAGTCATATGAAGGACTTGAAGGTCAGAGTATAACAATAAACGGCGGAAACATCCGGATCGTCTCATCAGATGACGGGATAAATGCGGTGTCTGATACATCTTCCGGAGATATGATGCAGTCTGACGGCATAAGCATCCTTAAGATAACCGGCGGCAATATATATGTGAAGACAGAAGGCGACGGTGTGGATTCCAACGGGACATTTGAAATAACCGGCGGAACACTCACGGTCATGGGACCTACATCAGGAGCAAACGGTTCGCTGGATGTCAACGGAAGTGCGGTTATTTCAGGCGGTACTGTGATAATGGCGGGCGCTGCGGGTATGGCAACAAACTTCACCGATGCAGCCCAGGGAACGATCCTTGTCAACACAGGCAACCAGTCACAGGGTTCCGAGATCCGGGTTGCCGACGTATCAGGTAATGTGATCCTTTCTGCTTCGGCAGACAGTTCATATCAGACAGTGCTGATAAGCAGTCCGGATCTCATAAAAGGAAATACCTATACCGTAACGGCAGGTTCATATACAGAAACTGTCACTCTCGAAGATTATCTCTACGGTTCCGGGACGTTCTTCGGAGGAATGGGAGGTCCGGGTATAATGCCTGACGGAGGCGGAAGACAAAGAACCGGATGATCTTGAAATAAACAAGGATTGCAAAAGCATAATAAAAAATAGCAATTAATCATAAAGAATCAGGTCTTAACATGATTTAGTATACTGACAGCAGATAGCGACCAATTTTGTTAACAACTGTTCGTTTTATGCTAAAAACCATTCACATTCTTTTTAAATTACGTTAAAACTACATTTAATTAATTGCGTTGAAATTTAATACTGATTAAACTATACTTCAAGTATCAACAAAGACATTTTTCTATTCCTATTATCCCCATATTTGCGGCCACCCTTCCCGGGGTGGTCGCTCCTATTTATGGAGCTGTTTTTACAGGAGTTTTATGAGCTTGCAGTTCTCAATCCCAACTTCCCAGAGTTTTGCTACGGGCTTATGGAGAACCTGGCAGATAACCGCAGAATTCATAGCCCCATGCCCGACTATAAGAACATCCTTTCCTTTTTCGACCTCGGGATAGGCGATCTCATCAAGAAAACTGCCTGTTCTGGCGAATAATTCTTCTATGCTCTCCGCCCCGTCCACGGCAACATAACCTGAAGGATTAAAGAACAGTTCCCTTACGGGACACTCAGGCTTATTAAATACGCCTTCTTCCCCTTCATAGATACCGAAGCCCATCTCTTCAAGCCTGTCTTCGATAATTATCGGAACATCCCTGCCCTTTAAAAGGATCTGCGCAGTCTCTTTTGCTCTTATAAGAGGCGAACAGTAGCAAATATCAAAGTGAACATCCTTATAATGTTCACGTGCTTCTTTCGCCATCTGCCGTCCCTCATCATTAAGAGGGATATCCGTCTTTCCCTGAAGCTTGTGCTTAAGGTTCCAGTCGGTCTTTCCGTGTCTCATTATGTAAAGCATTATTCTTACAGGTATCCTCCGCCTTTTTCCACCGGTTATTTTGCCACAAACCGGTATTCTTAATCAAATCTTAATGCGCTCTGTTATTGGATATTAATGAGTTTATTCGTACAATTACCATATGTCAGACATGGTGAGGTGATGTGGGGTTATGTATAACATTCTTATTTGTGACGATGATAAAGATATCGTAAATGCTCTGAAGATCTATCTGCAGAATCCGGATTACAGATTGTTTGAAGCAATTAACGGTGCCGAGGCCGTTGAACTGTCACAAAAAGAAGATATTCATCTCATATTGCTGGACATAATGATGCCGCAAATGGACGGGATAACAGCGATGTCAAAGATCAGGGAAAATTCCAATATGCCGATCATCCTCTTAACGGCCAAATCCGAAGATCAGGATAAGATATTGGGACTTAACATAGGGGCTGATGATTATATCACCAAGCCCTTTAACCCCCTGGAGGTCGCTGCAAGAGTAGGATCGCAACTAAGACGTTATACCAAACTCGGCTCTGGAACTGCCGCCGGAGGAAAGCTCACTGTCGGTTCCATTGAGCTTGATAACGACACCAAAACCGTAACTGTAGACGGTAATAAGGTAAATCTCACGCCTAAGGAATTCGATATCCTGAAACTCCTTATGGAACAGCCGGGAAAAGTCTTTGCACCCAAAGAGATATACAGGAAAGTCTGGGGAGAGGAATCACTTTCTGCAGGTGACAACACAGTTGCAGTACATATCAGACATTTAAGAGAAAAGATAGAGATCACACCCAACGATCCGAGATACATCAAGGTCATATTCGGTCAGGGTTACAAGATCGAAAAGGGGAGAAATTAATGGAAAAGAAAAAGAATCAATTCTTCAGAACGATTGCCGGCAAGTCCGTGCTCTTTCTGCTGATCAACATAGCATTGTTCGCGGTATTTCTTTGCACATGTACTGCTTTTGTATGCATTAATGAAGATCTGTACGGCAGAACCGAAGCGCAGTATGTAAGGGATCGGAGCGAATCTGATCTTTACTATTATGTTTTGAACGATGCCAACAGCCTTATGAACGGCAACCGCTCTTCAAAAGATATTATTCCGCTCAGGATAACGGATAAAAGCGGCAAAGTACTCGCCTCAACTCCGGATTTTGACGATGTTGCAAAAGCCGCAGGAACACAGGGAGAATATGAAAATGCTGTTCTTTATTCTTACAAACTGAAGATCGTGTATAACGAAGAAGGCTATGTGGAAGGTTTTTTCACGGATTATTCCGATGATTCCAAAGTTGTTGATGCGACCATAGAAGCTTATGCGGATCCTTCGGACTATTCACCGTTTTCGGAATTTGAGCTTCAGGTGATCCGCCTTGCCATCAATCTTCGTTATCTGGTCTACCCTGTTGCCATAGTATTTATTCTCATAGGAATTGCCGCTTTTATTGCGCTCATGTGTGCAGCAGGAATGAGACCCGGCAAAGAAGAAGCAGTTTTGGGACCGATGGGCAAAGTGCCTTTTGATGTGCTTGCGGCGGTGACATTGACAGTAACAGTGCCCCTGTTCATGTTCGTGGGTGCTGCTGACAGATACTTTGCGGCAGTCGTGTTTGCTGTTGCATTATTCACTTTTGTTAATTCAATGCTCGGGCTTTCCGTCAGCCTTGCTGCCAGAGTAAAGCTTCATATGCTTATTAAGGGTACTCTTGTTTATAAACTTATAAGACTCATGATCAAGGGGATCCTTGCCATTCCTCTCGTGTGGAAGACCATATTGATCCTTACAGGAATATCAATTGTTGAGCTGATAACGGTTGTAGCCTCAGACGGAGATCAGGCAACACTGGTAATAGCATTGATCATGTCAAAGATCATCTTCTATCCGTTCCTTCTCTACATAGCCTTTATGCTGAAAAAACTTAAGCTCGCAGGCGACAGACTGGCAGCCGGAGATATCACTTACCGCGCAAGCACAAAGGGACTCTGGGGAGATTTCAGAAAACATGCCAATAACCTGAACGCTGTTTCAGACTCCGTCACCATCGCCGTGGAAGACAGGCTCAAGTCCGAACGTATGAAGACCGAGCTTATAACCAACGTCTCCCATGACATCAAGACTCCTCTTACATCCATAATCAATTATGCTTCACTGATGGGAACGGCAGACCCTTCAGATCCTAAGATGAGCGAATATTCCGAAGTCGTGGTAAGACAATCCGAGAAGCTGAAAAGACTGATCGAAGATCTCGTTGAAGCATCCAAGGCATCAACTGGTAATCTCGAGATTGAACCTGCTCCTCTTGACTGCTGCACTTTCATATCACAGACTGCAGGCGAATATAAGGAAAAACTCGACAGCTGCAATCTTACCCTTGTTACAAGCGCGCCTGAAGAAAAGGTCATGATCATGGCTGACGGCAGACGCATGATGAGGATATACGATAACCTGATGAATAACATCTGTAAATACTCCCAGCCAGGCACAAGAGTATATCTGACTCTTGAGACCGCTAACGGAAAAGCTGTAACCACTTTTAAGAATATCTCAGTATCCGAACTGAATATCAGCGCCGATGAACTTGTCGAGAGATTCGTAAGAGGTGATCAGTCGCGTAATACCGAAGGAAACGGTCTCGGGCTTTCTATCGCAAAGAGCCTTACAGAACTTCAGGGAGGCTCGTTCGACATATCGATCGACGGCGATCTGTTCAAGGTAACCTTGGTTTTTCCGCTGATTGCCTGATCAAATTCATATAACAACATAAACAAGGGGGTGTCTGAAAATGCGTTTTCGCTTTTGAGACACCCTCTGTTCAATTTGATCAATTCTGTTTCTTCAGGTTTGCTGCAAGGACAAATTTTTCTTTGCTTTCTTCGAACCTTTCTTTCACAACGCTGTCTTTCAGGACATTAAGGTTTATAAAGAACATCTTTACCAGCGTCCTGACCTTGGCTCCGGAATCGTTTCTGATCTGATGCATCCTTTCGATCATGGCCCTGGTGCCCTTGACACCGATCTTGGTCAGAGTGCTTAAGTATTCACAACCTGAAGCCTCAAAAACGGAGAAGAGTTCATCAACAAATACTTTTCTGTCTTCAAAACTCATTTCACCGAGCCATTTTGTCATGGTCTCATCGAACAGGTCGCTTATCTTATCTGTGGAATCGCAAAGTTCAAAACACTTTCCTTCCATCTGCCATGAGAGCGGATTATGCTGCATGATGCCAAGCTCGGTGCTCTTAACCACCGACGGTTCTGTTGTATTCTCGAGCAGCCTTCCTATGATCGATGTCTGAGGGATTATCTTTATGATCTTGGGCTGTATATGCCTGAAATTTTCGGTCTCCATTGCCTCGTGATTAAAGCCCGGACCGTCAAAATTATAGATAGTCTCTATCCTGTCGGAAAGGGACGAAGGAGCTGCCACTGAAGCATATATGGCAAGATGTCCGCCTTTTGAGTGCCCGCCGATCCTTATTCTGTCAAGGCGGCCCTTCATTACCTTTTGAAGATATTGTGCCGCTTCATCCTCGGCCGGAACAGTCATAAAGCTCAGATTGAAGTCTTCTTTCCATCCCACGACAGTATCATCTGTTCCTCTGAATGATATGAATGAATAACCGTCTGATGTATCGATCTCGATCGCAGCGAACTGGATCTGCCTTGATATGTCAGTATCATCTGCGAAGTTCTGAAGATAAGCACCTTTAAATCTCTTTGTTGAAGCAAGCGATCTGAACATAGCAGGTCCGAAGTTTATAAATGACTTATCCTGTGCAAGTTCCTCCTCCGAATGGATCGAAAAGTACTTTTCTGCAGCCTTTTCAATTGTGATCCTTCCGCCGCCTTTGCCGGGAACAACCCCGGTGAAATCCACATATGAAAGACACGACAGTATCAGTGCATCGATACTGTTAAAAGGATCCTGTATAAAAGTGAGGTCTCCCCTCCACGCCAGATAATCAAGTATGTTGCTCATGCTGATATTATAATCCGTCTGAAGATCAAATGCTTCAATATCCGTAAGTTGCAATTCAGATATGCTGTTCTAAATAAAAAGGAGTTGTTTCTGAAAACAACTCCTTGGTTTTTGAATTGTAAGATACAGTAAATTACCTTCTGCCTGATTTGATCGTGAGATCTTCAAGGAATCCCTTAGGACTTCTGATCTCAAGTTCACCTTCAACCTGAACGATAAGGTCATTGGCAACACCTGTAAGGATCAGTACGGATGTACCGGCAAACCAAACGTTCTCAAATCCTGTAAGGATACCGATAACTGTCGGTACGATGCAGACGAGAACAAGGAAGAATGCCTCGATCCAATTGAGCCTGAAAGCAGTTGCCTTGATAAAGTCTGTTGTAGGCTTACCGGATCTGATACCGTTGATCATACCGCCGTTCTTATTAATATTGTTTGCAATCTCTACAGGATGGAAATTGATCGATGTGTAGAAGAATGTAAACGCAATAATAAGGAAGAAGTAGATCACATAGTAATACCAGCTGCCAGTGAAACTCTGCTTAAGGAACTGCGCAAACTTGTTTTGGCTTTCATTAAAGAACAGAGTAACGATGATCGACGGAATAGAAAGCAGTGACATCGTAAAGATAACCGGCATAACACCTGACATATTGACCTTGAGAGGAAGATAGTCTCTGTTACCGCCGCGCTGCTGTCTTCCGATAACCTTCTTGGAATACTGTACGGGAATTCTTCTTTCAGCGTTCTGAACATAAAGAACAAATACGATGATCGCAACTGAGATGACTGCAACCAGGAGGAAAACAAGAATTCCTACGATCGTTCCGAGTACGGCATTCTCAATCTTACTGCTGATATCGACACACTTAGAGTAAAGTGTCTTGACCATGTCGGGAAGACGGTTAACGATACCTGCAAAGATTATGAGGGATACACCGTTGCCTATACCCTTATCATTGATCTTCTCACCTAAGAAGACCACGATAGCGGCTCCAGCCGTAAATGTTATGGCAACAAGAGTTCCGTTGAGCCAGATAGGAAGGCTCGAATTAAGTGCCGAACGAGTTGAATATGTGAACATTATTGCCTGGACTAATGCCAGACCTATTGCCGAATAACGCGTGATCTTATCCATCTTCTTACGGCCGGTCTCACCTTCTTTGGACATATCCTCCAAAGCAGGGATAACAACGGTCAAAAGCTGGATAATGATCGATGCGTTAATATAAGGCGATACACCCAGGGATAAGATCGATGCATGCATGAGGCCACCACCGGAGATGAGGTCCATGATGCTGGCAAGCTGTCCCCATTTTCTGATGACGGTTGTAAACTTCTCACCATCGATACCGGGAACGGCAACAAGACCGCCGAGCATAAAAATCCCCAGGATCATGAAGGTATAGAGCAGCCTTTTGCGTATAGACTCTACACGAAAAGCATTTACTGCAGTATCAAAAATACCATTCATGCCTATTAACCCTCCGTAGCCGTGCCTCCGGCCTTCTCGATCTTTTCCTTAGCTGTAGCTGTGAACTTAGCTGCTGTTACGTCAAGCTTCTTTGTGAGCTCACCGTTTCCAAGGATCTTGATGCCGTCGTTTGTCTTAGGAACAGAAATAATACCCTTCTCAGCGATTGCCTTAGCATCTACTGTTGTTCCGTTATCGAAAACTTCAAGGTCCTTAACGTTGATCGTGATGTAAGCAGGAGCAAATCTCTTATTATTGAAGCCTCTCTTAGGGAGACGTCTGTAAAGAGGCATCTGACCACCTTCAAATCCGGGTCTTACTCCGCCGCCTGAACGTGCATTCTGGCCCTTGTGACCACGGCCGGCAGTCTTGCCGTTACCGGATCCGGGACCTCTTCCCTTACGATATGCTTTTGCGTTGCCTGCGGAAGTCATTTCATTGAGCTTCATTGCTTTGGCACCTCCATTAATTCTCTACAACGGCTACGTAGTTAACAGCCTTTTTGAGCATGCCGCGTGTAGCCTCATTATCAGCCTTCTCAACTGTCTGGCCGATCTTCTTTAAGCCCAGAGCTCTTACTGTAGCCTTCTCGGACTCTCTTGCCTTATTTGTGCTTTTGACAAGCTTAATCTTGATGTTAGCCATTTTGAGCGGGCCTCCTTACTTAATCTCGTCAACAGACTTACCGCGAAGTCTTGCAACTTCTTCTACAGACTTCAAGGTCTTAAGACCCTCGATCGTAGCGTTGACCATATTGTTGGGATTGTTGGATCCGATGGATTTTGTACGGATATCTGTGATACCGGCAAGCTCGCATACTGAACGAACAGGACCGCCGGCAATAACACCGGTACCGTTTGCAGCAGGCTTCATAACGATATGAGCTGCAGCGAACTCACCGATTGTCTC
Organism: Saccharofermentans sp.; assembly: GCA_024684815.1. GTDB lineage: Bacteria > Bacillota > Clostridia > Saccharofermentanales > Saccharofermentanaceae > Saccharofermentans. Next base: position 364 of record JAIKWL010000072.1, on the reverse strand, counting down.
GTGAGGAATAGTACCGTTAACGATAGAGACCTCAACGATATTCTTCTTAGCCTCTTCGATACCCTTTCTGATAGCATCCGGAACCTCGGTGGACTTACCGATTCCCTTGCCTACACGGCCATTTCTGTCGCCGATAACTACGAGAGCAGCAAATCTCATATTCTTACCGCCCTTAACAGTCTTGGAAACACGGCCGATGTGGATAACGCGCTCTTCGAACTCTTTATCCTTCTTTTCTTCTCTTGAAATGTTCTTAGACTCTAAAGCCATCTAATTTGCTCCTCCCGATTAGAATGAGAGACCGGCTTCTCTTGCCGCCTCTGCCAAAGCCTGTACTCTTCCGTGATAGAGATATCCGCCACGG
>JAIKWL010000022.1 GCA_024684815.1 Saccharofermentans sp. | reverse complement strand
ATGCGAACTGATCACCAAAGTGCCGTATACGACACCTATGACCTACATAAATGTTCTTAAGTGGAGCATACCGTTCACCTATGAATACATGATCAAGCTCATCAATGCTGTATTCGTAGTAATCGCAAACTATGTACTGAGCAAGATCATGGTCTTCAGGAAGAAGGACATGGTGGATTACAATACCAAGACAGAGCAGAAACCTGAAGAAGCTTCTTCAGGAAAGGAAACTGCCGATGCCTGAATCCAAGGTGCCTGATCTTCTGGAAGGAGCTTTGAAATTCGGCATCAAACCCGGGCTTGAACGAATAACCGCTTTGATGGATCTTCTTGGCAATCCCCAGGACAGTTTTAAGTCTGTTCATATTGCGGGAACAAACGGCAAGGGTTCTGTTGCAGCATTCATTTCATCGATAATGGCTGCCGATGATAAGAAAGTCGGTGTTTTTACATCGCCTTACCTCGAGAGGTTTTCCGAGCGAATCAGGATAATAGACGGCAAAGCCGGACTGGATAAATACATAGCCGATGATTCATATGGAGAGATATCTTCATCAGATCTCGAAAAGTATTCGGAACAGGTCAAAGAAGCAAGGGAGAAGATGATCAACGGGGGCTTATGTGATGAGCCTACTGAGTTTGAACTGATAACGGCAGTCTGCTTTCTTTATTTTGCGGAGAAGAAGATCGATGTGGCGGTCCTTGAAGTAGGACTTGGCGGCAGGCTTGATTCCACGAATATCATCAAAGATCCCATGGTCACGGTCATTACAGCCCTGGGCCTTGATCATACGGGTGTGTTGGGCAATACGATCTCGGAGATAACGGGCGAAAAGGCAGGCATCTTCAAGAAAGGCTCGCCTGCTGTATGTTTTGATCCGGATCTTATGATACTGCCGGAGGAGATGAAGCCTGATGTAAGGGCGACGCTCATTTCAAAAGCAAAAGAGAAATATGTACCCCTGTCTTTTGCAGGCAGCAGGAAGGCTTTTGACAGTGCGCGTTTTACAGAAGACGGCCATATGGAATTTATATATGAAGGAACCCTTTACAGCACGGTCCTTAACGGCAGGCATCAGATAGGAAATGCGATCACGGCCATCGAAGCAGCAAAACGGTGCGGAGTTTCTCCTGAAGCCATAAAGGAAGGCATCGCGCTTGCCAGATGGAAATGCAGGGCAGAGATCCTGAGCTTAAAGCCGGTGATAATAATCGACGGCGGTCATAATCCCCAGGGTGCCTTAAGCCTTGCTTCTGTTATGAATGAAATGCTGAACGGTTCATTAAAGGGCAAACCTGTAAGAATTCTCATGGGCGTTATGGCGGACAAGGACGTGACGGGAATACTTGAGGCCTATAAAACAAGCGGTCTTAATATAGTAAGCGCTGTTACAGTGACTCCCGATAACCCAAGGAGCGAGCCGGCTGATGTTCTCGCGCAGAAAATCAAATATGTGTATAATATCTCAGAAGATTTGGCGGTATGCCAAAATGCCTGTGACGGTGCAAGACTTGCTTATGAAAGGTCTGAAGAAGACGGAATGACTCTTCTTGTCACAGGATCGCTATATCTGACGGGGCAGATAAGAGCCACACTGAAAGGATTGACCGGATGCACGACTATTTAAGCTTATGTATGATGATACAGCCCATAAATGAGTCGAGTCTCATTCTTTTTGATGTGAGCAATGAAGAGAAGGCCCGCATCGTCCGCCAGTACAACAGAGCATTACAGAATTCACAAGGCGACGGCACTGACGTAGCACAGATATTCTTAAAACCGTTGATCTCCCAGTATCAGAAGTGGGGAGATCCTGCTTTGATCTTCGGTCTTTGTCTGGCCAGAGAAGGTCAGTTCAAAAGAGCTGAAGGCAGTCTTGTTTTTGCGATCCAGGGTGTTCTGGGCACCGAGCAGTATCTGACGATTGCCCAGGAAGCTTTAAGAATGGTCAGGGAGGATATCAAGAATCCGCCTCCGGATCTTCCTCCTGCTGATATAGCAGGCAAGCTCAAGAATGCCCAGATGACATCGGGGTCATCCCCGGCTGCCAGAGCAAACTTCCAGGCACCTATCCTGACGAAGGCCCAAAAGACTTCCGAGTCTCCTCAAATGGCATCTTCCAGGGAAAGAAGAGATATCCTGATGCGTTCAGGCGGAGTGGCTGACGAACTGCCGGATGATTCAATAGATATTGAAGATATAAAATCTCCAAGAGAGAAAATGAAAACTTTAGTCGTTGCCGGCGTTGTAATTCTGTCATTCTTACTAATGACGTTGCTCATTATCTTTGGTATTATTCCTCTGATAAAACAGATCGAGTCAGGCGGATCGGCCCAGGATAAGCTTGAATATCTTTACGGAGAGTTCCGTAAGAACAGATACGATCCTGAAGTCTCGGCGATCGTAAGTGCTTACGAATCAAGCTACGGAACGATCTTTGCAGAACCGACGGAGCCTATGCATACTACAGAAGCGGTGATCCAGTCAGAAATGCCCGCTGAGACGACAGATGGTTCGACTGAACCGACGCCGTTCCTGGCAGAGACAACGACTCAAGCGGAAGAGACTACAGCCGGAGAAGAGACAACGGCCGGGGGAGATACAGAATGAACTATATAAGTACCAGAGGATATGAAGGAAAGTTTTCTTCAAGCGAAGCGATAATCAGAGGTATCGCTCCTGATGGTGGCCTTTTTGTTCCCGAGTCGGTTCCTCAGCTCACAAAAGAAGATCTTGAGAAGATGCAGACGATGGAGTTCTATCAGCTGTCCGCATTTATCCTTTCAAAGTTCCTTACGGATTTTACAGAGGCTGAACTTCTTGAATATACAAGACAGGCATATTCAGAAGACAAGTGGGGCGATAATCCCGTTCCTCTTGTCCAGATGAACGAATATAACGACAGGGAATATATCCTTGAACTCTGGCACGGACCTACGTGCGCTTTTAAAGATGTTGCATTGCAGCTTTTGCCTCATCTCATGACGGCTTCTGCAAAGAAGACCGGAACGAACAAGAAGATCTGCATTCTTACAGCTACTTCCGGTGATACGGGAAAAGCTGCTCTTGAAGGTTTTAAGGATCTTCCCGGAACAGAGATCATCGTATTCTATCCTACAGGCGGCGTATCTGAAGCACAGAAACTCCAGATGACGACAACCGGCGGTTCCAACACTCATGTTATCGCTGTTAACGGTTGTTTCGACGATGCCCAGACAGGCGTTAAGATGATCTTCGGCGATATGGAATTTGCCATTACCCTTGACGAGCATGACATAATGCTCTCATCTGCAAACTCCATCAACTGGGGAAGGTTAGCTCCTCAGATCGCTTATTATGTATATTCATATGTAGAACTCCTGAGGAAGGGCAAGATAGATCTTACCGAGTCTTTCAATATAGTTGTTCCGACAGGAAACTTCGGCAATATCCTAGCTGCATGGTTTGCAAAGCAGATGGGCATCCCGGTTCATAAGCTCATATGCGCTTCCAACCGTAATAAGGTCCTTTGCGACTTCTTCTCAAGCGGTATTTACGACCGCAACAGAGAGTTCTATAAGACTACGTCACCTTCAATGGACATCCTTATCTCTTCAAATCTTGAGAGACTTCTTTTCGAGATCACCGGTAAGGATACTCAAAAGGTGACTGACTGGATGAATGAACTTTTCGAGGAAGGCAAGTACAGTGTCGATAAGGATACGCTGAAGGCATTGCAGAGACTCTTTGTCGGCGGATTCGCTGATGAGACGGGTGTAGCAAAGACGATCCTTGAGGTTTACGACCGCACGGATCACGTTATCGATCCTCATACTGCAGTAGGCTTTAACATCTACGGCAGATATCACACCAGATCAGGTGACGAGAGCAAAACGGTATTTGCTTCCACGGCATCACCGTTCAAGTTTGCGCCGGCAGTTATGGATGCATTAAGAGGAGCAGGATATTCCGACGATAAGTCGATACCTGATATTATTGCCGAACTTGCCGAGGAGAGCGGACTTGAGATCCCTCAGTCCATCTCGGAATTACCGTCACTTGAAGTAAGGCATAAGGATGTTATCGAGAAGGAACAGATGATGAGCATGGTGCGCAAGATCCTTCTTGATTGATTTGATTTTTAAGGCTTTTCTCTCAACGGAAAAGCCTTTTTTATAAAAGGGGGCATGATTTAATGAAACGTTATCTGGTACTGGAGAACGGCAACGTTTACGAGGGTGAAGCCATGGGAGCTTCAGGAAGCGTCATTTCCGAGATAGTCTTTACTACGGCAATGACAGCATATTTAGAGACACTGACCGACCCGAGTTATAAGGGACAGGCTGTGGTTCAGACATTCCCCCTTATAGGCAACTACGGAATAATCACGCCTGATATGGAAAGCTCAAAAGTAAATGTATCAGGTTACATCGTAAGAGAAGCCTGCGAAGTCCCTTCTAATTTCAGATGCGAGAAGGATCTTGATACATTCCTTAAGGAGCAGGGTATCCCGGGACTTAAGGGTATCGATACGAGAGCTCTTACCAAGTGTTTAAGAGAATCAGGCACAATGAACGGTGCGATCTGCGACAGACCGGATGAGTTCTCTCTTGATGAGATAAAGGCATACCGGATCAAGGATCCGGTAGAAGAGGTCACTACACCTGAAGAGACTGTCGTATCACCTGAAGGTGAAGTTAAGTTCTGCGTTGCAATGTTCGACTTCGGCATAAAGAACAATATTGCAAGAGAACTTGCGAAAAGAGGCTGCGAAGTTCATCTCCTTCCGGCAGATACTGATGCGGCCAAGGTAACTGAAATTGCACCCGACGGAATATTCCTGTCCAACGGCCCCGGAGATCCTGAGGACAATGTAAAAGCAATCGGGACCATGAGGGAACTGAAGGATTCCGGCATTCCGATCATGGGCATCTGTTTAGGTCACCAGATACTTGCTCTTGCGCACGGCTTCAGGACGTCCAAGCTCAAGTACGGACACAGAGGAGCTAACCATCCCGTAAAGAATCTTGAGACAGGAAAAGTCTATATCACATCACAGAACCACGGTTATCAGGTGGAGAGCAACTCTATCGATACCGCTGTTGCAAAAGAATACTTTGTTAATGTAAACGACGGAACAAACGAAGGAATCAGATATATCGGCAAGCCCGCTTATTCTGTACAGTTCCACCCGGAAGCATGCGGAGGACCCAAGGACACTGAATTCCTTTTCGATATGTTCATTAACATGATGGAAGACAGGAGGAACAAATAATATGCCGCTTGATAAAACAATCAGAAAAGTCCTTGTTATCGGTTCAGGTCCTATCGTAATCGGCCAGGCAGCAGAGTTCGACTACGCGGGCACACAGGCCTGCAGAGCCTTAAGAGAAGACGGCATCGAGATCGTACTCCTTAACTCCAACCCGGCTACTATCATGACAGACAAGTCGATGGCAGATAAGATCTACATCGAACCCCTTACACTTACTACGGTTAAGAGGATCATCGAGACAGAAAAGCCTGACTCGATCCTCTCCGGACTTGGCGGACAGACAGCGCTCACGCTCTGCATGCAGCTCGCCAAGGAAGGCTTCCTTGAATCCCATGGCGTTAAGCTTTTAGGCTCATCACCCGAATGTATCGACAAGGCCGAAGACCGTCAGATGTTCAAGGACACGATGGAAGCAATCGGCCAGCCCTGCATTCCTTCAAAGGTCGTAACGACAGTTGAGGATGCGATGGACTTCGCAAAGGAGATCGGATACCCCGTTATCGTAAGACCTGCATTCACATTAGGCGGAACAGGCGGCGGTATCGCAAGCAATGAGGAAGAACTTCATGAGATCGCAAGAAATGGTCTTGCATTATCTCCTATCACCCAGGTCCTCATCGAGCGTGGAATCGCAGGCTGGAAAGAGATCGAGTTCGAAGTCATAAGAGATAAGGACGGCAACGTTATCACGGTCTGCTCGATGGAAAACTTGGATCCTGTCGGCGTTCACACAGGCGACTCAATCGTTATCGCTCCTGCAGTAACGCTCTCAGACAAAGAGTATCAGATGCTCAGAACAGCATCACTTAACATCATCGAAGCTTTGGGCGTTGAAGGTGGCTGCAACTGCCAGTTCGCACTCAATCCGAACTCATTTGAATATGCGGTAATCGAGGTTAACCCGAGAGTCTCAAGATCCTCGGCTCTCGCTTCAAAGGCTACAGGTTACCCTATCGCAAAGGTTGCAACAAAGATTGCCATAGGTTACAGACTCCACGAGATCGTAAATGCCGTTACAGGCCATACGTATGCAGCTTTCGAGCCTGCTTTGGACTATGTCGCAGTTAAGTATCCGAAGTGGCCTTTCGACAAGTTCGTATATGCCAAGAGAAATCTCGGCACACAGATGAAGGCGACAGGCGAAGTCATGGCGATCTCCGATTCTTTCGAGAGTGCGCTCATGAAGGCCGTAAGAGGCGCAGAGATCTCAGCTGATACTCTCCACTTAAAGAAGATGGAGGAAGTCGCAGATGAAGAACTCATGGAGCACTGCGTAACACCTACTGACGAGAGACTCTTCTATGTCGCTGAGGCGATCAGAAGAGGTGTTGATATTGCGGAGATCAATAAAGAGACGAAGATCGATATGTGGTTCCTTGCCAAGATCAGGAACCTTGTCGAATTCGAAAAGAACATCTCCGGCAGAGACATCTCCTTTGATGAATACGTAAAGGCTAAAAAGCTCGGCTTTACAGACAACGCGATCGCAAGGATCACAGGAAAGCCTGTAACATATGAACTCAAGCCTACATTCAAGATGGTTGATACCTGTGCAGGCGAGTTCGAAGCACATACACCTTATTTCTATGCAACATTCAACAGACCAGAGGAAGGCGGCGAGAATGAAGCTGATTTTGAGAAGGCAGGCGACAAGGACAAGAAGACAGTCATCGTATTCGGTTCAGGTCCGATCCGTATCGGTCAGGGAATCGAGTTTGACTATGCTGCGGTCCACTGTGTACATGCATTAAGAAATCTGGGTTACAGAGTCGTTATCGTAAACAACAACCCCGAGACTGTATCCACTGACTTTGATACGGGCGACAGACTCTACTTTGAGCCTCTGACACCTGAAGATGTAATGAACATCGTTCATCAGGAAAAGCCTTTCGGAGTAGTCGTTGCTTTCGGCGGCCAGACGGCCATCAAGCTTACGAAAACATTATCCGAGAATAACATCAACATCATCGGCACATCAGCTGATTCCATCGACATGGCAGAAGACCGTGAGAGATTCGACGAACTTCTCGAAAGACTCGGAATCGCAAGACCTAAGGGTTTCTCAGTACTCACACTCGAGGAAGCACTCAAGGCTGCAAACACACTCGAATATCCTGTGCTCTTAAGACCTTCCTACGTTCTTGGCGGTCAGAACATGATCATCGCATTCAACGATGAAGACGTTAACGAATATATGAAGATCATCCTTTCACAGGGTATAGAAAATCCTGTCCTCATCGATAAATATATCCAGGGCAGGGAGATCGAGGTCGATGCGATCTACGACGGCAAGGATGTTCTTATTCCGGGCCTCATGGAGCACGTCGAGCGTGCCGGGATCCACTCCGGAGACTCGATAGCGATGTATCCGGCAAAGCATATCTATGACGATATGTATAAGAAACTTACGGATACTACGATCGCACTCTGTGACGGTCTTAAATCGACAGGTATCGTAAATATCCAGTACATCGTAAAAGACAACAGGATCTATGTTATCGAGGTCAATCCGAGAGCTTCAAGAACGGTTCCTTACATGAGCAAGGTTACAGGCATTCCGATGGTGGATGTGGCTATCGAAGTAAGCCTCGGAACTCCTCTTGCCGATATGGATTACGGAACAGGATTCTACAGACAGTCGCCTTATACCGCTGTAAAAGTTCCTGTGTTCTCATTCGAGAAACTCACAGACGTTGATACACAGTTAGGCCCCGAGATGAAGTCCACAGGTGAAGTCCTGGGTGTCGGAAGAAACCTCTCGGAAGCTCTGTACAAAGGTCTTGTAGCTGCAGGCTATAAGATGTATAAGCGCGGCGGTGTTTTTATCACGGTCAGAAACTCCGACAAGCCTGAGATCGTTGAGATCGCTAAGAAATTTGACTCAATGGGATTCAGGCTCTATGCCACACACGGCACGGCAGATGCATTAAGACAGGCGGGAATGGAAGTAACAGCCGTTTCCAAGATCCATGAGTCTGATGAGAACAATACAATGTCTCTTATCGAGAGCGGCAAGATCAATTACATCATCTCCACATCCGCAAAGGGAAGACTTCCTGCAAGAGACTCTGTCAAGCTCCGCCGCCGTGCGGTCATGCTCGGTATTCCCTGCCTTACGGCTGTTGATACCGCTGATGCGCTTGCAGACTCACTGATGAGCCACTTCTCCGAGATAAACACGGAGCTTGTCGACATCAACAATATGCGTGACAAGCGCCGTAAGATCAATTTTATAAAGATGCAGGGAGCAGGTAACGATTATATCTATATCGACTGTATGGAGAGCATGGTTTCTTCTCCTGAATCACTTTCAGTCTATATGAGCGACAGACACTTCGGTGTCGGCGGTGACGGTATAGTTCTTATCGCACCTTCAAAGGTTGCTGACTGCCGCATGATCATGTTCAATCTGGACGGTTCAGAGGGCATGATGTGCGGAAACGCCATAAGATGTGTTGCTAAATATATGTACGATGAGCGCGGTCATAAGAAGAGACATATGAAGATCGAGACAAAGAGCGGCATCAAGTCATTGGAGCTTATGACTTCCGGCGGTGTCGTTGTAAGAGTTAAGGTCGATATGGGCAAGGCTGAACTCAATCCGCCTATGATCCCATGCACGCTCCCGGGAGACAGGGCAGTCAACGTTCCGGTAAATATAGACGGCGATGAATATAACATTACAGCCGTTTCCATGGGCAATCCCCATGCCGTCGTATTCACTGAAAAAGTCGATGTCATGGACCTCAATACGATCGGCCCGAAGTTTGAATATTCGACGGATATCTTCCCTGAAAGAGTCAACACCGAATTCGTTAAAGTAATCGATGACCTTACACTCAAGATGAGAGTATGGGAGAGAGGATCGGGTGAGACCATGGCCTGCGGAACAGGTGCATGTGCAACAGTCGTGGCTGCCTGCGAAAACGGTTACTGCAAAAAAGGTGAAGATATCAGAGTCATACTCAAAGGCGGAGATCTCATAATTAATTATACTGATGACACGGTGTACATGACCGGCAACTGTGCAAAGGTCTTCGAAGGTTCAATGGAAGTCTGATAACAGTTGAATACCGGTAAGTCAATGATGTCAGTGGCAGTAGAAGACAGGATTAAAAGAGCAGCTGCGGCGGTGTTAAGCATCGTTGTGGTAATATGCTTTTCGGGCTGTTATGCTTTTGGTGTCCATAAGAGTATGGATGTAATGAATGACAGGCTCATCAACTTCAACAAGGCTTTGAACGAATTTGATTATAAAGCCTTAAGGAGCCTTACGGACTGGACCGAAGAAGACAGTGACTACACTGCAATAGAGACGCTTTTCGACACATCTTACTATGGAGATGCCGAAGGTGAAGGCTTTATATCATGTACGGAATACATTGCGTCCACCATCGAGATCAAATTCGATATCACTGCTGTGCGGATCAACGGCAATCAGGTCAGTCTGAATGTGAAGTATGAGATGGTGGACTGGCAGTCTGTCTATCAGACGGCGCATGACAGTTATGACGAAGTCCTGGCAGATCTTAAGAGCTGTCCGTATAAGACTTCCGTCGACACTGATATTGTTTTTGAGAATGCAGATGCGAATGGGGACTGGAGGCTCTGCAGGATCACTGACATCGGCAAAGTTATGAGCTTTGTTTATTCTCTTCCTGAAATACCGGAATCTTAAGATCCTTTACTCAGCCATCTCATTGATCGCCTTGATGTCGGCCTTGACCTTCCTGTACTCGATGGTGATCATGATGATGTGCGTTACGAGATAGCCGGCCATTGTGCTGATGAAAGCCGCAGGATAGCGGTGAAGCTGCCACAGCACGACTGTGATGCCCATGCTGGCGGCAGCGGTGATCAGGAAGTAGATGAGGCTCTGGATTACGAATCCGATACGCTCGACTTCATATATGGCTGTGGCGCCGGAGAATACCGCGCCGATGATCCCGTAGATGAGCACGTTGCAGTATGCGGCGATGACCGGGGTGGGGAAGAGTGCAACGTACCGGGGCGACATAGAGATGAAGCCTGCGTTGCCGGTGGAATTAACGACGGTGTCAATGATGAGGTTTATCAGGATGCCCATGAAGGCCGAGACCGAGAAGCTTATGGCGATCCTGGTCAGGTACTCTTTAAGCATGTTTTTCATGAGTTTTCCTCCCTGACCTTTGTTAAGCGCTCCCTGATCTTGGCGACATTGCGGCGTGAGACGTATGTCTCGTAACCGTTCTTCATGACGAGTCTGATCGTTCCCGTGATACTCATATCGATGGATCTGATCTTTCGGATATTTACTATCTCTGATCTGGAGATCCTGATGAAGTCAGCTTCCTGAAGTTCGCTCTCAAGTTCATATAGTTTCTGCGGTACGGCATAGCGGCCGTCTAATGTAAGTATCATCACACGCTGACCCTCTGAATAGGCGGAGAAGATCTCACTCCTGCGAATCATCCTCTTGTTACCCTTCGTGTCAGTGCCGGTCAGGTTTCTGTCGAATATCTCATGGAGCTCGCTTACCACAGACCTGACCTCACCGGTCATGTCTTTGCTGCATACTTTGAGCTCGAGTTCTTTATATTTGCTGTCGATATCCGTGCTGATCTTCATAACACGAGTATAGCATTATTTCACTTCAGATCGCTCCTCATCCTGTGTCCGAAGACAGCTCCTGCAAGCAAAGTTATGACAAGAGCACAGCAGACCATAACGATGAGCGGCATGATGAAAGTGTCCATGCCGAAGTCAAGACCGATGGCAGAGCGTGCCAGTTTTGTTGCATAGTAGAACGGCATGCACTTTGCTATTTTCTGCATTATGCCGCCTGCACCTTCCAGATCGAACCAGATACCGCCGAGCATTGAGCCGACTGAGATAAGGATCGAGCAGATGCCGGGAGCTGCCTTCTCGTTCAGGAGAGTGCCGAACAGCAGTCCTATAGATGAGAACATCAGTGCGGAAGGAATGACCATAACGATGCAGAGCAAAAGCCCTGATACGCTGATCTCATAACCTGTGACAAGTGCGATCACCAATGCAACGATGAATGATACCGTTACCTGAATGACTGCGGTTACGATCATCGGCAGGAGATATCCGATGAGAAAATCGCGGCTCTTCATCGGCGAAGAATAGAGTCTTACGAGGAACGAGCTCTCGCGGTCCTTTGCAAGACCGATCGCAGTGAAGAGCATAACGAACATCTGTCCGAATACTGCGATGCCGCCGGCAAGATTATCGATCCTGAAGATCGTCATACCGGCTTCCTTTGGGATCGCTGTGTTTACTATTGTCATTATTATCAGCATTACTAAAGGAAATGCTACGCAGAAGATCCAGCTCAATGGATCCCTTGCCATTTCAATCAGATTTCTTTTCGAAAAAGCTAATGTCTTATTCATCAATATCACCTCATTCCTTAAGTTTCCGCAATACTCACGAAAACTTCCTCCAGTCCCTTCTTGCCTGTCATTGCCTCAAGCTCAGAGAGCGTTCCTACCGCTCTGACTTTGCCTTCGGTCAGTATGACGATACGGTCTGCCAGCGCCTGAGCTTCTTCCATGTAGTGAGTCGTAAGTATGATCGTCGTGTCTTTTTTCAAAGCCTCGATCTCGCGCCACAGCTGCCTTCTGGCAAGCACGTCCAGACCCAGTGTCGGCTCATCCAGGAACAGTATCTTCGGTCCGCCGATGGTCGCCATTGCAATGGAGATCTTCCGCATGTTTCCGCCCGAAAGGAGCTTTGCCTTCTTGTTTTCAAATTCCCTGAGCCCGAAAACATCTATCGTACGTTCGACCGCCGCTTTGATCTTATCTTTGGGCAGATATAGTGCTGCAATGAACTCCAGATTCTCTCTTACCGTAAGGTTTAGGGCTACCGAAGTCTCCTGCGGCGACACACCGACCAGACTCTTTACGAGGTCTCTTTCTCTGACCACATCGTGCCCCAGGATCTCGGCTCTGCCGCTCGTCGGGTTTGTCAGGCACGTGAGCATTCTGACCGTCGTCGTCTTTCCGGCGCCGTTAACACCGAGGAGTGCTATCAGTTCACCTTCATTCACGGTCAGCGTGAGCGAGTCGACTGCGACCTTGTCCTTGTAGGCCTTTGTAAGACCTTCTGTCTTTATTGCATATCCCATATTCCAAACTCCTTTTTTGTATTTGAGCCGATATTACTTCACCGGTATTCGCGGATAAACAGAAATGACACAAGCGGTAGTTTTTGGATATATGAACGGTTGTCCGTTCCGGGATTATTAACATGCTGAATGGCACATGATAGAATCATCACAAAGAGGGAGGGCCGGCCAGCCTATATAACCTTTGTTGAAAATGTCGGGGGATATTCAATGGCAAAACTAAGACCGTATTCCTGTACTGAGTGCGGGAGTTTTCTTGAAGTAGACAGAGACCGGGACTATTTCGATTGTCCATTCTGCGGCAATCATTATGATGCTGTTTATTTCCACGGCAAAAATCTCCTTGAGCAGGCCTGTGAATGCCTGAGCAGGAATGAATTCATCAAGGCCCGCGAGAAGTATGATTTTCTCTTATCTAAAAAACCTGAAGATTTCGAATACCTTTACGGTTATGCATGTGCAGTGGGCGGGGTGACTTCACTCGATAATTATGACGATCCGAAAACATACAGCATGAAGCTCATTATGCTGTTCAGTAATGATCCGAGATTCAGTTCCGGTCCTGCGGGTCCGTATTTCCGGAAGCTTTCCGAATTGAACACCCTGGCAAAGAGGTATTCGGAACTATTGGCTAAGCAAAAAAGACTTAAGTCCCGTAATGAGTTGGTATTAACACCTTTTTATGAACAGAAGAACAATGTTTCAGAGATAAAAAAAGAGATCCGTGCGATTAAAGCTGCTTATGACAAAGCATATAGTGAGCTTTCGGAGCTTAAGCCTGAATCAGCGGCAACTGAAGTGTCCGTTGTTAAGCCGGCTGTTCCAAAGAAGAGAGATGCTTTGGTTAAACCGAAGAAGACCGTCATTTGCAAGAAGTGCGGTGCCGGGCTGGTGCTAAATAAGGAGAAGAAACTCTATATCTGCGATCACTGCGGTGTTTCTTACGATTACTCGGTCTTTGTCGGCAAACCGAAAACCAAAGCTGATTCTTACCTGAAAAACGGCGAATTTGAATTGGCAGATAAGATGTTTGCCAAGATCCTTGCTGACGATCCTGCTGATTTTGATGCCAACAGAGGACGGATCCTCTGTGCCGGAAGATGGATCGGTTTTATCCAGGTCAAGCTGAATGAAAATCTGATCCGGGTAAACTGGAAAGCTCTTAACAAAGCTCTTGATGCGGCAATAAAGAATTCGGATGCTTCTGACCTTATGTACTTTACTGAACTCAAGAAACTGATCGATAATGTTTGGGATTTCTTAAATGTTAATGTAAAGCTTGACAGCGGTCATTATTCAGATGAGCACGCCCGGCTCCTGGAAAGAAGGCAGGAGCTTATTGACAGCTATCCCGGTATATACAGAGAATTTATTGAAGTCGATAAACGTCACAGGACATCCAGGCTGAGTGCCTTCTCAGACAAGCCTGACAGCATGTTCGCATACAGAATGAGGATTCTTGAAATGGCCGGCTGGAATTCCATAAGCGAGATAGATCCTTCAAGGAGATTTGGCATTACCAGGCTTAAGTCTGTCAAAAAAGTTATCGCGGATGCGAAGAAAAATGCCGAAGATGAATACGCCGAGTATTTTACATTGTGGGACAGTTTTATGGACATGATAGGCAATTATGCTGCTTTCAGGAATGAACATAAAGAACTCAGCGGGGAAGAATCCTGTTTTAAAACCAAGGCCGTTTTCAATACAGCAATCCCTTCTGATTGGGACGAAGTCAGACGGCAGCGCTTTGCCAATGAAGAAAAGGACAAAAAGTTAAGAAAAGAGATCAATGCTTTTCATAAAAAGCTTATCGAGACGGATAATAAACTGTTTTACGGAAAACAGGACAGAATGTAAGTTGCAGATCATTTTATCTGTATTCTTTGATGGTAATATCAAGATTTTATCCCCTGTTTATATGTTTTTTCACATGATAGTCTTTAAGCAGATCAGATAACAAAGAGCAGATATGCAATCAACAGAATAGAAGGGTTATTTTTTTAAACGGGAGGAACTGCCATGCTGTCTGTTTTGATGTGGATATTATGCGGGATGGGGATCCTTTGCATAATGGTTTTTGGCTGGAAGAGAAAAGGTGCATTACCCGAATCCGACAGAGAGGTAATGATCTCTGAAGCTGTGTGCAATATCGCAGTGGTGACTTTAGTGCTGACACAGCTCCTGTTCCCGATATACGGATATGCGATGTTGCCTTTGGGAAGTTCATATCCGGGGAGGATGGAGCCTTTTGACAAGGTGCTTGTCAGAGTTCTTACTATGTTCAATGTGCGTTGTCTTGAACCGTTCGATATTACCGGAGATACCAGCGTATATTCATTTGTGATGCTGATATCTGTGTTCTGCTTTTTTGCCGGCATGTTCATCTACAAAAACGGGTTGAAGATAAAACACAAGAAGTTCCTTTTTGTTCCTTTGCTTGTGCTTTCCGTGACTCTTATCCGGTGTTTCATCCGTATAGCTGACCAAAAATCAAGACTTATAGATTTTCCTCAATATTATTCCCTTCTTTTACTGGAATGCATCGAGCGGTATCTTATGACTGCGTTTGTGATGATCGCTGTTCTTTACGGCATATACCTGATTTTGAAAAAACTCATGCATAATGAGATCGTTCCCCTTATCGTGATATTTGTTCTGTCGTTTTTTGTGCCATGCGTAAGAGTGGTGCATGACGGAATGCTTATATCTGAACCGGAGATCGGTTATCTTTATTTCGGTCCCGACATCCCGCTCTTCCCGGTCGGAATGATCGTGATGAAGTATAAAGATAAACTCTTGCCGAAGACAAAGAAGGGAGCCCTTATACAGTTTTTCTCATGGCTTTTTACCGGAGCGGCCGCATTCAGCTCCCTCTTTGGCATTCAGTATTTCCTGTCTAAACTGACAGGGGTTCCTTTATCTGCTGCACAAAGCTGTTTTTATGATGAAATATACAGGGAGAATATGAGAGTGCTGGAACGGATCTATAAGACCGCCTGTGTTCCGTGGCTTATCTTAGGCCTTGCCCTGTCGATGATGATCCTGGTTTTGACCCTTCTTATCAGGACCGGAAATCCCGTAACGAAGTTTTTCAGGGAACACGTATTTCTTATTACGGTCCTTCTGTTCAGCAGGCATATTTTCTTTGAGATCAGCGGATACGACCGTAAATTCTGGACTGAACTGCTCAAAATGCCCGAAAACCTGTTCATTATCGTTCCCGTTATCTACTTTGGCATTTCAGTCGCTTTGGCATATCTTATAAAGCGCTTTGTTATTGACCGCAAATCAAATTATTTGTGATCAGTCTTTTTTATCTTCAGGATATTGTTGTTGTAAAGATAGTTCATTACCGATGCGCCGATGATTATCAGGTATCCGATAATGCTGAGCCAGTCAGGTATCTCACCTAAGAATATGAGTCCCAAAAGCGCCGTGAATATTACTGTCGAATAGTCGTAGATCGATATCTCTTTTGCAGGACATGCGGCATATGCCGATGTTATGAATATCTGTCCGAAGCATGCCGATACACCTGTCATGACGCAGAAGAAAAACTGAAGTAATGATATCGGCTGATAGGTGAGTATTATGAATGGGATAAGCGCAACGCACGAGAATGTTGAAAAGAAGGCGACAACGACGATCCCGCGTTCACCTTTAAGCGTTGCCTTGCGAAGGAAGGTATAAGCTATTCCGGCACATATTCCGCCAACGAGTGCAACAAGGAGCGGGAAGAACGAGTCTGCGCTGATGCCGAGACTTCCAAACAGAAATGACGGCTTTACAACAAAGACCGCGCCGGCGATAGCTGTGAGGATCGCTGCCCACTGAAATCCGTCTGCAGCTTCTTTGAGTACGATTATGGAAGTCAGCATTGCAAAGAAAGGCGAAAGCTTGTTCAGCATCATGGCATCTGACATGTTGGTTGTGGAAATAGCATAGAAATTGGCGATAACGCCTATCGTACCGAAAGAAGCGCGCATGAAAAGGCTCGGAAGAGAACCCTTCTTTATCCTGAACTTTTCAGGCGATCTTGCAAGAATGATATAAGACATCGCTATGGCAACGAGGTTCCTGAAAAAAGCTTTCTGAAAGACCGGCATGTCTCCTGCGAGGTTGATAAACAGCGCCATGCACGCGAAGGAGAATGACGATAAAAGAAGATATATGATACCTCTTTTACGGGGTGATAACCTGTTCAAAAAACCAACCGACAAGATAAGCCTGCTTTCCATACCTGTTTGCAAATAAAATAAAGTAATATTGCAATAATGTCTATAAGCCTGTGCTTGTTCAAAACATAGATTGACACATCAGACGGCACAAAATAAAATTAGTGAGTTCTAATAAAAATAATATAAGAGGTCCATATATGCTTAGAGTCGGTATTCTCGGCTGCGGAACAGTCGCGGCAAAAGTTGCAGACAGCCTGAAAGGCAATAAGAATGTTGTCATCGAAGGTGTGGCATCAAGAGAAAGAAACAAAGCCAAGAAGTTTGCTGCGCTGCATTGCCCTGATGCAAAGGTCTTCACGGGTTACGAGAAGCTTGCCTCCTCCAAAGACATCGATCTGGTATATATTGCGACTCCCAATACCTATCATTACGAGCATGCGATCATGTGCATCAAGGAATATAAGAACATCCTGGTCGAAAAGCCTTTTGCTATGAGCAAGGCGGAAGCCGACAGCATTTTCTTTGAAGCAAAGAACAGGAATGTGTTTGTTGCCGAAGCCATGTGGACAAGCTATCTTCCGCTTCATAAGCAGATCATTGAGTGGATCGGCAAAGGAAGGATCGGTTCGGTAAAATATGTATCTGCCAATCTAGGTTATGACATAGCAAATGTTCCGAGGCTGAACAGTCCTGTCCTGGGAGGCGGAAGCTATCTGGATCTTGGTGTCTATACTACGAACTTTGCACTCTCATTTATGGGTGATGACATAAAAGTTGCAAGGGTGTTTGCAAGAAAGCTCTCTTCCGGGATCGACAGAGATACAACATATTCACTGGAGTCGGAAGACGGAAGCATACTTGGCAATTTCTATGTCACAATGTGTGCCGATACTGATAAGGACGGTGTTATTACCGGAGAGAGAGGGAAGATCAAGATAACCAATATAAACAACTATAGAAGAATCGGGCTTTTCTCGAAAGACGATGCTCTTCTTGAGCAGATCGAAGCTGAAAAGGACTACAACCACGGGTATGTTCACGAATTTGAAAGCTGCGCAAAAGCAATCTCAAAAGGCCTTATCCAGGCTCCTGAAATGCCCTGGAGCAGAACCGTGAGTATCGCCCGTATCAATGACACTATCCGTTCGATGATGTGAGAAGACCGGTGTAGGTATCTGCCATGACACAGTATTTTGATCAAAATCCTACTACACCTTCAGACCGTAAGATGATCTCTTACCGGATGAACGGTATAAACTTTGAGTTCTATACGGATACTTCCGTATTCTCCAGAAATGATGTTGACTTCGGTACGAATCTTCTGATCGATACCATTGTTAAAGATGTCAAATCAAGGGGCCCGCGCATGGAAAGATTTGCCGATCTCGGATGCGGTGTGGGCATTGTGGGAATAGTTATTAAGTCATGCTTTATGGCTTTCGATGTTACCGGAGTGGATATCAATTCAAGAGCAGTTGCTCTTGCCAGGGAAAACGCAATGTTAAACGGTGTGAACTGCAAGTTTATGTCGAGTGATATCCTTTTCGCCGTTAGAGATGAACGCTTTGATATCATTGCTACGAATCCCCCTGTGAGAGCCGGTAAAAAGACTGTATTCGCTTTTTACGAGCAGTCATATGAATTGCTCAATCCCGGCGGGTATCTGTATGTCGTTCTCCAGCGCAAGCAGGGAGCACCGTCAACTATGGATAAACTTAAGGAACTGTTCGGCAATTGCGAGACACTTTCCATCGACGGCGGATACAGAGTCATGAGGTCAAGAAAAGAATGACACTGCCATATCCTTTTGTGGAATCCTACATGATGTTTTTTATCTACAGCTTTGTAGGCTGGGTAGTTGAAGTGATCTATTACGGGATCACTGAGGAAAAATTCATCAACAGGGGATTTCTGGCAGGACCCATATGTCCTGTCTACGGACTCGGGTTTTATGCTGCCATATGGATCTTTGAACCGCTGAAAAACAGCTTTTTTATTATATTCTTCGGAATGGCTGCAGCATGTACTGTTGTGGAACTTATAGCAGGTGTCATTCTTTATCACATATTCCACATGCGCTGGTGGGATTATTCGGAATATAAACTCAATTTCAGAGGCTATATCTGTTTGCGGTTCTATATTTACTGGGGCATTGCCGCTTCTCTCGGTATCTATGTCCTGCATCCGCTGGTAAAACTCCTGATCTATCACATCAGTATCCCTGTGAGGATAGGTGTACTGATCTTCTTTACTGCAGTTCTTATCGCAGACCTTGTCACGACGATAATCACGATCGTCGGATTCAGGAAAAAGTTCGAGGCGATCGAAAAGGTTGTTACAAGTACCAAGGCCGTATCTGACAGGATCGGATCACAGATTTACGGAGCAGTTGATACTTTGGTTACCGTAAGCGAACCTACGAGAGTTCACTATGAACAGTATCGTAAACTCTTAGCGGACAACAGGCAGCAGGAAAGAGAACTTTCCGCGCAGCACAGGGCAGAGGAAAAAGCATTTGCGAATCAGTTTACCGAAGCCGAGAAGGAGAGTCTGAGACTCGCAAAGGATCAGGCCGTGAACACGATGGGATCCTGGGTAAGATCATTCAAGAAGAACGAGAAGCGTCTCGTAAACGTCGTCATGGTCAGATCGGGTGATGCCGGAGCTGCTGTCATGAAGCTTATAAAGCGCAGGACCGAGAATGCAAATGACAGTATTTTCGATATCGATGAGAATGATCCCGACAGTGATCCGATGAATTGAAAACAAAAAGAGATAATCTTATAATTGTCAAAAACTTTGTTTAAGGAGAATCAATAATGTCATCAGCTTGTGATTCATGCCCTTCAAGGAGCGGCTGCACATCTCAGGATACATGTCCTTCAGTTAACGGTCCCGTTAAAGATCCTCTTGCTGCAGGTTCATCCGTAAAGACTGTTATCGGTGTTGCAAGCGGTAAGGGCGGAGTAGGCAAATCATTTGTTACTTCGGTTTTAGCTGTTCAGCTTGCCAGAAAAGGATATAAGGTCGGCATTATGGATGCTGACGTGACCGGCCCTTCTATTCCGCAGTCCTTTGGACTTAGCGATAATCTTATGGCCAACGATGACCAGCTTATTATTCCCGCAGAGACTTCCACGGGCATAAAAGCTGTCAGTGTAAATCTTGTTCTTGATAATAAGGAAGCTCCCGTCATCTGGAGAGGCCCGGTGCTAAATTCACTGGTCAAGCAGTTCTGGGGACAGGTAAACTGGGGCCATTTGGATGTCCTGCTTATCGATATGCCGCCGGGAACAGGAGATGTTCCGCTTACAGTATTTCAGTCAATTCCTCTTGACGGAATAATCCTGGTTGCGACAAGTCAGGATCTTGTATCCATGATCGTTAACAAGGCCCGCAATATGGCTTCCATGATGAAGGTTCCCGTCCTCGGAATGGTCGAGAACATGAGTTATATCAAGTGTCCACACTGCGGTGATGAGATAAGGCTTTACGGTGACGGCTCTTCTATTGAAAGATCTGCTTCGGAGATCGGTTCGAAGGTCACGGATAAGATCCCTCTTGATCCGGAAGTAACGAAACTCGTAGATTCCGGCAAAGCGGAATCCGTGGCAGAAGACCTTCTTGCCGGAACGGCCGGCATGGTAATAGACCTGATCAAAAAGTGAAAAGATATCTGTCATTAGTCCTGATTGTGCTCTGTTCCATGGCTTTCTTATGCGCCTGTTCGAAGAAGGCTGAAAGCAGCAGTGTTGTATATAAGTATCTCGGAGATTATGAATACAGCGCTCCGGCTGTATGCATGGTCTATGAGCCGGTGGAAGATGAGACCGATGATGAGGGAAATCCTTATTACGGTATTCAGTACCGGGAGATAAAAGATCTGGACGGACTGTTATCTTCCGGAGAGACGATCCTTATATATTTTTACAGCTCGATGTCTAATGACAGCGCAATGATCACCGCTTCAGTCGAAGACATTGCGCAGGTCTATAACGGAACGATGACGGTTCTGATGCTCGATGCCATGGAATACCGGGATCTTATCGGGAAATATGACATCAATGCCGTTCCTGAGTTTGTTTTGATCAGGGCCGGTCAGGAAGATAAGGTGTTCGGGTCTTCATCATATGAATACTGGAATACCGGTGATGTGTTATCATGGCTTAAGAGCAACGGAATAGCGTAAGGGGGTAATATGGGCAATCTCGTCTCTATCAGCACAATAGGTCAGGACAGTCACAGATTCGGAGATTCTTGTGAAGGGATCTCGATCAGGCTTGGAGGAACAGATATTCCTTTTGACAGGCCTTTGGTGGCAAACAGTGACGGCGATGTGGTCTTCCATGCCATAACAAATGCGGTCTCAGGTTTTACAGGGGTTAATATCTTAGGCGGCGAGGCTGATAAGATCTGTCTTGATGACGGAATAAAGGACAGTTCAGTATATCTTAAGAAAGCTCTGGAATACCTTAATAACGGATCGGTCATTCACTGTTCGGTGACGATCGAGTGTCTTGTTCCCAAACTGATGCCTTATATACCTGCTATGAAAGAATCTATAGGAAATATTCTCGGTATCCCGGCATCTTCAGTAGGCATCACGGCAACGACCGGTGAAGGTCTTACGGGTTTTGGACGCGGTGAAGGAATTCAGGTGTTTGCTGTCCTGACTTTTACAAAAGAAGTCTGAACGTCAGTCGTGAAAAGGTTCACTTTCTCCTCTTGTCCTTACGATCTCAGAAGCGATCGCTATATCTTCAGGAGTCGTTATCTTGAGATTTGAATAAAGTCCTTTGGTAAGATATACATCCAATCCGTAAAGCGTTGCAAGAGCGGTGTCATCCGTGGCCGAGATACCGTCATCCATGGCCCGCATATAGCATGTTTCTATATCCTTGAATCTGAATCCCTGTGGTGTAAGTATTTCGTAAAATCTTGATCTGTCGGGAGTATCTATTACTTTTACTCCGCAGGAAGGGAGGATCTCGACTTCTTTAAGAGTATTCTTGACCGGAACCGCTGAAGCGCAGACAGGATGCTCATCAAGACCGTCGATGCAGGCTGTTATCTCTTCTGACGTAACAAGACAGCGCGCACCGTCGTGGACCAATACCAGATCATTGTCATCTGCATCGTTTATCATGTTCAGTCCCAGAGAAACTGATTCTGTTCTTGTGTTGCCGCCTAATGTGAAAATGATGTTGAGGTCGGGGAAATATTCAGCACACATAGCCTTGAGGATACCAATGAGATCTCCGGTCGTAACAAGAACGATCTTATAACTCAAACCGGCATAATTGCTCCTGCAGACATCTGCAATGGCATCCAGCGTCCGTAATATGACAGGACGGCCTTCAACATTTCTCATGAGCTTTGGCTGACCTATCCCCATACGTGTTCCGCTTCCTGCAGCAGGTATAAGAAAATAGCATTTACGGTTCATAAGACTGCCTCCTCGATTAATTATGAGAACAGGATATCCACTGCCTCTTTCAGGTTGTCCGCGTATATGAATTCAGGAACAGGATTTCCGGCGAAAGCATCTGAAGAGACGTTTGCAAGTTCTTTTTCCAAAGCATCCTTGGAGCTTCCGGGAAGTACGACGGTGGTGATACCGAGCCTTGCCGAAGCCAGACATCTTTTAAGTATCCTGCTGACAGGTCTGATCTCACCTGACAGACCTACTTCACCCAATATCAAAGTGTTTGACCTGACACTGACGCCTCTTGCGGATGATACGGTTGCAATGCATACTGCGAGATCCGTTGCCGGATCACTGACCTTAAGACCGCCTATGACATTTATAAAGCAATCCTTTGAAGTGAGTCCCAGCTTCAGGAGCTTCTCACAGACTGCCAGAAGCATAAGAACTCTGCCTCTTTCAGGTCCGGAAGTCATTCTTTGCGGGTTCGGATAGACACTCTCGGTACACAAAGCCTGTACTTCGATGGTCAGTGCATCGTTGCCTTCAAGTGTTGATGTGAGGACTGACCCGGGGCTGTTAAGAGGTCTGCCTGCGACAAGGAGCGCTTTTGAACTGTCGACGGGAACAAGACCTGTCTCACCCATTTCGAAAAAGCATATCTCATTTGATCTTCCGAATCTGTTCTTGGCAGAGCGTATGATCCTGTATCCGCCGGTCGAATCGCCTTCGAACCCGAGCACCGTGTCTACCATATGTTCGATCGTCTTAGGTCCGGCGATAGAACCGTCCTTGGCTATATGACCTACCATGATTATCGTGATGTTATTTGTCTTTGCGATCCTGATAAGACCTGCCGCAACTTCTCTGATCTGCGCGACACCTCCCGGAGTTCCCGCGACCTGTTCGGAATAAAGGGTCTGGATCGAATCGATTATCGCAAGGCAGGGCTTATGAGTCTTAAGCTGTTCTGCGATCGCTTCGAATCTGGTCTCGCCGCAAATAAGGATATCTCTTTTGATCCTGAGCCTTGAGGCACGCATTCCGATCTGGGCAGGCGATTCCTCTCCGGATATATAAAGGATCTCACCGTCTGCTTTATAGGAATCAGCAAGCTGCATAAGTATTGTGGATTTGCCGATTCCCGGTTCGCCTGCAACGAGAGTGACAGAACCTTCGGTTATTCCTCCGCCGAAAAGCTGATCGAGGCTGTCTATGCCGGTGGAATGCCTTTTGTAATTCTCTTTGCCTGCTTCGCTGAGCCTTACCGTAACTGAAGAATCAGTCCAGGAATATTGATTAGCCGAAAGGGCGGGGGAATCAGTCTTCGCCTTTGCAGGAGCCTTGTCTGACGGCGCTTCGACAAATGTGTTGAACATGCCGCAGGAAGGACACCTGCCCATCCAGCCGGATGTCTCATATCCGCATTCCTTACAGAAAAAAGTCGTTTTCTTAGCCATAGTATTATCCGCCCGAAACTTTATTATCTGCATTATAACAAAGGTCGTTTCCGATTTATGGGACAATAATAATGTTTATCCCCCAAATGCACAAAAGAACGGCATTAGGGGGATAATCAAACAATTCCAGGCTTCTGACAAAAAAACGGTCTGTAACAGATCAGAGTGTCTTGAAGAATTCACAGGCTTTGAGCGTGTTCTCGTAAGAACCAAATGCCGTGAGACGGAAATAACCTGCTCCGTTTTCTCCGAATCCTTCACCGGGTGTCCCTACGATCCCGAACCTGTTAAGGATAGAATCGAAGAATTCCCAACCGCCCATATTATCAGGGCACTTGAGCCAGATGTAAGGAGAATTGACGCCACCTGTGAAATATATGCCCTTTTCCGTGAATACTTCCGCAAGGGCAGAAGCGTTGCGCTTATAGTAAGCTATGTTTGCTTTGCAGTCTTCAAAGCCCTGTCCGGAGAGGGAAGCTGCGGCTGCTCTCTGTGTGATATAGGATACACCGTTGAACTTCGTAGCCTGACGTCTTGCCCAGAACTTGGAGAGCTTGATGCCGTCAGATTCAAGAGCATCAGGAACTACCGTCCATCCGCATCTTACTCCTGTGAAGCCTGCAAATTTGGAGAATGAGGAGACTTCGACAGCGCATGTGTCAGCACCGGGGATCTCATATATGGTATGTGGCTTATCTTCGGTGATGAATGCCTCATATGCAGCATCGAAAATGATCAAAGAACCTGTCTTTATCGCGAAATCAACCCAAGCTGCAAGTCCCTCACGGCTGTATACCGCACCTGTCGGATTATTAGGCGAGCAGATGTAGATCACGGAAGGTTCGATGTCTGCACTTTCGGGAGGGAGCGGAAGGAAATCATTTGAGGAGGAACCTGCAACAAAAGAAACCTTTCTGCCGTTCATGAGGTTTGAGTCAACATAAACAGGGTATACAGGATCAGGGATAATGACCGGGTTGTCACCCAAAACATCGGGAAGATTACCTAAGTCGCTCTTTGCTCCGTCTGATATATAAATGCTTCCGGCAGGTACTGTTACTCCGAGATCCCG
The DNA here is from genome assembly GCA_024684815.1 of Saccharofermentans sp. Taxonomy (GTDB): domain Bacteria; phylum Bacillota; class Clostridia; order Saccharofermentanales; family Saccharofermentanaceae; genus Saccharofermentans. The sequence goes on along the minus strand of JAIKWL010000022.1, from coordinate 51,005 downwards.
GTAGTGATCCGAGACGGCATCTCTTAAGAAATCGTAGCCGTATTCCGGCGGATAACCATGAAATGTCTCTTTTGATGCCATCTCCTTTACGGCCTCCTCCATTGCGGAAGTGATCGATTGCGGCAAGGGGAGAGTGACATCGCCTATACCCATCCGGATTATCTCTCTTCCGGGATTATCTTCCTGGAACTTCTTTACGCGTTTTGCGATGTCTGAAAAGAGATATGTTTCTTTTACGTCAAGAAAGTGATTGTTGAGTTTGATATCCATGGCCTTTACCTCTTGCCTTTAAAATTCTCCGAACATTTTAACACGCTGATACTGAAGCTAATTAAAAAAGTTATCGTACACATGCACAAAAGAGGGCCGGATACTGATACCGCTGATATAAGTGTTTTGGGGATAAACCCGACAGTGTATAATGATTAGGCGGATCACATGTGATCTGATCCGCAATCTGATTTATACGGAGAGCTGTTTTGAAAAGTATCTGGAGTGTTTTTTATCCTGAGGAATACTCGCATCCCGAGACTAATACTGACGAGACCCTTTATGTCAGGATCAAGAGAGTCTGTGTTGCCAATCCGGGCAGGATCGCATTAGAGTACGGAAACACGAAGATAACCTACGCTGCTTTTCTTTCCAAGATCGAAGAGACTGCTGCGGCATGGCAGAAACTCGGTATACAAAAAGGCGACAGGGTTATTTTGCTTATGGGACATAATCCCATGAATGTCGTGTGTGTTTATGCCCTCGACAAACTCGGAGCCGCTGCTGCTCTGTCAGTTCCGAATCTTGCAACCGAACAGTTCGAACAGTTTGCCAATTCTGTCGGAGCAAGGCACTGTGTAATGAGCTGCAACCAGTATCTCAATTATGCCCCGGTGCTGAAAAACACGAAGATAACTACGGTCATTATCGGAAAATACCGTTATATGGTCTCGGGTGACGACAGATATCTGTTCCCGTTCTACCCGCTGTCCGGATATGACAAACCCAGACCGAAATCTGTTCCGGATGGGATCAGGCTCATGTACTGGAAAGACGTTCTCGGGCTCCCGATGAGGCTTACAGAAACAGAGAATCTGGGATGCGACAGAGATAACACAAGACCGGCCCTTTTTTTATTTCCGAGTGCAGCTTCAAATGATAGCCGTGCGTTTGCTTTCAGTGCTAAAAGCCTTAATACGTCTGCTTATCTTACGGAAATGGTTTTCCGGGCCAACGAGGATCTTACCGGCAAACCTGCCAGAATGCTCTGCCTTAATGAGAGCTGTTTTTCGTTTGGCTTTGTTGTAGGTATCCATAATGTCCTTTGCAATGCACAGACTGTATTGCTCTTTACATGGTTTAATACCGATATGCTCTTCTTTGCTATCAGAAGGTATAAACCGGATGTCCTGATCGGCTATAACAGCACAATAGCTTCTATAAACAAAGCCGGAAGGTCATCAAGGATCCTTAAAACGGTAGACAGGATCATAGTAGGCGGCGGACTTCTTACGAGCAGCCAGAAAGCTAATCTCTTCGACATAGCACAGAACTCGGGAAGGAAACTGTCTGTTTGCTCCATCACATGCTGCGATGAAGTCCTGACTTATGCCTACGGACCCTCAGATCTTGAGAGTGACAGATTGCTCGGGTTTCCTTTGCCCGGAGTTATCATGCGTGTGGCAGACAGCAATACCGGACTTGATGTTCCTGAAGGCGCCGAGGGTGAGATAGCGGTCTGTTCTCCGGTTACATCCGGGATCGGATCTGCAGATTACATTTTAAACAGGCGTAATTACAGAAAACTGCCTGACGGAAGGATATGGTTCTTTACCGGTATAATCGGCAAGCAGGATGCCAATAAAATGTTCTATCTTGTCGGAAACAAATCCAGAGAGGTCAGGATCAACAGTTACCCGGTCTATCCTGACAAAGTCGATGAGATAGTACAGATGACAGAAGGCGTTACCGAGTCGTGTTCGGTTGTTTTGGAAAGAGCAGAAGGTCCTGTTCTGGTGTCTGCTGTTGTTCCTGAGGAAGAATACTTTTACGATAATTCCAGAATGGAGGAGTTAAGGGACAGGATAAAGTCCGAGTGCCGGTCACTGCTTCATGAGGCAATGATTCCTGAAGATATTAATTTTTTCGTTTCACTGCCCAGGGATTCAAAAGGAAACTATGACTATGATGCGGTAAAGGAACGTATTGAATCGCTTGAAGATGAAGATGTTCCCGATGAGGTCCTTTCACAGGATATCGGTCAGTAAACGGGAATTGGCAGTGATTTAGTGGTATTATTTCTTTGTCCGCAGGTTTTATGCGGATAAAAAGAATAAGGAATAACCGGAGAATATCTATGAAGAAAAATGCTAAAAAAACAATTGCGGTCATTTGCTGCATAGCTTTGCTGTTTTCAATGACCTCATGCACGGCAGGAAATCATGGAGGGTCCTCTCATTCAGGCGGCAGGACTGAGGAAAGCGGAAGCAAGCGTGAAGGCGGACGGACTACTGATCCGACATATCCGACAGACCCGACGTTAGACCCTACAACCTCTCCCACGACAGATCCGACATCTGATCCCACACCGGTTCCGTCGGGAAACAACGGCAATTACATTCCCACATCAGAGGAACTCACGTATCCTGATCATGTGGCAACCGTAGATGAAGTGCATCCATTTCATAAAAAGGGAGATATCAGCGGAACTGACGCTCAGACTCTTCTGTCGAAAGTTGAATATGAGATCATGCATCATGTGATCAACTGCTATGTGGATGCGGACATCCTTTTCGAGAATCCCGAAGACTTCGGATTTGACATGAAGGATGTATCCTGGGGAGACTTCGTTACGATCGATGAATACGACGATGAGAAGGCATTCTATCAGGAACAGCTGGATCAATTGCTCCTTATAGATTACGAGACTCTTGGCGGAGACGACAGGCTCTGTTATGACAAACTTGTTTATGACTGTGAAGAGTGTGTCTACTCATATTCCTACACGGCGTTCGAGTACTATACGATGATCTTCAATTATCTTGTTGGACCGCAGTCTGAAGTGCTTTTTATCTGTGATGTCCTTACATTTGATACAGTCGAGGATGCGGAAAATTACATTACCCTTCTTAAAGATCTCGACAGATATTACGATCTTATGTGTGAGTATGAGGAGACGAGAGCGGCATACGGATTTGCTTCTTCCGACAACAGTTATGAAGAAGCCGCTGTATCATTTGACAACCTCGTTAAGCAAAAGGATGATTGTTTCCTTTATGAATCTTTTGAGGAGAGACTCGATAACATAAAAGATTTGTCATCTTCTGACAGGGAACGACTTATCAAAGAAAATGAGAAAGCCATGAAGGACTATGTATTCCCTGAGTTTGAAGAGTGTGCAAGACGAATGAGGGCTCTCAAGGGTTCCGGCGGTGTCGATGCCGGTCTCTGCCAATACAGGGGCGGTGACGCTTATTATGAATTCCTGACCAGAAAGATGACTAACAGCAATGCAACTGTTAAGCAGTCGATGAATGCACTCGATAAGGAGATACAAGCAGCCTTTGATGACATGATTGCAATTACCACCGCTAACTTCGGTGCATACACCAATTTCCTTACGCATAAATACTCAAAGGGCGACATCAACGATAATCTTGATTATCTGAGGGATGCTGTTAAGAATGATTTTCCCGATATTCCTTCGCATGATTATTACATAATGGATGTTCCGGAAGTGTTTGAGGAGAATTTCTCTCCTGCGGCCTATCTCGGCTTCCACCTGGATAATTATAATGCCAATGTCATGATCGTTAATAATTCCGCTGTCGATGATGATTTCGGGATTACAGTTGCCCATGAAGGATACCCCGGACACATGTTCCAGTCACTTTATACACGCGGCCATACGGATCATCCGTATATGTATCTTGGTGAATCAACGGGCTATCTTGAGGGTTGGGCCACATACGTTGAGTATTATTCGATCAAATATTATGATGATTCCGGTGATGCTGATGTCTGTAAGCTTGCCAAATACAACAGTTCTCTCTCTCTGCTTATGAGCACAAGAGTGGATTACGGAATCCACGTCGAGAACTGGTCTCTGAATGACTGTCTTGATTACTTTAACGGTTTCGGCTTCGGACTTACAGAAGATGACTTCTCAAAGTTCTATACGCTTATCGTTACAGATCCGGGATACTATGCCAAGTACGGTATGGGCTATTACTGGACACAAAAGACCATGGATGATATGCATGCAAAGTATCCGAATGCTTCCGACAAGAAGATCCATACGGCATATCTTGATTCACTGACCGGAACCTTTGAACAGATCAACAAGAATATGGACAGCCTCCTCGGCTGAGCCTCTGCCACAAAATTACACCATAACGGCCCTGCGGAACATTCCTCCGCAGGGCCTTATTTTGCTGCATTTGCGCGAAAATTACTATTTAATTAATTTTTATATAAAATGTTTGAGAAAAATAACGTTGTGTTATAATTAACCTGAATATTTATACGGAGGACGGCTCATGGCTACCTTAACACGGCTTGCAAGCACGCTTACTGCGCGCTATTTCCCTTCCAGCACGCTCACGGACGCATTTTATCTTGACGGCAGACTTTGCGGTAAGCGAGAGACCAGACAGGCCGATATTACTATCGACAAAGATGAGAGAGGTTTCTTCTTCTCGCTTTTTACACACCCTGCGATCGAAGGGTTTGAACCCGGTACGATCCCTCCGTTTGAACCACAGCTTCGCGGTTTATGCAATGAAGTTAAGAACGGACACAAAGAGATCGATTCCATGATCGAGAAGTTCCTTTCAACTGCGGTTGAAGTTGCGGGAACGACCAAGCTTATTGATAACGAGACGAGAGATCCTTATTTTACGGGTGTTATTGTCAGAGATGCAGAGGCTTTTGCCGTTACTATCGGCGGAGGTCTCGCTTTCCTTTACAGAGATGATACTCTGTTCCCTCTTACAGATGCAGGGATCCCTATGGAGCCCATAGATGCATATGGCAACAGAGTCGGTGATTTCCAGTATTACTGTTCTTCAAAGACAGCCAACGCTCTCTGGTCGAACTTCTTTACACTTACACCTGATGACTGCATCATTCTTTGCAACAAGTCGATCTACGATGCATTAGGTCAGAGGGAGATATTGAGGATCCTTACGGATGCTGAGGATCAGTGTGATGCTGCAGGTCTTATCCTTACCCAGGCATCCGCAAGAATGCCCAACACTCCGATGCAGATCTCTATCTCATTTGTTGAGAGTGTGACCAAGGAAGAGAAGAGAGGTTTGTTCGGCAAGAAAAAGAAGAACAAGGATTATGACAGCGAAAGCCATGAACTCCTTGAGTCCACAGTTGAAGGCGGTGAAGTCGGAGCAGCAGCCAAGGCTATTGCAGATGCCGGATTCGTAAGCCTTACACCTGAAGAGCCCGTAGTTGTGCCTGTAACCGGAAGTGATATCCCGGCTGACGGCAGTGTTCAGTTCGGTGATAAGGCAGGTCAGCCTGAAGCACAGAAGATCCCTGAAGATGTTCTTGAATTCCCGGATAATGAAGGCGCAGTAGAAGAGATCTCAGCTGAAGAAGCTATGAAGAGGATCTTCGGAGAGATGAAAGAATCCTCTGCAAGTGATTCCGAGACAGTTGCCAAGGCCGAAGCCGCAACTGTTATGGATTCCCCGTTCGTCTTTAATATTGCTGATGAAAGCAATACTCCTGCAGTTCCTGAAGAGACTAAGGTCTCTGAAGCTCCTGTTATGGAGACAGTGTCAAAGACAGAGTTTACGCTCGATAACGAAGATAATTCCCCGACTAAGCCTGTCACGGATATTAATTCCATCCTGTTCACATCGGCTGGTTCAGGTATACTTGCACAGGCTCTGAAGGATAAAGAGCAGGAAGCTGCAAAAGAAACATCCATCGATGACCTTAAGGAGGAGCCTGTCATTCCGGTTATCCCCGTAGTTGCAGCTGTTCCCGTTGAACCTGCTGTTCCTGTTGCACCTGTTATTCCTGTTGCAGGTGATATCCCGGTTGCCGTTCCGCCTGCACCTGCAGTTGTTAATAAACCTGAAGAGATAGTCTTTGCACCCGGAGAGGTCAAGGCAGATTCAGGCAATTCCGATGTATCTGCAAAAGCCGAAGATGTTTTCGATCCGTATGGAAATATAAGTGCACAGGAACTCAAGAACACTCCTCCGATCGTTTTCGGTGATGATGGTCTTGCTCCCAAAGAGGAACCTGTTCCTTCCGAGAAAGTATCTTCTATTCCTGTACCTGAATACGAACTGAAGGAAGAAAAGCCCGAACTCAAGGAAGAGGACAAACTCAATGTCGATTTCCCGGAGACGGAAAAGCAGCCTGATATGACAGCACAGGAAACACCGGTGATCAATGTTGAATCTGTACAGGAAGCACCTGTCCAGCCTCAGGATGATATCATCCTTCCGTTCGGCAATCCTGCTTATGTATCCGGTTCTGAGGATGCAGCAGTTCAGTCTGATCCGGGTGATATTCCCCAGATGCCGCTTTATGATTCGGATAACTATAACAATCCTGTGAATGCAGTGGGTTCCGAGCAGAATGTTTCACAGCCCGCGGATAATGCTTCTTTCTACGGAGATTATGCAGGTTCCGAGGCTCAGGCAGAAGTTCCGCCTTATCAGCCTTATGGCGCTGAATCATTCTCAACGGCAGATCAGAGCAGTTTCGGCTCATATGGTAATCAGACTATAGATATGCAGGGAGGTGTACCTATGGACGATAGCGGATATCCTACTTACGGAACCGGTGATGGCGGTTATGTTCCCGGTTATGATCAAGCTCCGCAGGGCGGATATACTGATTATTCCGGTGCCGGTTATCAGGATCCCAATGCCGGACAGTCACCTTTCTATCAGCAGGATGATTCCGGTTATACAGATTACTCCGCAGGAGATTCACAAGGCTATGGTGAAGAATACGCACAGCCCCAGGCATCAGCATCTTCCTCAGCATCGCTGGATGACGAATGGTTCAATAACATTCTGGGTGTTGACGACAGCGGTCAGTCATATGGGAATGATCAGAACTACGGCTATACACCTTCAGAAGAAAAGATACAGGCAGTTATGCCTGATGCTCAGCAGCAGGCACAGTATACGAATCCCGGCCAGACTTCCTACAGACCGTCAGGTTCAGGCCCGAACAATTCAGGCAGACCGACCGGAAGCAGTCCCCGTACTAGTGCTTCAGCCGGAAAAGGCGGCAACGGCGGCGGTAAGAAGATGAAGCTTAACCGTAACGGTTATATGTTTATTGCTTTCCTTGCTATCCTTTTGATCTGCATAATAATCGTAGTTGCTCTGATAGCAAGAGGCTGCAGCAAGAAGACCAAACCGACAGAGACAACTACTGTTGCCACATCAGAAGAGATCACAACGCAGACGACAATGCCTTCAACACAGGCAACGCTTCCTGATCCTTCCGCTCCGAAGGGCTACTTCAAGTTCTCCGACAATATCGGATACAGAACATGGTGGGACGTATTCCATTATGTTTATGAAATCGATATCAAGAACCTGAGCGACACAAGGATCAATACGATCATTGTCTATAACAAGCTTGATCCTGCCACATATACCGGACCTAACCCCGGCGACAGTCTCCTGCTGCCTCCTCGTGAAGTTATTACAGGCGAGATCCCCATGACGTTTAATGCAGGAGGATCCACAGGTGAAGGTACAGAGACAAGTGCCGGCGAGACGACGGCACCGGGAGAGATCACGAGTCAGATCCACATTACCTGATACGAAGCGAAAATCATTAATGTTCAATAAGACCGCCTGCTGTGTATTTCACGGCAGGCGGCTTGTTTTTTGGCTATTTAGTCAACTTATTTTGTAACAAAAATGTAAGTTCAAAGTATATAATGCTATTGCTCTAATAATAATGCGCGAAAAGAGGGTTTTTAACATGCATAAGAAACTGTTTATACCTGGTCCTATAGAGGTTTCGCAGGATGTCCTGGAGAAGATGTCTACTCCGATGATAGGACACAGGACCAAGGATGCCTCCGCTCTTCAGCAGTCTATCTCTGAAAAGCTCCAGAAGGTAATGATGACCAACAACACTATCGTTTTATCAACGTCATCAGGCAGTGGACTTATGGAAGGAGCCGTAAGGAGCTTTACAAAGACACGTGCGGCAGTTTTCTCGATCGGTGCATTCGGTAAGAGATGGCACAAGATGTGTACATCGAACGGAATTGCAGCTGACCTTTTCGAATCAGAGCTCGGTCAGCCCACAACACCCGAGATGATAGAGGCTGCTCTTTCCACAGGCAAGTATGACCTTATAACCATTACACAGAACGAGACCTCGACAGGTATCCACAATCCCATGGATAAGCTTGCAGAGGTTTATAAGAAATATCCCGATGTTATCGTATGCGTTGATGCTGTTTCTTCAATGGCAGGAGACTATATCCCTGTAGATGAGCTCGGGATCGATGTCTGCATCACGTCAACACAGAAGTGCTTAGGACTTCCTCCGGGAATGGCTATCGCTTCCGTATCCGAGAAGGCCATCAGGAAGGCTGAGACAGTAGAGAACAGAGGTCTTTACTTCGATTACCTGGAACTCGTTAAGTTCGTTAAGGAAAAGCCCTATCAGTATCCTTCAACACCTTCAGAGTCACACATGTTTGCTCTTGATTATCAGCTCGACAAGATCCTTGCAGAGGGAATAGAGAACAGATATCAGAAGCACGTAAGACTTGCTAAGATAGCTCAGGACTGGGCAAGAGAGAATTGCGCTCTTTACTCCAATCCGGAAAACCTCTCAGTTACGGTTACCTGTGTAACAAACACTACAGGCATCCCTACTTCAGACCTTATCAAGGCTATGGGAGAGAAGGGTTATCTCATGAGCAACGGTTACGGTCCTTTGAAGGATAAGACCTTCAGGATCGCTCACATGGGTGACCTCACTGAAGAGGAACTCAAGCAGTACCTTAGTGATCTTAAGGATACGATCGAAGAACTAAAAGCAAAAGTATAATCAACAGAACATATTTGACGGGGGAACATGAAATGAAGATTCTTATCACAGAAAGCATCGCAGAAGAGAGCGTTCAGTACTTAAGAGACAGAGGCTATGAAGTCGAAGAATACTTAGGTCATTCCCAGGAGGAGATCGAACAGTATATAAAGGGTTTTGATGCGATCATCGTAAGATCCGCCACAAAGATCAATGAGGCTCTTTTGAATAATGCTGATTGTCTCAAGGCTGTCGGAAGAGCAGGAACGGGAATCGATAATATTGACGTAAAAGCATGTACAGAGCACGGCGTTATAGCACTGAATACACCTACAGCTAATAATATGGCAGCAGGTGAGCTCGCAGTAGGCCATGCATTCTCGATCTTCCGCAATCTCTGTACAGCAAACGAAGGCGTTCACCACGGTGACTTCAGACGCGGCAACTGGGTCGGAATCGAGCTCGAAGGAAAGACAGCAGGTATTATCGGTCTGGGACGTATCGGTTCTATCGTATCCAGAAAGCTTAAGGGAGTAGGCATGAACGTAGTTGCATACGATCCCTATGTACCTCAGGAGAAATTTGACAAGCTCGGTGTTACAAGATGCAAGACTCTTGATGAACTCCTTCCCCAGTGTGATCTCATTACTCTCCACACTCCTAAGACCAAGGAGACATACGGAATCCTTTCAAAGGAGCAGCTCTACAAGTGTAAGCGCGGAGTAAGGATCGTTAATGCGGCAAGAGGAGGTCTTGTAAATGAGCAGGATCTTGCAGATGCTCTGGCTGAAGGTCAGGTAGCTGCAGCAGCTATTGATGTTTTCGATAAGGAACCCTCATACAATAAGGCACCCGGAGAGCAGGAATACGACAACGTTCTTCTTCATGCTCCGCACTGCTACATTACACCTCACCTCGGAGCTTCAACTGTTGAAGCTACAGCAAAGGTAGGACAGGGAATCGTTGAACTGATCGACGGCGCTCTGAAGGGCGAACTCGTTGCAGCTATCAATATGCCGCAGTTCTCCGGCAGCATTGAAGAGATCAAGCCTTACTGCTCACTCGCAGAGAAGATCGGCCGTATGTACTTCCAGGCGGAAGCAACACCGATCAAGAAGGTCGAAGTAAGATACAGGGGAGAACTTGCAGAGAGTTCAGGAACAGGTATCATTACCCTCTCTCTCATGATGGGTCTTCTGGAAGGTATGGGAAATGACCATGTTTCGTATGTTAATGCACAGGAATGCATGGCTGACAGCGGTATTGAAGTCGTTGAGACAAAGACCGAATCCATCCAGAAATATAACAACCTTCTCAATGTTAAGTTCTTTACGGATGACGGAAGAGAGCTTAAGATCAACGGTACGGTATTCGGACCTGATACAGAAGTCATCGTATCCTTCTTCGGTTATGAGATGAACTGCCCGTTGTCCAATACAGTTCTTGCTCTTAAGAACAACGATGTTCCCGGCGTTATCGGAAGGATCGCAACCATACTCGGAAATCATAATATCAACATTGCATCCATGCATTGGGGAAGAAAGAACCAGGACGGTTCCGATAATCCGCATGCACAGGCTTTCGTTGCTATCGATCAGCCTGTATCCAAGGATATAATCGATGAGCTTTCAGCTGCTGAGGGCGTTCTCAAAGTATCGCTCCTTGAACTCGGCTGATATACAATAAAACAAAGAATAATTACAGACCGCAGAGGTAATGCCCGTGAAGTACCATTATTCCAGAAAAGAAGATTGGCTGGGCAATCCCTGCGGCCTTGTTTATTTCAAAGGGAAATATCATCTGTTCTTCCTGCATAATCCGCTGAGCTTCAGATATGGTCCGATGCATTGGGGACATGCGGTATCTGAAGATCTTATTACATGGGAGGATCTTCCTGTTGCGATCAGCCCGGAGAATGAACTCGGATGCAATTCAGGCTCTGCAATTGTTCATGACTGCAAGATATGGCTGTTCTATACATCCCTCTCATTTGACAACACCGAAAAGATCTGTGCCGCCGTGTCCGGAGACGGTATTACGTTCACAAAGCTTGAGAACCCGGTTGCAACAGTTCCTTATGAGGGAAATGCAAAATTCAGGGATCCTTATGTAATGAGATTCGGAGACGGTTTCCGCATGTTTACAGGAGCAGGCAAATTCGGTGTTGCTAAAGTCCTTCAGTATGAATCAGATGATCTGATCAATTGGAAATACAAGGGTGAACTCCTTTCAGACGGCCGTTTTGGCAGCGTTATAGAAGCTCCGCAGATGATCGAAGCAGACGGCAGGTGGCTTTTCATTATCCAAAGTGAGAGACATGTGCCCACCAAAGTGCTGTTTGCGACAGGCAAATATGACGGTGAGCGCTTCATTTTTGATGATGAGAAAGAACCGTTCAAGCCGGTTGATACAGGATACGATTTCTTAAATCCGGTAATCTGTGAAGATAACGAGGGAAGGATAGTATTAATGTCCTGGTTGTTTTCAATGAAGATGAATTCATCTGCGATAAGCATCCCGAGAGAGATCAGCATTCCCGGAAAAGGTGAGATCCGTTTCAGTCCTTACGGGGAACTTAAGAACAGGCTTGTCAGAGAGAGCAGTTTTGTAAGTTATTATTCCGGAAGACTGAGTATCAGGTTCGAAGGACACACGCTTTTTGATAAAGCATATAGAGAATACCCTGATATAGCCGTGATAGAGGATGTCGGGACAGTGGAAGTGTTCCTTGACGGCGGCAGAGAAGTAATATCCATGTTCGTCTGCTGATTTTATGTCAAGGGTTTTAGCCGAGGGAAAAGGATATCAGATCCTGTATAAGGAAAGAGGCGAAGACAGCGAGAAGATCGCTCCTCCCGGCATGTCAGCATTGTCCAGACTTGATGTTCCCGTTCCCGGCATAATTCCGGTTGCAGATTCAGGAAAAAGGATCAGGATAACAGACAAAAGATACTATCTTGTCTGTCAGGGCAGATTTGATGAAGAAGAAGGGGTTATGAGAGATCTGCTTTTCCATGATTCAAAAAGCAACCGCACTTTCCCGGTAAAGCGCATGAGAAAAGGTGTCAAAGAGGCCGCCTTAAGCTATAAAGTCCTTGCCTACAGTGTGGAAAAGGACATATCTTTCGTATCTGTTGTGCTGGAGACAGGACGCACGCATCAGATCAGGACACAGTTTGCATCAAGAAAACATCCTCTTTTAGGAGACGGAAAATACGGAAGCCGCATAAAATGCCCGATAGCTCTTGTTATGGCTGAACTGACATATGAAGAAGACGGAGGTGTACCGTTGACAGTCAGGACGGATCCTTCAGAAGAACTCCCCGCTTTATAAACCCTTTGAAGCCGAAGCTCCTAAAGGTATGGGTTTTACCTTATATACCGTAAGTCCTTCGTAATTGAATACAGCTTCACCGATCTCAAGGAAAACGCCGGAATTGTCATAAGCGAATTTCAGACGCTCCATATCGCCCATAATGATGTACTCGATCTGGTACTTGTTGATTATGGTCTGCACATCAGGTGCATACTGACTTTGATACAAGATGTTTATGTCATTTTGTCTCGGGGAAATATATAACTCCCATACATCGCGGGACGGATCCGATATCAGGGTATCCGTCTCCTTGTTGACTATGCCGTGGAAACGCCAGAGCCATTCATGAGTCTGCCAACCGAAAACCGTGGGAAGACCTGTGTATGCTGATACTATATCGTTGTCAGTATAACTTAAACCGTATGCTTCGCAGATAACCGGACTGCCTTCGACATTCTTGTTGAACCACTCTATGCATGCCTTGTAAGGAATGAGATTACCTGCATATATATTGCCGACGGATTCATTGCTCGTATAGGTATCAAGATATTTAGTGCCGTCAAGTGTCTTATAGTTTTCGCGCTTTAATTCACCGCAGCGCTGTTTTAATCCGACAGAATTATAATGTGCGGGAACGATGAGCATTATTGAGAACAGAAGAGCAAAAGAGAAAAATGCCATTGAATATCTTCCCTTTTTATTGACGAACCAGAACAATCTTGTAATTGCATAGATCATCGTGACAGACAGGATGATAAAGCCTGCGAATGTGAATTTGAACATTGTATTTGAACGCAGATAACCACCGGTATAGATATCTCTTACATAGAAGATCTCGGGAGCGATAAGAAGCATGATCCCGACGACAGTCATTCCGCAAACGAAGACATCGATAAGATTGCGGTCGGCAAAGAAACGCTGGACAGGATTAGTATAGGAATTCTCATCTCCATAGATGCCTGCAAAGCTGTTATTTGCTTTTGCGTTCTTCTTTGCTTTAGCAGCAGATGTATATCTGTAATTCTTATTAACAGCAACAACAACAAGGAAGAATATGCTGATGATCACATGTGTTCCCCAGAGAATAAACAACTGATACACAGATGAGCGGTTTTTGACTGAACCGAGAGTGTTGGAGATCATGTCAAAGTTGGCATTGAAAGGAAGGGCTGCAAGCGTTGCCAAAGTAAAAGCGAAACTCATCTGGAAAGATGTTCTGGGAAGTGCTGTCGGACTTGCGACGCAGAAGAAGAAAGATGCGATCATGAGGATCAGTTCAAGCCCGAAAAGCGCAGCCGGGTTACTTCCCTGTGACAGGTATATAAGCAGGATACCGCCTACATTGACAAAGAAGACAAGCGTGGAGGGAATTGTTGCAAAATGACGGCTCCTTATCGTATTTGCAATAAAGAAACCCATCGAACAGAATACAAAGTAGATCAGGAAATCCCAGTAATTGGTCATCTGTGCGCAGCCTAAAAGGACAGAACATAATATGAGATGCAGCGTGACGGAAGATTCCAGTTCAGGCAGGATCTTACCCTCGGCTGAATTGAGATTGTTCAGATCGATCTTTTTGCCGTTATCGTTTGCGGAAGGAAGCTTGACAGTGCAGAGCATTGACAGTACTACCGCAGAGATAAGAAGAACGATCATCATCGATATAACATGTGCATGAAGGTCTCCTACGAGATATGAATAAAAGGGAAATTCCTCAATGGTATAATCGCCGCCGTTGTTTTCGACAACAGGATTCCATCCTATATATCTTGTGCTGTCCGGATAGAAAAATGCATCGGTCCTTCCGACGTTGATCCCCATAGCTTTGAAGATCCCAAGAAACTTGTTTCCAAAGCTGTCCTGATCGTAATAGAAAGAATGGGAATTGCCCCAGAGTGCGACAGCGCATCCTGTAAAAAGTCCTGCAGCATACTTAACTATCTTATTATCAAAAAAACCTCTGAGAGATGCTGCTTCAATAAGGAATTTGCCCAACGAAAAACTCATTGCAAAAGGTATTGCTATAGAAGAGCACATGGCGAGATTATATCCGATTCCGGAAGGAATACCGGTTGCCTTGATGACAACTGCCCAGATATACTGGCCGAAATAGTAATAGTTTATCGAATAGCCTGACAGCCACATGTCATTTGCAGGGAGATTCGGATCTCTTAACATCGACATGATGAATCCGTAATCCATGAACTTCTCCTGGCCGTTGATGTCAGGAAGGAAACCCTTGAAATAGCACAGAAGGAAAAAGACTATCAGAAATGCTGTTTCTTCTATAACGACAGATTCGATAAATCCCTTAGTGTTCATTTTCTCGGTGAGAGATTTTCTTAATGACTTCGGCAGATAACAGCATAATCCCACAATGACCGCGGATACGATTATGCAGATAAGGTTGATCTTAAAAAGCTTAAGATGTGTGAGAGTCCATAAGAGAAAGCAGGTAAGGATAAGTCCCATGGGCTGAGACAAAAAGAATCCTCCCGAAGAAAAGCTCCCCCAGAGCCTGGCTGCAAGAGGCAGAGTAATAAGACCTGCCAGAAGCAGAAATGCTCCCCACCATATGCAGACAGCCGTATCATCAAGTCCCATGGTGAATGCACCGGTGATATAGGCAATGATGAAAGGTATAAATATAAGCAGAAAACGTGCAGGTGATGATTCAAAGAACGAACCGGAGAGCTTATTCATGACAAAACTCCTTCAAAGGCATCCTTGGATTTTTTATCCTGAACGTTCAGTTCTGTGACCGGTGCATGCTCAGGAGTCTTGGAGATCGTTGATTCATAAGATCTTATGATCTCAAAACTGATCTTGCCTGCAAGACTGACCACGGAATCCATGTGGTTTTCCGGAGTCTCTGAAGTGGCAAACTTTGTAAGTCCTGTTGAACATACATAAAGATTCTCGCAGGGGTTTGTAAGATCGATCTCAGGATATTGAGATGTCTGGGCATAGCGTGTTTTGGTCAGACGCCAGGATTTGACATCTGATTTGCGAAGTGACGGATACAGTTTGCGGAGACCGGCAAAATACTTGAGCATGATATCGGAATCGGAATCGATCCAGAGTTCATCCGTGATGGAACATGAACCGACAAGATAAACTACTGCTCCGCCGTAATTCCGTTCACCGAAAGCGCTGGAGTGGTTGATTATAGCCTTAAACGGCAATCCGGAATCCTTCGGGGGAACCTGATAGAACATCTGTGATATCTCATGCTTCATTATCATCATGGCGGTGATCTTTGCACTGTATGTAACGTTCATAAGAATATCGCGGTCATCCATAGCAATAGGAAGTCCGTGGCTTACATTGATAAATGTTCTGCACGAGCCGGTAAATATAACATAAGCACTGTCGATCACAACTCTCGTTGAATTGGAGAGAATGCAGCTTGTACGGTACATTCCGCTTCCGAGTCTGGCTATCTCTGCAACTGTGGTCGAATAATAAATATGACCGCCGTTATCCGTGATCCCCTGCATAAGGCTTGAGATGAGGCATGCGAAGCCGCCTTCGTAGTATCCGACCTTGCGGTGGGATGCTTTGCCTGACCACGCAGAATCAAACCAGGTGATCTTATCTTCGACTCCCATCTCCTTGGAAAGTGCAAGCAGGGATTTATCGCTCTTTCTTAAATGGTGGGGAAGGAGTTCCAGATATTCTCTTCCGATCCTCGTATATGCAAGAAGACCGCCGGGAGATGCAAGCTCCTCAACGACAGTTACGTTGAAGCCTGCTTTGGCAAGCTTCATTCCGCATGTGAGACCCGAAAGACCGGATCCTATAATGCAGACAGATTTGGTCTCATCAATAAACTCGTTATCCGGATCTATCATTCGATCTTCTTTGCCTCAAGATAAAATCTCTTCTCGAATGCTTCGCCCATAGAAAAAGTCTTTCTCGGGAAAACGCCTTCTTTTTCAACTGTAGCGAAGAAAGTATCTTTGCTTATTGCAGGAACGAGGATTCCGGTATTGCCTTCAGAAGCAAGCTTTCTTACGGAGTCTTCGCCGTGAATGTAATCGCACTCAAGTCCGAGGCTGTCTATCATCATCTGAACTGAACCGACAGCAAGAGTGTGGGGAGGAACAGAAAGAGATACCTTAACATCCTCTGCTCCTTCCGTAACAACAACAAATGTCTGTTTGCCGTCATCAGAACCGTTAAGCTCGATGCCGTTGTCTTTGAAATATTCCTTAGCCTTAGAGATGAATTCCTTACCTGAAATGTTGAAGACAACTCTGTGTATAGGCTCGAAATCAAGACCCTTGTCGTGGATATTAACGATCTCTGCAAGAGCATATCTTGCGGGATGATTAAGCTTCTCTTCTTCAGAAAGACTCTCTCTGATATTTTCCCAGTGAGCTTTTGCCGAAGCCAGTGAGTGGTTGCCGTCTCCCACGAGGAATAAGAGTCCGTCAGCATTATTTGCCTTAAGAGTCTTAAGACCTGTGACGATAGATTCAGCTACAGTTGAACCGTCAGGGATGAATGTACCGCTGATGTGACCTGAGCCGAGCATGAGATCCGTGTCATATAAAGGTTTCAATCCTTCTGCCTTTGCCATATCAAATGCTTTCCCGATCGTCAGATCCTGAGGATCATCAATGAGTATCATGATATGAGGAAGTTCAAGGGGAGAATTGGCTCTTATCCTTACTCTCGGAGGGATCCTTGAAAGGACAGTTCCTTCGGTGGCCCTGCAGATATTCTTGTTGCCGGGTTCGAAACTGTATCCCTCCAGATCTATCGCTGCCATAAGTCCTTTGCGCGAAGGGTGAAGATCGGTTGCCCTGTCAGTCAGGATAAAACCTGTTCCGAGGCTTTGAAGTATCCCCTCGTCCAGATAATTGCGGGCTGTTTTGGCAATGGAGTCGAGTTTATCAGTCTCATTTTCCGTGCCAAGATAAACTTCGGGAAGAACAAGGTTTAAAGTCGAAGGCGCATCTCCGACTTCTTTCTCGCATTTTTCCCAGTATTCGGGTTCTGATGTATATTGATCACAGGCAATTACTGCCCATTTTTTGAAATCTGTTCCCTGCTGCGGAATGAGGATGTCCGGTACCGCAAAACCGATATCTTCAACGGTTCTCAATTCTTTTACCCCACCAAATCAAATAAAGTGCCTTACATTCTATCACGGACCGGCCCTGTTTTGGGGATAAAATAAAGCATTTTTATATTTTTCATTCAGTCGAAAATACGTTCACGGGCATTGCTGCGATAATCACCTGTTATTGCGTGAAATGATGACTGAACAAGCAAAATCACTTAACTAAAAGTACTTATAATGGTACTATGTTTTAATCAAATCCTTATCGGAGGCAGACATATGGCTAACAGTGAATTATCCAAACTTAAGATCCTGTTTATATACGATTATTTCAAGAAACAGGTAAGTTGTTCGGGAGGAAAAGAAACAGTCTCGGTAAGTGAACTTATAGCTTATCTTGAAGAGAAGACCGGAACCACATTTGAACGCAAATCCATCTATGCGGATATAAGCAAGATAAACGAATATGTAAGGACATCCGGACAGACCAGGGAAACAGACTGGATCTTTTCGGAAGGCAAAAAATATAAAAGGGGAGAGTTAGATGATGAGATCCTTATCGATGAAGCAAGGCTTATAGTTGATGCTATCAGCACAACGACATTCGTAGATTCGGATCTGTGTGAGAAGATCATAGAAATGTTCCCGACGTATTTCCCTTCCGGATATCAGAAGAGAGCACTCTATCCGCACTACGAAAAGATGGACAGAAAGAGCATCCTTCTGTTAAACAATATCAGGGGCGGGATCGAAGAGAAGAGTCCGCTTAAGATCGTATACGGATATATGCTCGGAAGCACTCTGACCGAGAAGACCGACAAGATCGTATCTCCTATGGCTCTGGACTGGGAAAATAACTGTTATTATCTGATCGCCATAGATAATGAGGAGGCTGAAGGTCTTGAACGTGACCAGTCCTTGTCGGCGGCTTTGAGACGCTACAGGGTGGACCGGATAGCCAGCATAACAGTTCCTGATAAGCAGGCTTACATAGATTACAGGAACGAAAAATTGAGAGAACAGGAACTGAAAAATTTCATTAACAATTCGCTCTCGGCTTTTTCGAGCGGCAGGATGATCCAGATAGGCATCACCATAACAGGAAGGACACGCAAGGATGTGCTTAAGGCATACGGCGCTTTTACATCCAAGGTGAATGATAAAGTAAGGATCGCGGATGATACCAAGCTCGATAAAGGGGTACTGAAGATCAGTGTTAATACCGGTCTTGCCCCGACACTTTATACTGACCTGTTTGAACTCGGTACGTTCGACGGGGTCAATATTGAGATCGACAATGACGAGGTCTGCCGTGAATATGGTGAATACATAAAGAAAGCGGCTTGTGCCGCAAAACTTACAGGCCTCTGATTGCAAAGAGATATTAAACGTTTTATAATTTCTAAGTTTTATTTTTTTATAGGGAGCATTACCGATGAGACAATTTACTTCGAAAGAGCTTAGAAAGACCTGGAAGGAATTTTATATTGAGAGAGGTCACGTTGATGTAGGTGCCGTATCACTGGTATCTGACGGTTCGACCGGAGTATTATTCAACGTCGCGGGTATGCAGCCTTTGATGCCTTATCTTCTCGGCGAGAAGCATCCTATGGGAACAAGGCTTTGCAATGTCCAGGGATGTGTCCGTACAAATGATATCGATTCTGTTGGTGACAGAAGCCACGTCACATTCTTTGAGATGATGGGCAGCTGGAGCCTTGGTGATTATTTCAAGGAAGACAGATGCAAGTGGAGTTACGAGCTCCTTACGGATGTTTTCGGTTTCGACAGGGATCATCTTGCAGCTACCGTATTTGCAGGAGATGAGAATGCGCCGAGAGATGAGGAAGGCGCACAGTTCAGGATCGCTTCCGGATTCAAGCCTGAGAATATCTACTATCTCGGTGCAGACGATAACTGGTGGGGATTGGAGTACGGTCCCTGCGGTCCTGACAGCGAGATGTTTTATATTGCTGATGTTCCTGACTGCGGTCCGAACTGCGGTCCGGGATGTTCCTGCGGCAAGTATACGGAGATCGGCAATGACGTTTTCATGCAGTATGAGAAGCATCAGGACGGAACCCTCACTCCTTTGAAGCAGAAGAACGTTGATACAGGCTGGGGATTGGAGAGGATCCTTGCATTCCTTAACGGAACAAAAGATGTATACAAGACAGACCTTTTCACTGAGGCAATCGCTTATATCGAGAACGCATCAGGCGTTAAGTACGATTCAGACGAGAAGCTCACAAAGTCAATGAGAGTATTAGCCGATCATATCCGTACAAGCGTTATGCTCATCGGCGATGCTGCAAAGCTCGTTCCTTCAAATGCGGGTGCAGGCTATGTATTAAGACGTCTTATAAGACGTGCGGTAAGACATGCAAGAACTCTGGGATTGACAACAGATCAGATCTTAGGTCTTGCAAAGATCTATATCGACAGTGTTTACGATGACAGCTACCCGCTTCTTGCAAAGAACCGCGAGTTCATCCTTAACGAGCTTGATAAGGAGATCGCAAGATTCGAGAGCACTCTCGAGAACGGTATAAAGGAATTCAAGAAGATACTTGATGACAAGAAGGCAGAAGGTTCTGCTGAGATCGACGGCGAGTCCGCTTTCTATCTCTACGATACATTCGGATTCCCGATAGAGCTTACCGTTGAGATGGCTTCCGAAGAAGGACTTAAGGTCGATGAGGAAGGCTTTGCGGCTTCAATGGAAAAGCAGAAGGAGACTGCAAGGGCAGCTACCAAGGCTAAGGGAGATCTTGCCCTTTCCGTAAATGAGATCCCTGATGAAGTTGCCAGGGATTCCAATGCTACAGAATATGACGGTTACGATAACCTCAAATGTGATGCAAAGGTAATCTACATACTTAAGTCTGAAGAAGACGGCGTTAAGGTCACAGAGTGCGCTTCTGAAGGTGATGACATTATCCTTGTTACCGATAAGACTGTTCTTTATGCTACGATGGGCGGTCAGATCCACGATGAAGGTAAGATCTTCACATCAGATTTTGAAGCAGAGGTAATCTCAGTAGATAAGGATGCTGCAGGCAAGTATCTCCATACTCTTAAAGTTGTTAAGGGTTCTGTTTCCGCAGGTGAGACAGTCAGCATCGAAGTTGATAAGAAGAACAGGCTTGCGATCGCAAGAAACCACACTGCTACACACATCCTGCTTTCAGCTCTCCAGAAGGTTTTAGGAGATCACGTTGAGCAGGCTGGTTCTTATGTAGGAAATGACCGCTTAAGATTCGACTTCAACAACTCCCGGGCAATGACAGCCGAAGAGATCTGTAAGGTCGAAGAGATGGTAAACGATGTTGTCCTTCAGGCACTTCCTGTTGAGACAAAGGTCCTTGCTATTGAGGATGCCAAGAAGCTCGGCGCTACTGCGATCTTCGGAGAGAAGTACGGAGAGGTCGTAAGAGTCGTTGCAGTAGGCGGTTTTGAAGCTCCTTTCGATCTCGAGTTCTGCGGCGGTACACACCTCAAGAACAGCGCACAGATCGGCCAGTTCAGGATCGTTTCTGAGTCCGGTATCGCAGCAGGCATCAGAAGAATCGAAGCTGTAACAGGCGAGAGATGCTATGAGATGAGCAAGGCAGACAGAAACCTCATCGATGAGGCAGCAGCTGCACTTAAAACCCCCAAGGATAAGATCGTTGAGAGGATCGATGCTCTCCATGCTGAAGTTAAATCTCTTGAAAAGGAACTTGCCGAGATCGAGAAGGCCAAGGCCGGTTCATTTGCTGACAGTGCAGTCGCAGGTGCCAAGGATATAGGCGGCGTAAAGGCTGTCATCGCATCATGTGACGCTGCTGACGCGGCTGCAATGAGAGATACGGCTGACAAGATCCGCGACAAGCTTGACTGCGGTGTTGTTTTCCTTGCTGCTAACGGCGGTGATAAGCTGCTTTTCACGGCTATGGCTACAAAGTCTGCTGTTGAGAAAGGCGCTCACTGCGGAAACATCATCAAGGAAGCTGCCAAGGTTGCAGGCGGCGGCGGCGGCGGACGTCCCGACATGGCTCAGGCCGGCGGCAAGGACGTAAGTAAGCTTACTGATGCTCTTGCAAAGGCTGAAGAAGTTTTGGCTTCACAGGTTAACGGTTAAAGGAGAATAGATATGTGCTTATTTTGTGATATAGTTGCGGGCAAGATCCCTTCAACAAAAGTATATGAGAACGATTATGTCCTTTGCTTCAAAGACATCAATCCCGTTGCACCCGTTCACGTTCTTGTTGTTCCGAAAAAGCATTTCGATGACATAAACGGACTGGCAAGTGATCCCGAGGGAGATCTTTATTCTGCAGAGATAACCAAGGCAATCGCTGAAGTTGCCAAGATCACGGGTGTAAGTGAAGCATACAGAACGATCAACAACTGCGGGGAAGGTGCCGGTCAGACTGTTAAGCACGTTCACTTCCACGTTATCGGCGGCACATCTCTTACGGAGAAGCTTATCTGATCCTATGGCTAGAATGAGAACTAAGCGCAATATTCCTGCGCGCATGGAAAAATGTCATGAGCGCTGGTTTGATGCACCCCTGTTAAACCGCGGCAAATGGAGAGAAGCGTGCGGCTTTTCTGAGGACGTTCCGGTCTGGCTTGAGATCGGCTGCGGCAAAGGAAAATTCTGCACAGAGATGGCTTTAAGGCATCCCGAAGTTCTTTATATAGCAATGGAAAGAGATGCTTCCGTTACTCTTGCAGCCATTGAGAAGGCTCATGAACTTGAGATCCCGAATCTCTTCTTTATCAGAGGCGATGCAGGCATTATCGAGAATTACTTTGCCCAAAATGAGATCGACCGCATCTTTCTGAATTTCTCGGATCCCTGGACAAGACAGAACAAGCCGAAGAGACGCCTTACATACAGGGATTTTCTCAATAAGTACAAAGTGATGATGAAATCAGGCGGAGCGATTGAATTTAAGACCGATAACGATGATCTTTTCGACTTTTCGCTGACTGAATTTGAACAGACCGGTTTTGTTTTGGAGGATATTACAAGGGACCTTCATAACAGTGAGTGGAATGAAGAGAATATCCGTACTGAATTTGAACAGAAATTTGCAGATCAGGGCATTACGATAAAAAGAGTCGTTGCAAAGCTTACAGACTCCTGAACAGGACTATGTCTTCAGACTCATAGATGACCTTGTAATCCGCGTCGTGGATCAGTGAAAGATACAGATACCTGTCAACGTTCTGATCTACGATCAGATAGTTGAAGTCATATTTGTTCAGAAAGTCTTTGTAATAGATTTTGCTCGAGTGCAGATCATAGTATTCATCAAAATAGTCAAATTCCTTATTGTTTGCTTTCAGGAACAGTTCTGCTCTTCCGTCGATATACGGATGGTATCCGTGATATTCAATGTACTGACCGTCATTGAAATTAGCAAACAGGATAATGTCACCGTTTTGCTGTCCGAGTACTTCCATAGCCTCATCCAAATGGATCATGTGGCTGCTTTGTCCGTTATCTTCCTGATCGCCGGTTCTTATATCTTTAAATAGACTTAAACCGCTGACTGTCACGAACACTACAGAAAGGATCAGGAGCAATATCTTGTGGGTTCTGGTAAGTTTAAATGATCTGACCGATGCGGTATCAATGTCCCTGAGAACAAACAGAAATGCCGGAATGCCGAACAACAGAAAATAAGCTAAACACTTTGCCTGCATCAGACAAAGCAAAATTGTTCCGGAAAACAACAGAAAGAATCTGAGTGAAAAAGGGCGGTCCTTTTTGAAGAAGACTATTAGTCCGAAAAAGAAGCAGATACAGAAGACTATCTTGCCGGGCGGTGAATCAAAGGCTACGGGACTCATCTCGTAAATAACCGACATTTTACCCTGTCCGTAAGAAGTTGTCAGGTAAAGCATGCTCTTTATCCCGTATGGATTTATAAAACCGGCCCCGATTGAGAGCAGCAGAGTTATCAACAGTTCAATGATGTTTCCATTTGCTTCCAATTTGATCTTTTTGAAATGAACAGGAACGGATCCTGCTATAAAGGGGAGCATCAGCACTAACAGCATAGGCCACATGGCGGCATGCAGATTGATCAAAGCGATTGAAATGAATGGTATGAACAAAAGAAGAAAGTGCTTTTTAGTCCGGACATATTTCTCAAGAAGCAACATCTCACACAAGAGCAATATGTAGGTGAAGACCTGCGGCCTTGAAACAATGAAAAACACAACTAGAATGATATCGATAAAACATGTAAATACTGCGGAAAGAATGTCATTCCCGATTATCAGCCTGATCCAGTGGTAAAGCAAAAGAATAATAACGATATTCAGAATTGCCAGAAAGACCAGGATTCCGGTTTTGCCGAATAATGAATGCAGGCAGTAGTAAATGACGGAGCTGAGCCACTGCTGCACAATTATTTCCATGGAGGAGTGCATGGAAAGAAAGTCCGTGTGAGGGAATCCGTTATTGAGTATATATTCGCCCGTCGGATAGAGGAAATAAAAATCATTGTCGAGAGCGTTTTGAACAAAAAAAGTAGAAAAAACGGGGACTAACAGGAAAAAAGCCTTGATGATGAATGCATCATTTTTTGCTGCGCCTTTTTCAACTTTCCGACACTCTGTCATCCGGACCCCTCCGATCAAATGTTTTTGAATTATAACATGGAAAAATACACATAACTACATGAGACCCCCTGTTGTTGACGGCCTTATAGAGTCAAACAAAAATCGTTTGGGGAAAAATGAGGGCAATATGCTCTTTTTTTATTTAAATTTACATTTATATGACAATTATCTTGTGGAAAACCCAATTTAAGTGGAGTAGAATTCATACGGTGCAGACCAAAAGAGCACTATTAAAGTTTAATAATCCCGCTAAAGGGAATTTAGGAGGAATTCAAATATGGCAGTAAAAGTTGCGATTAACGGTTTCGGTCGTATCGGACGTCTCGCTTTCAGACAGATGTTCGGCGCTGAGGGTTATGAAGTAGTTGCTATCAACGACCTCACAAAGCCTTCTATGCTCGCTCACCTTCTCAAGTATGACACAGCTCAGGGCGGATATGCTGGTGTATTCGGCGAGAATAAGCACACAGTAACATCTGACGACGAGGCTAACACAATCACAGTTGACGGCAAGACACTTCAGATCTACAAGGAAGCTGACGCTAACAACCTTCCTTGGGGACAGCTTGGTGTAGACGTTGTACTTGAGTGCACAGGTTTCTATACATCTAAGGATAAGGCACAGGCTCACATCAATGCAGGTGCTAAGAAGGTAGTTATCTCCGCTCCCGCTGGTAACGATCTTCCTACAATCGTTTACAACGTTAACCACAAGACACTTACAAAGGATGACAAGATCATCTCCGCTGCTTCTTGCACAACAAACTGCCTTGCTCCTATGACAAAGGCTCTTAATGACTACGCTGCAATCCAGAGCGGTATCATGACAACAGTTCACGCTTACACAGGTGATCAGATGATCCTTGACGGCCCTCAGAGAAAGGGTGACCTTCAGAGAGCAAGAGCAGGTGCTGCTAACATCGTACCTAACTCCACAGGTGCTGCTAAGGCTATCGGTCTTGTTATCCCTGAGCTTAACGGTAAGCTTATCGGTGCTGCTCAGAGAGTTCCTACAACAACAGGTTCCACAACTATCCTTCACGCTGTAGTTAAGGGTGAGGCTACTGTTGAGGGCATCAACGCTGCTATGAAGGCTGCTGTTACAGAGTCCTTCGGTTACACAGAGGAGAAGCTCGTTTCTTCTGATATCGTTGGTATGAGATTCGGTTCCCTCTTCGATGCTAACCAGACAATGGTTTCCAAGATGGATGACGGCAACTCTCTTGTACAGGTTGTATCCTGGTACGACAACGAGAATTCTTACACATCTCAGATGGTAAGAACAATCAAGTACTTCGCAGAGCTTGGCTAATAGCTGAACTTACAGATCTATTTGAATCTAAGGACCGCTTCACTTATGTGGAGCGGTCTTTTTTTACAAGTAGTTTTTACTTTAGCATTGCTCATAGTGTATAATGTGGAGGTAAATACATTGAGGGAGGAATATTCCTATGGCATTCTTTGATCCCAAGGCTAAGAATATAGCCAATTACCAGAGATCTATCGATGAGAAGAAGGTCTCTGTCAGCAGATACTATGATGAGATCGGTCGTTACTATTATAAGCAGTATAAAGACCTTAACGTAGATAATACAAAGGATATAAACACACGTTGTGATGCTATCACAAAGCTTACTAATGAGATCGAAGAACTCAATGTAAAGATCCTCTATGAGAAGGGCTTGAAGCTCTGCCCCAGCTGCCGTACAGAGAATAATCTCGAGTATACATTCTGCTTTAAGTGCGGTTCCAGATTCGATGAGCAGGCGTCTGCTCCCGCAGCTGAAGCTGCTAAGGTAGAAGAGCCGGCTTCTGAGGCTTCCGCTCAGGCTCCTGCAGAAGAGGAAACTCCTGCAACAGAGGAGGCACCTGCAGAAGACGCAGAGTGATTTATTTTCAATGTTTTTTCGTATCCCGTCGGAGTACCGGCGGGATATTTTTTATTATCCGACGATAATAGTTACAGTATATTAATAAACTTTGCTATATAATTTAAGTAGGTAGCAATACCTAGAAGTCTCAAAGGGAAGGATGTGATTATATGAAGATCACTACACAGGGCAACGGTATCAAGATCGGAACCAGACTTGAGGGCAAGATCGTCGACAAGATGTCCAAGTTCGACAAGTATTTCGGCGACGAGGGTAGCTTTAATGTCCGCATAAGACCCGAAGGCGGCCGTATGGTAGTTGAGATAACACTCAAGCTCGACGGCAAGATCTACAGAGCAGAGGCTGTTGACGAGGAGATCCTTACAGCAGTTGATAAGACAGTAGATAAGCTTGAATCTCAGATCAGGAGACAGAAGACAAAGTTCCTGAAGAAGAAGAAGGATTATCCTCAGATCGTTAATTTCCTCGAGGAAGACAACGGTGCTGATTTTGATTATGAGTACGAACCCGAAGACAAGAAGATCACCAGAAGAAAGACATTCGAACTTCGCCCCATGACTTCAGAGGATGCCATTCTTCAGATGGAGATGCTGGGACACAATTTCCTCGTATACCTTGACGCAGAGACGGATTCCGTTTGCGTTATCTATAAGAGAAATGACGGCAACTACGGTCTCCTTGAACCCGATTATTGATCGGTAAGTATTAAAGCCTATGAGAGCGGATCTTTAAGATCCGCTCTTTTTTATGCATATAAAAAGCGTCCGCCGAAGCGGACGCTTAAGTTATCTGTCTTTAAGACTCAGTCTTCGTTAGGCATCTTCCACGCGTGATGATCAGTATGGAGAAGCTCATGAGACTTATGAGATAAGGGTTTCTCAAGGTAATCGTTGTAGATAGCCTTGATGGAAGGGTTCTCGTGTGAGAAGCGAAGGACATTCTTCTTGTCCTGGCTGTAGAGAACAGGAGCTCTCTCGGGAGCCATCTCCTTATTGTCGTGGATAGGCTGTCCGCCGCCGCCGACACATCCGCCGGGACATGCCATGACCTCTACGAAGTCGTAGCTTACCTTGCCGGACTTGATAGCCTTAAGGAGCTTATCTGCATTGCCGAGACCGTTAACGACTGCAACCTTTAAAGTTGTACCGTTGATGTCGAACTCGGATTCCTTCCAGCCTTCCTGACCTCTTACTGCCTTGAATGCATCAGGGTCGGGATTCTTACCTGTTACAAGGTTATAAGCTGTACGAAGAGCAGCCTCCATAACACCGCCTGTAGCACCGAAGATGTTACCTGCACCGGAACCGATTCCGAGAGGAAGGTCGAGAGCCTGATCCTCGATCTCGGCGGGCTTTATCTGCTCAGCCTTGATGAGTCTGTCTACTTCTCTTGTCGTAAGTACTACATCTACATCGGGATCGCCGCATGCATCGTTCATTGCGGGGATAGCACACTCGTGCTTCTTAGCAAGACAGGGCATTATCGATACGCAGAAGATCTTGGAAGGATCTACCTTGAGGATATCTGCATAGTAGCTCTTTGCCACTGCACCGAACATCTGCTGAGGAGACTTAGCGGTGGAGAGGTTGTCAACGAACTCGGGATAGTGAGCCTTAACAAATCTTACCCAACCGGGGCAGCAGGAAGTGAACATGGGGAACTTGTTGTTCTCCTTGTCTGAAAGACGTCCGAGGAACTCGGATCCTTCCTCCATGATAGTAAGGTCAGCAGTGAAGTTCGTATCGAACACATAGTCAAAGCCCATGATCTTCAATGCGGAGCAAAGTCTCTCGACTGTTGCTTCCTCGGGAGAAAGACCGAAAGCCTCGCCCCAAGCTGTTCTGATAGAAGGAGCGATCTGAACTACAGTGATCTTCTCGGGATCGCAAAGAGCGTCGATGACCTTAGCAGTATCGTCTCTTTCAGTAAGAGCGCCGACGGGGCAGTGAGTGATACACTGACCGCAGAGTGCGCAATCGGACTCCTCGAGGGAGTAAGCGCCGTTTACTTCAACTGTAGCTCTGGAACCTGTATTAACAAGATCCCAGATGTTGCTTGCCTGTCTGTCGCAGACCTGGATACAACGCATGCACTTAACGCATCTGGAGTAGTCTCTGTTAAGAGGGAACTCCTTGTTGCTCTTCTTCTGAGGGATGTGATACTCGTAGGGGATCTCGTGGATATTAAGATCGTTAGCGAGCTTCTGCAATGAGCAGTTACCGGATCTTACACAAGTTGTGCAGTGGCAGTAGTGCTCGGAGAGGATCATCTCTACGTTGGCGATCCTGGCTTCTCTGACCTTCTTGGAATTAGTCCTGATGACCATTCCTTCCTCTACGGCTGTGTTGCAGGCAGCGGGAAGACGCTTGTTGCCTTCTACCTCAACAACGCAGACACGGCATGCGCCGATCTCGTTCAAGCCCTCCCAGTAGCAGAGAGTAGGAATGTTGATACCTACGGACTTAGCTGCCTTGAGGATAGTCGTTCCTTCGGGAACAGATACTTTCTTATTATCGATAGTTACACTTACCATTTGAACTCTCTGCCTCCTTTAAGCTTTCCGCAACCAAAATGATCGCACTGAAGGCATCTTGCAGATTCCTGGCAAGCCTCCTGATCCGTCATGGGAAGTTCCATAAGGTCGAAGTCCTTAGTCCTCTCGCTTGCAGAACGCTCTGTCATGTTGACCCTTCCCATGGGCTCTCTGTCGTCAAATCTTACGGGAGGAAGATCTACGCCGCTTTCTATCTCGTGATTGAATCCCAAGTATTCATCGATATTAGCTGCTGCGACCTTACCTCCTGCTATTGCCTTGATAACGGTAGCAGGGCCCGTAACGCAGTCACCGCCTGCGAATACGCCGTCGACCTCTGTGAAGTCTCCTGCGTCGGAAGCAGCGATCTTTCTTCTGTTCAAGGGGATACCGAACTCTCCGAAATGCTCGGACTCGATACCCTGACCGATAGCTACAAGTACCTTGTCACATGCAAGTCTTGTCTCGGGAGCATCAGCGTTGACGGGAGCGGGACGACCCCACTTAACTTCGCCTACGATCTGAGGCTGTACCCATAAAGCGGCAACCTTGCCGTCTTCTGCCTTCTCTATCTTGGTAGGAGCATTGAGCTCTAAGATCTCACAACCGTCGGCTACTGCACCTTCAACTTCTTCTGCAAGAGCAGTCATATCGACCTTACGTCTTCTGTAAGCGATCTTGACTGTATTTGCGCCAAGTCTTATAGCGGATCTTGCTACGTCCATTGCAACGTTACCGCCGCCTACTACGACGATATCCTGACCCTTGAAGTCAGGCATGTTGCCGTCACCGATGCCTCTGAGCATCTCAACAGCGGAGATAACGCCCTCAGTGTCCTCACCCTCGATACCTATCTTATTATCTGTATGAGCACCGATGGAGATATATACTGCGTCGTACTTTTCCTTGAGCTCGGCCATTGTGATGTCCTTGCCTACGGAGATGTTAGTAATTGTCTCGAATCCTGCGAGCTTGATGTTCTCGATCTCCTTATCGAGGATCTCTCTGGGGAGACGATAGCTGGGGATACCGTATCTGAGCATTCCGCCGAGCTTGTCTCTCTGCTCGTATACCGTGCACTCGTGACCCATGATGGAAAGGAAGTAAGCAGCCGTAAGTCCTGCAGGACCACCGCCTACGATACCGATCTTCTTACCTGTTGCGTCGTACTTCTTGGGAGCCTTGACTTCAGACTCGTGCTCGACAGCATATCTCTTAAGACCTCTGATGTTGATAGCGTCATCAACGAGAGTTCTTCTGCAGTGTTCCTCACAGGGATGCTCGCAGATCATGCCGCATGTAGCAGGGAAGGGATTGTCCTTACGGATGAGCTTGACAGCATCATCGTATCTGCCTTCGTGGATGAGTGCGATATATCCGGGAATATCAACGTGTGCGGGGCATTCTGCAACACAGGGAACGGACTTGAAGTTCTGGAGCTTACATCTTCCGTGGTTGATATGCTCCTCGAAGTCGTCCCTGAAGCCCTTGACTGCCTTGATAGCCATTCTTGCAGCCTCTGAGCCGATGGCGCAGTCTGCGGAATGGAAGATACTCTCGGCTGTCTTTTCGATGGCATCGAGGGTATCGTGATCTGCTGTTCCGTCAAGAACGGAATTGATAAGTTCTTCAAGTCTTCCGAGTCCGATACGGCAAGGTGTACATTTACCGCATGAACGTGCGTGGCTCAGATGAAGGAAAGCTGCTGCGAGATCTACTGGACAAAGACCGGGCTGGCTGGTCTGGATATTTCTCTCGATGTCCTTATAGAGCTCCTCGACGGTTTCCTGAGCCAAAGTAGTAGTGACATTAGTAAGTCTGCTCATAGATCCTCCGGGGTAAGTATTTTGGGGGATGCTCGGATCGATCGGGGCTTTATGCAACACTCTGAGGGCCGGTCAGAGCAGGTTGCCGCGTTGATGCTCCTCCTGATCAAGCGATCAGTTATATATTCTATCATGTTTTTATATTATATGGGCTCCAAACATCGTCAAAGAGAAGGCTTTTACGTGCCTTCTTCTGCGGTTTGGGGCAAAGTGATTTTTATATGATCGACGGGTTCCCGCGCAGTCTTAACATTTTGTTTATTTTATAGGATTTGACGATTGCCGCGGTCTCGGTTATAATACTCGAGTTATTAACGCCACGCACGAGAGGAGGGATGGAGATGTCAGAGATCAGAGTTAAGGAGAATGAGTCCCTTGATAGTGCATTGCGTCGTTTTAAGCGTTCCTGCGCAAGATCAGGCGTTCTCGCTGAGGTTCGTAAGAGAGAGCACTATGAGAAGCCCTCTGTACGCCGTAAGAAGAAGTCTGAGGCTGCTAGAAAGCGCAAGCGCTGATCAACAGTTGCATATCACGGTCGGTCTTCCATATGGAAGGCCGACTTTTTTGTGCAAAAACGCGGCAATCTTAGTGCTTATGATAAAATACCGTATGTAAGGTACATAACAAGATCATTTTTGTTTAAAGTTGCTGAAGTCTATAGGCCAAAGGGAAGTAATATGAACAAATACTTAAAGAAGACAGTTTCTCTTGCAGTTGCTTCTGCTCTCGTTTTCTCGATGGCAGGCTGCTCATTCCTTGATAAGTCCAAGGATGAAGTTCTCGACGCAGCTGATTCATACGCTAAGGAATTGGCAGCATGCAATATCGGCAAGCTCGCTAAGCTTTCCACAGAAGACTTCGAAGACATTCAGGAAGAGTGGGAAGGCAAGCTTACATTCAGCGAGGGTGAGCTCTATTCCGCTGATACTGCTACAGTTCTTAATGCAATTGCAGACACTATCTCTTATGAGATCGACGAAGAGTCTGTTGAAGCAACAAAGAAGAGCGGTGAGGGTTCTGTAGACGTAACATTTACTATCGCTGACTATTCCGATCTTGTTGATGACGATTCCATCACAGACGCTGATGCTTTTGCATCTGCAGTAGCTGATGCTGATACAACAGAGATCTCCGTTACTCTTGAGTTCGAGAGAACAGATGACGGTGATTGGCTTGGTTCTAATTACACTAAGGTATTTGATAAGCTCTACGAGTTCACGGGTGACGAATTCACATTCACTCTTCCTCTTGCAGCAGCTATCCTTAATCCCGATCAGCTTGATTGGTGGTTCGAAGATGAGGGTGGCGACACAGATCCTGTTTACCACAACACAACAGTTATCGATGCGGAGCTCTATTACGATGCTTCACTTATCGAGGATTATGCCGCATTCGATTCTATCTATTACGAGGTTGAGTACAACGGTTCTGTTATCTTCACAGAGACAGGAACATACGACGCTTATGTTCATGACTATGATGTTGATTCCGGCTTCCTTGATGCTGATACAGGTTGTTTCCCTGCAGGTACCTACACCATCACATTCTATGACGGTGACGGCAACGTTCTTGCAAGCGATTCCTGTACTGTAACTCTTGAAGCTGCTGCTGTTGCATCTGAGCCTCAGTCTACAGGTGAGACTTACGCTGATTACGTTGGTTGTGTTGAGTATCAGACATATTCTTCTGATTTCTATGAAGGTACAGACACAGCTTACTGGTACAACCGTTATTCCAGCACGGATACTTTCGGTCTGTATGATTCTCGTACTACCTATGTAGATCTTACATGCAGATGCTTTGATGAATCTCTTGGTGCAGTTACTTATCAGTATTATTACTCTGCAGACGGTACGGATCTTGATCAGGATCTTGGTACTTTCACTGCAGATCCTGTAATATATGGCGACTATGGCGAAATGTATTATGATTTCACATATGAGAATGGCGACGCAGCTCTTCCGGACGGTTACTACATCGTCATAGTTTCTCACGGCGGCGCTGATCAGATCATCGCTGTTTGCTATGTAGGCGCATATTGATATTGATCAGGTAATATCTTATATCCGGTTCCTTCGGGAGCCGGATATTTCATTGTGTACAGAAAACCACGCGACCGGTGATGTTTATTATTTGACCCAACTCTGTTAAAATGATTACAAAATAATCACTGTGAGTATGAATGTATGTTGTTGACTGCGAAGAAGTGGAAGACGGCAGTATCTTTCAAGGACGAGGATACTGACGCTCTTATCGACGAACTGTTAAGATCCAGACAGATCGATTCGCCCGAGAAGAAGGAAGAATTCATCCTTGATGGGGGAGGTATGTGGAATGACCCTTTCCTCTTCAATGATATGAGGAAGGCCGTCGATATCATCTGCGAGGTAATGGAGAACAAGGGCAAGATCCTTGTATACGGAGACTATGACTGCGACGGAGTTACCGCCACATCCATAATGGTCAGATACTTCAGGAGCCATTCGGCCAACGTTGACTATATAGTCCCGCACAGAGCCGAGCACGGCTATGGCCTCACCGAGAATATCCTGGATAAGGTAATAGAGCATTCTCCCGATCTTCTCATCACGGTAGACTGCGGTATCACTAACATAGATACGGTCAAAAGGGTGAAGGAACACGGGATAAAGGTCATTGTATCCGATCACCATAACGTCAAGGAGGAGCTTCCCGAGGCGGATGCACTTATCTGCGCGAAGATAGAGGATACAACTTATCCTTTCAAGGAATTATGCGGAGCGGGAGTAGCCTTAAAGATCATCGAAGCCATGGGCAGGGATGAGAGATTCAAGGTCAACGGCAACATCTGGCGACAGGCTCTTGAACTTGCAGGACTTGCAACCATCGCAGACCTGGTACCCGTTACCGGCGAGAACAGGACCATCATCAAGAAGGCATTTAAGAGCATGGCCAATGCCGTCAATCCCGGAGTCCGCATTATGAACGAACTTATCCTGGATCACGGCAAGAAGCTGGATGAGACATTCATATCTTTTAATTTCGTGCCGAGGATCAATGCCGCGGGAAGGCTTTATGATTCTTCCGATGCATTAAAGCTCTTCCTGGAAGATGACGAGAAGATCGTAAAGAAGGCTGCGGAAGCCCTCGGTAAGCAGAATGAGGAACGTAAGCTTATTGAGAGTGAAGTATTCTCCGAAGCCGTGAAGCAGGTGGAGAATCCCAAAAGGCCCGAGGAGTGGCTCATTACTAATACCAGCGGTCCGATAGTGGCATATGGCAGCAACTGGCATCAGGGCGTTCTCGGCATAGTTGCAGGTAAGCTTGCCGCTTACTACAGAAGGTCCGCAATAGTCTTTACGGATGATTCCATAGACAAGGAGAACGTCAAGGGTTCGGGAAGAGCCTACGGTGAGTTCGACCTTTTTGATGCCATAGAGAAGATCTCGGATAAGTGCGTAAGCTTCGGAGGTCACAAGAAGGCAGCAGGCCTTGTTGTAGAGAGAAAGAGGCTCAAGGAGTTCATGACGGCTCTTGAAGAGAATGCAAAAGCTTCCGTTAACAACATCTCCCACGGCGATGAGAGCGTTGAAGAGGACTCCATAGAGATAGATGCGCAGATACCTTTCGAGCAGGTTACTTTCGAGACATATGAGAAGACCAATATACTGAAGCCTTTCGGCATCGGTAACAAAAAGCCCGTATTCTCTACGAGAGATCTCATCGTGACCGATGTCATCGCCATGAGTGACGGAGCTCATATAAGGCTGGAGCTCTGTGACGGCAGGAAGGAACCCAAGGACGGCTTTATATCAGCCGTAGGCTTTAATATGGGTCAGTACCTGGATGTCATCAAGGCAGGCGACAGGGTGGATATCGCATATACCATGAACGAGTATGTATACAGGGGCAATATAACGTTGAGCCTTTGCCTCGAGGACATAGTTCCCGTGTGCGGACAGGGCTTTATGTGGCAGAAGAACGATATTGCCGAGGATCTGTACAGGTCCGGCATGCCTCTGTCCCAGATCGAAAAGCTGGCTAAGAAGTCTTCACAGGAGGCTTTTATCCCCAGTAAGACCCAGTATGCACAGTGCTATAAGGTCTTATCTTCCAAGTGCGGTAATACCGTATCTACCATGGATACGACCCTTGCCGCAAAGATGATAAGCATGAGTTCGGGGGTGGAGATCACGCCTTTCCAGGTATCCAGGTGCCTTGACGTTTTCTCTGAAGCAGGTATTATGAAGCTTGGAAAGACGGATGCCGATAAGATCTGCTTCAGCTTTCTCAAGAGTGACGGCAAGGTGAGTCTTACGTCCTCCAAGACATATATGAGGTTGAACGGCAATGGATGAAGGCATGACCAACAGAGAATATCTTCTTGATACTGCGGATATCCCCGAGATACCCGAGAATATCGACGAGAAGTTCAGGGAAGTCCTCTTCGCCTTTGAATCCTATGCTTCCCATGCTCACCTTCCTCAGGATCAGCTTGATTCAGAGAAGGAACTGATAGAGAAGGCATTCTATTTTGCATATAAGGCGCATATCAAGCAGAAGAGAAAGACGGGAGAGATGTATATCATCCATCCCATAGCTACGGCTGAGATCCTGGCGGAGCTGGAAGTCGATGCGGAATCTCTGGCGGCAGCTCTTCTTCACGATACGGTCGAAGATACGGAAGTAGATAACGAGATGCTCGAGGAGGTCTTCGGACCTACTATAACGCTTCTGGTCGACGGAGTTACAAAGCTCAATCAGATCGCATATGTAACAAGAGAAGAGGTACAGGCATCCAATGTTCGTAAGATGCTGGTTGCCATGACCAAGGATATAAGGGTCATCCTGATAAAGCTGGCGGACAGACTTCATAACATGCGTACCATGCAGTACCAGACACCCGAGAAGCAGGTGGAGAAGGCCAGGGAGACACTGGATATCTACGTCCCCTTCGCAGAGAGGTTCGGCGTCTTTAAGATCAAGTGGGAGCTGGAGGATCTGTGCCTTCGATATCTCGATCACGACGGTTACTACGAGCTTGTAGGTCTCATATCCGCCAAGAGATCCGAGAGAGAGGCATTCATGGCCCAGGTGGTATCCGAGATATCGGAGAAGCTGGAGGCATACGGCATAAAGCATTACGACGTAGACGGAAGACCCAAGCACTTCTACAGCATCTATAAGAAGATGCACGATAAGGGCAAGGACTTAACTCAGATCTACGATATGTTTGCCTGCAGGATCATCGTCGATTCGCTGACGGACTGCTATGCGGCATTAGGTATCGTGCACGAGATGTACGTTCCGCTTCCCGGAAGGTTCAAGGACTATATAGGCAACCCCAAGGAGAACGGCTATCAGTCCATTCATACTACTGTCAAAAGACCGGGCGGTAAGTCCTTCGATGAGACGACCTTCGAGGTCCAGATCAGGACTTATTCCATGCACAGGGATGCCGAATACGGCATCGCGGCTCATTGGCACTACAAGGAGGCCGGTAATTCCAAGTCCTTCAAGGAAGATGTATACGATCAGAGGATCACATGGGTCAGACAGTTCCTGGATGCCCAGAAGGATTCAGACGATCCCAAGGACTTCCTGGATCTTTTAAAGACCAATATAGCTCCGGGCGAAGTATTCGTATTCACGCCTAAGGGCAAGGTGATAAGGCTCCCCGAGGGATCCTGCCCCATCGACTTTGCATATAATATCCACAGCGGCATAGGTAACCACATGCACGGTGCCAAGGTAAACGGAAGGATCGTGCCTCTGTCATATGAACTCAAGACCGGAGATGTAGTAGAGATATTATCCTCCGAGAAGATCAAGGGCCCTTCCAGGGACTGGGCGAAGATGGTCAAGACAGCATCCGCAAGATCCAAGATCAATGCCTGGTTCAAGAAGGAGATGCGTTCCGAGAACATAGCTGACGGTAAGGAGAAGCTCGATCGTGAGATAGAGCGTAACGGCTTCAGTCCTGCGCAACTCATGATACCCGAGAATCTGAGAGTCATCCTCTCGAGATATACCTTCAACAACGTAGATGACATGTATGCGGCTATAGGCTACGGAGCTCTGACCGCAGGCAAGATGTTCGGACGTCTTCGCGACGAATACATAAAGTCTTTGTCGGAGGATGAGAGACTGGCATTGGGCTACAGGACCACATCGGACGGCCAGGTAGTCTACTACAGCCCGGAGGAGTTCCCCGACGAGATAGGTAAGGGTGATCAGATGAGAACGCCCAAGCCCGCTTCAACTTCGAAGAATCTGTCGGATAAGGCGCAACCTGTCACCGTCAAGACGGCAAAACCCGGCAACAAGATAGAGAACTATATCGTTATAGACGGACTGGAAAATGTGGCCGTTCACCTGGCAAGGTGCTGTCATCCGGCTCCCGGCGACGAGATAATCGGCTATGTTACGCAGAACGGCGGAGTAGGTATCCACAGGAAGAACTGCAGCAATGTTCAGAATATCCTGAAGTATGCTTCAAGATCCAAGAAGGATTCGCAGCGCATGGAGAGACTTGTAGAGGCCACCTGGAGCTCCGGCGGTACAAGCGGTATCTTCGAGGTTCAGATAGGAGTCACGGCTACTGACCGTAACTACCTTCTTATCGATATCTTAAGCGGACTTAAGGAAGAGCATGTCAACGTGGAGAAGGTAAATACCCACGTAAGTTCGGACTTCATTGCAGAGATAAACCTTACCATCACCATAAAGAGCCTCGAGCAGTATGATCGCGTGGTAGGCAGGATCAAGAGCGTTAAGGACGTTATAGACGTAGTAAGGCTTTGATATCACATATGACGTGAATCTATATGAGAGACGGTCGATATTATCATCGGGCGTCTCTTTGTCTTATCAAGGAGCATAGTCCTGATGCCCTCACGGAACTGCCTCGTTCCCACTTCGGCATCGATATAATCGTGCTTTCTTGCACCCTGTGCCAGGAGCGCCATAGCCTTGGCTCCGATATCCCTGTGTATTGTCTCCTTCTCGTCGTCGAATACGAATCCGATGGAGTTGACGGAAGGTACGCACGCAAGTTCGCCGGTAGCATCGTCTACTGTTATACCGATGCTTACGCAGCCGTCCTCACCGAGATGTCTTCTGTCAGAGAGTACGTGATCGTCGGGATTACTTGCACCTGAACCGTCGATCAGAACAGCGCCTCCGGGGACCTGATCTACGATCCTTGCGCGGGACCTGCCGATTGAAAGTACGTCGCCGTTATTTAAGATAAAGATATTCTCTTCCGGCATTCCGAGGCCTTCTGCAAGCTTCTTGTGCTTATAGAGCATCCTGTATTCGCCGTGGCAGGGAACGAAATACTTGGGCTTTACGAGGGTATGTAAGAGCTTTATCTCGTTTATATAAGCGTGGCCTGATACATGGACGTCCGCAAGGGACTCGTATATGACCTGAGCGCCTTTCTTAAAGAGCTCGTTGATGACTCTGTAGATGGGCTTCTCGTTACCGGGGATGGGGTGAGCGGAGATTATGACCGTATCGCCCTTCTGTATCTCTACGGTCTTATGGGAAGCATATGCCATCCTGGACAAAGCGCTCATTGGCTCTGCCTGAGAACCCGTAGTAAGTATTACAAGTTCGTTGTCTCTGTACTGATCGATATCGGAGATGTCGATCAGAGTATCGGGCTTCATATTGATGTAGCCGAGGGAGTTGGCGACATTAAACACCGTGACCATGCTCCTGCCCGAAAGGCACACGTGGCGGTTGTATTTCTCCGCAGCGGTAAAGATCTGCTGCATCCTGTGTACGTGCGAGGAGAAAGTAGCTACGATGATCCTTCCCGAAGCGTTCTTGAATATCCTTTCGAAGGATTCTCCTACCTGCATCTCCGAAGGAGATGAGCCGCTTATCTCGATGTTGGTGCTCTCACATAAGAAGAGCAGTACGCCTTCCTTGCCGTACTCTCCGAACCTTTGAAGGTCGATGGTCTTGCCGTTTATGGGTGTATAGTCGATCTTAAAGTCTCCGGAGTGGATGATATTGCCTACCGGAGTCTTGAGAGCGATGGCATAGCTGTCCGCAATGCTGTGGTTGACCCTTATGAACTCTGCTTCGAAGTTGTTTCCGAGCTTGACGGTATCGCCGTTCCTGAAGGCCTTGAGGGTGATGCCCTTAAGGCCGACTCCCTTGTCGTGCAGTTTATGTCTTACAAGCTCGATGGTGAGCTTGCCGCCGTATACGGGGCACTTGAACTCGCGAAGAAAATAGGGAAGGGAGCCTATATGGTCCTCGTGACCATGGGTCAGGATCACTCCCCTTAACTTGGAGATGTTCTCTCTTATATATGTGTAGTCCTGGATGACACAGTCTACTCCGGGCATCGACTCCTCGGCGAAAGCCATTCCGACATCGACGATTATGATGTCGCCGCCGTACTCAAAAGCCGTCATGTTCTTGCCGATCTCGGACATTCCTCCTAAGGGGATGACCTTAAGTTCTTCTTTACGTTTAGCCATAGTATTACCGTTCTTTCGTATATATTGGGCGCATCAGGCCACAGAGACATCTCTGGATGTGGTGGAATAGGAGGACACATCGTCGACGTAGATGTCTATATGGTAACCGGTGACGCCGGGACCGCAGTCTTCGACGGTATAGTATCCGTCTCCGCCAAGCGGGTCGTTTGCAACGTAGATGACAGTACCGGGAGGATATATGCTCCAGTCGGCGGCACAGGTCCTGCCCTGAGAACAGGATGTACCTGTGGCTGTGGTGGTACTGTACGAGCCGTCAGCTCTGGGCTGAGGGCCGTAGAAAGTTATCGTGCACGTATTTGTTGCTCCGGCAGGCGCGGGGCCCTGAGTCTCCACGGGTGCTGCCGTAGTAGCTGCTGTGGTGGGAGCAGCGGTAGCCTCGGTCTGGGGTACCGTAGAAGGCGCCACGGGAGGCGTAGTCGTAGTGTGGCTGCTGCTTACGTAGTTGCCGTTATATGTCCTGTACCAGCCGTTGTCCGTGACTGCAACAACATCGATGGCATCTCCGGGCTCAAGAACTCTTACGAGATCGTATTCCGTGCCGGGACCGGTACGCAGATTAAGCTCACCTGAAGCGTATACCGTCATATACATCTCTGTCTCGGTGTGACCCTGAGTGGCAGTAGCTTCAGTCGTCGTCTGGACGGTAGTGGTCTCTTCCTCGTAAGAAGAAGTCTCTTCGATACTTTCGTCTGTCTCGGAGGTCTCCGAGGATAAGGGCTCGACGCTCTCGAAGTCCTCTGAAAGAGCGATGACCGGTACGAGGGAAGTCTCCTCCGACTCCGAAGACGAAGTGGTCTCTTCAACGCTCTCGGTAGTTGCCGCAGCGAGCCTCTCGGCCTGCTCCTGGCGCCTTATCCTGTCATTTTGCGCCTGAGCATCCAGGGCGGTCTTCGTTACCAGTACTCCGATACCGCTGACCAGCAGGATACAGGAGATACTGATGGCAGAATACAGCCTGTCACGCGTAATATGGTATTTGGTTGTAAGATCTATAAATCTCAAACAGTTCCCCTCTTGCAATATCCGAACGCAAATTTCTACAGATACATTATACCATACTTATGTTAAGAGCCCTAAAGGGAGAGGCATACCCGGGGCGAACTACCAATAAATCGAGATTAATGCAAGCGTTATTCGCCATTTGTCAAATAATTGTTACATGCGTGAAAACCATGAAATATTCCTGCACTCTATAATAATGCTACAACATCAGAGAGGGACAAAGAGGCGATGAAGAAGGACATGCAGAATATCAAAGCGCCCAGACGTGACTATATCGCACGTCGCAGGATCATACGCGTTATCTGTATCTTCGTCATACTTATATGCCTCGTACTCGATATCTACCTCATAAGGGAACTGCTGTAAGAAGCTTCCTCAAAGTTGCAAATCTGCCTTATCTCATTTATACTCTTCTTGTTTATTTTATTTAATAATAATGGGAGCATTGTAAATGAGAGTATCCAAGTTATTCATGACAACACAGCGTGAGATCCCTGCAGATGCCGAGATCCCTTCACATCAGCTCATGCTTCGTTCGGGCATGATAAGAAAGTGTGCTTCGGGAATATATTCCTTCATGCCTATAGGTCTTCGTTCATATAAGAAGGTCGAGAATATCATCAGGGAAGAGATGGATAATGCGGGTGCGCAGGAACTCATAATGCCTGCTCTCCTCACTGCAGAGACATATCAGGCTTCCGGAAGATGGGAGAAGTTCGGTCCCGAGATGTTCAGGCTCGAAGACAGAGGCGGCAGGCCTTTCTGCTTAGGTCCTACGCATGAGGAGCCTTTCACTGAGGCTGTAAGAGACACGATCAAGTCCTATAAGCAGCTTCCCGTTACTCTTTATCAGATACAGCACAAGTACAGAGATGAGAAGAGGCCCAGGTTCGGTGTCATCCGTGCAAGAGAGTTCGTCATGAAGGATGCATATTCTTTCGATACTGACGAAGAAGGTCTTGATAAGTCATATCAGGCTATGTATAAGGCCTACAGAAGGATCTTCGACCGTCTCGGTCTTGACTACACCGTAGTAGATGCTGACTCAGGTGCAATGGGCGGTTCCGGTTCACAGGAATTCATGGTAAAGAGTCCCATCGGCGAGGATGCCATCTGTTACTGCGACGACTGCGGATATGCTGCTAATGAGGAGAAAGCACAGTGCACGGTTCCCGAGAAGGATACTTCAGAGGCACTTCCCATGGAGAAGATCCATACTCCGAACGTCAAGACGATAGAGGAGCTCATGGCTTTCATGAACACGGAGCCCTCCGCATTCGTTAAGACGATCATCTACAACATCGACGGCAAGATCGTAGCCGTAATGGTAAGAGGCGACAGAGAGATCAACGAGACTAAGCTTACTAATCTCTACGATGCGACTGAGCTCACACTTGCGGCTTTTGACGACGTAGAGAGAGTAACAGGCGCTAAGGTAGGCTTTGCGGGTCCCGTTAATCTCAAGGAGAAGATCGAGGTCGTTATAGACAACGAAGTAAGCGCTATGGCTAACTTTATCGTAGGCGCGTGCGAGACAGACTACCACTTCAAGAACGTTAATATCGGTCGTGACTTTACACCCGACAAGATCGCGGATGTTCGAAATGCAGTTGAAGGCGATGCCTGCCCTAAGTGCGGTAAGCCTTTGAAGATGGCAAGAGGTACCGAGGTAGGACATATCTTCAAACTCGGAACAAAGTATTCCGATGCATTAGGATGCGTTTATCTTGATAAGGACGGCAGGGAGAACTCCATGATCATGGGATGCTACGGTATCGGTGTATCAAGGACACTTGCAGCCATCATCGAGCAGAACCACGACGACGACGGTATCAAGTGGCCCGTAGTCGTAGCTCCCTATAAGGTCATCGTTGTTCCTACAAAGGTAAATGACGAAGAGAAT
The DNA here is from genome assembly GCA_024684815.1 of Saccharofermentans sp. Lineage (GTDB taxonomy): Bacteria > Bacillota > Clostridia > Saccharofermentanales > Saccharofermentanaceae > Saccharofermentans. The sequence continues at coordinate 9,304 of JAIKWL010000022.1, read as the reverse complement.
ATGAGCCTTGCGGAGAATATATATAACAGGCTTATCGAAGAGGGCGTTGAAGTCCTTATCGACGACAGGAACGAGAGACCCGGAGTCAAGTTCAAGGATTCCGATCTTATCGGTATTCCCTTAAGGATCACTGTCGGAAGAAGAGCAAGCGAAGGAATAGTAGAGATCAAGTACCGCGCGACAGGTGAGACTGCAGAGGTATCTGTGGAGGAGGCTATCGTAGCGGTAAAGAATCTGGGATAAGGAGAAATAAGATGTTAGTTAGGAAGGTAGTCGCTGCATTATGTGCGGCAGTGGTGTCATTTACAGGCATGTCGTTTCTGAAGGAAGATGAGGTAAGAGCCGACGTAACGGTCGATCAGCTTTATGCCGATTATACGGAACTCCACTTCGTATCTAAGAACGGCGGAGCCATAGATTTCGGCGTAAGCGGTTCGCAGATCTATGTTGATACTGATTGTGCCGAGGATATCGAGCTCATTATCGTAGACGAGAGCAACAGACCCGTTCTGCAGGGAATGACCGCAGACGGCTCATGCCAGTTCGATGTTGCAGGTTCTCTTGCTACCGATACCATCTACTATGTAGTCTTCTACTACACATCAGAAGGTGTCGACTATATGCAGTGGGATATCTATATCACTAAGAGAGGTGACGGTACGCTCGCGATCCTCAAGTCTATGTGTTATGACTTTAACGTAGAGAGATGTTCGGAGCTCTGGACAGATGCGACCTCTCTCGAGGAATGTCTCCAGCCTCAGAATGACGTTGATTGTGATGATCCCGATGTCATCGCAGCAGCTGAGGAGATCACCAGAGGCTGTACTACCGACTGGGAGAAGTCTTACGCTATCTATAAGTTCATAATAGAGAACTTTTACTACGATTTTATTCAGGTAGAAGACCGCACTACCGTGTACCAGGATGATGCTGCTGCTCTTCTCAGAAGAAGGATCGCGGTATGCGAGGGATTCGGTAACACATTCGTATCTCTCTGCCGCGCGGTAGATGTTCCCGCTGCAGTGTCATTCGGTATCGGCACAACCGCCGACGATATGCTTCACAACTCCAACATGCTCGAAGATGAGAGTCCCAATCATGCTTGGGCTTGTGTATGCCTGGACGGAACATGGTACCATGTCGATCCTACCTGGGATATGGGAAATGCATATGAGGGCAATTCCTATGACACAGGTACGGCTACTGACGGAGATTGTACTTACAATTTCTATCTTCTCCCGGTAGAGGTGTTCTCCATGACACATAAGATCTGCGATGCCGATACTATTCACGGTATCGAGAGCAGCGGATCCTGCGGAGACAATGCTACATATACGATCTCACGTGATGCGGTCATCACAATAAGCGGTTCCGGTGAAGTTATCCTTCCTTACGGAGTAAACGGCTTCAGGTTCGTAGAGTTCGCAGAAGGTTCCAATATCACATCTATCGGTGATTGTTGCTTCCAGGATTGCGATGCCCTTGAGTATGTGATCCTTCCTGATACGGTCACACGTCTTGAGCGCGGTGCGTTTATCACGTGCGAAGATCTTGAGTATATCTATCTTCCGGATGGTCTTCAGTATATAGGTGACAGTGCTTTCTGTTACTGTGATCAGCTGTCTTATGTATATGTACCGGACAGCGTTACCGAGATCGGAGATTATGCTTTTGACGATTGCCCCTGGCTCGTGATCAGCGTAAATAACAGTCAGGCAAGTGGTCTTACTTCCGACTACGACGTAGATCCTCTGGAGATCATCACCAGAGCCGGCTGACCGAAGTCAAAGAAGATCTTATCAAGACTCCGCTTTATAAGCGGAGTCTTTTATATCGGGAACAACAAGAACTTAACGGTAGTTAAGTATCGTTTTACAACGACCGTTAACTATACTATAATGTCTTTGGAATGAGGCTGTACTTTCACGGGGGAAAGAATATGCGTAAATATATCAGATATCCTGCTGCTTTGATGGCAACTGTGCTCCTATCATCGTCTGTATTGGCGACAGGATGCGGCAAAGATAAAGACCTTGTAGTTCAGGCTGATTCACCCTGGTACGATCTTCGGAAGGTGACCATAGGCGAGCAGTATAAGAATGATGATAGCATCGCCTTCTTCAGTATGTATTACATAGGAAGGATAGACGACCTTCTACTGTTCTCGTCGTTTGGCAATTATAAAGAAAGACAGGATTCCGAAAATCTCATTGAAGACCTGTTTGCCAACTCCTTTGAGCATATAGATGTATATGATCTTGATGGAACGCTTGTAAGTTCTATCGACCAGATAGAGTTCCTGCAAGACGAAGAACTTATTGATATGAGCAATGAATATCTGAGCTTGAATTGGGAATCATATATAGAAGACGATAAGTTCGCGTATGAGTATGACGGCATGAGATATCTCTTCGATCCTTCTACAGGCGATTATGTAGGAAGCGAACCTGTCACAGACACGGATGTGGAAGGCGAGTCATACGGATCTTACGAGCTTGGTGATTATATAGTAGATATATATATGGGATATGAAGAAGGAAGTTATGTCTTCGATATCAAGTCCCCGGACGGCTCCGATACGAGAGCCGATATAGAGACAGATGAATTCTCTTATATCGATAATATCCTGTATCTCGGTGAAGGAAAGGCGGTCTTCAATGTAACTGACGGAGGATATGCACCGGATATCTTTTATTCTCTGGATCTTATGACAGGTCAGATAGAAGAATACGAGGAAGAGACAGGCTGGTTCAGGGACGATCTTGATCAGGCAACATATATCGAAGGTGTCGGAAATATCGTTGTTAATTCCTATGGAATAAGAAAGCTGGACTTTGAGACTCAGACAAAGACACAGGTTCTGGACTTTGAGTGCTGCAATATCAATCGATACGACGCGATGGATCTGGAGCTTCTCGATATGAATGAAGATACGGTGATAATGTCCGGCAGTACATATACCGGCAACTCCTGCTTCGCCGACTCAAATGACGGAAGTCTTGATATCTACATAATGGAAAGACAGGATACCAATCCCAATGCGGGTAAGAGGATAATCACGGCTGCTACACTTAGTACTTTTGACTATTCGGTATGCGAAGCTGTCTGCTCCTATAATGAGAATAATGAAGATTACTTCATCAGATTGGACAGCAAGTATTCGACGGAAGCCCGATATGCCAACGGTGAACTGGACTACTATTCTGACAGCTTAGCAGATGAATACCTGGCTTCGGCAGACGAACTCTCCAACCGCCTCATGGTGGATCTTATAGCAGGAGAAGGACCTGACATTATCCTTAACGGTGCGTCGTTTACACAACTGGACAGTGAAGATCTTCTTATCGATCTTACGAGTGTTATTGATACCGAGGGGCTCTTTACTAATGTAATAGATGCTGCAAAGACGGGAGATAAGCTCTATCAGTTGCCGCTGGCTGTTAATCTTGCAGGGATAATAGCAAAAGAGGAAGATGTTGCTCCCGATCAGATAGGATTTACTTTCGAGCAATACGAAGATTATGTATTCGGACCTTGTAACGGAAGTGATCCCATAGGCAACGGTCAGTTGGAATTTCTGACCACGGCGCTAAGCTCCATCTGTGAGCAATGTACGGCAGAAGGTACAGCTGATTTTGATAATGAGAGTTTCAGGGAACTGGCTTTGTATGTTAACGATAATGTCCACGAAGAGATAGCGATCGATGAGGAAGACATCGAAGATATAGATCCGTATCTGGGTGTAAGGCGAGATGCCGGATATTTCTCTGATATATCCTTTGATCATCTGCTTTACAACTATTCCGACATCATTGAAGACATAAGGGTAATGGGATTTCCTACGACGGACGGTAAGGGCCCCGGTCTTACGGTAAAGTCTTCTGTGGCGATATCAGCTCAAACAGATGAAGAAGATGCCTGCAAGGATTTTGTTAGGACGCTTCTTACTGATGAGATCCAATACGACTTCGGTAAGTTCGACGGAGCTTCCCCTATAAGGATATCGTCCTTTGAACAGGCGGCCTGTGATGTAGTCGATCTTTATAACGATATGTATGAAGTATATAGCGGTATGTATACGACGGGTGAGCTTCGTGTCATGGGCCTTCCCTGGCATTCTATAGACTATTCGATAGTAAACGATTACGAGGAGATGATTGCCTCCTGCACTTATATCAATTTCACGGATCCGTCCATAGTAGCCATTGTAAGGGAAGAGATGCCTTCCTATTTCTGCGGACAGAAGACTTTGGATGAGGTCATAACGATCATCGAAGAACGCACTCAGACGCTTCTTGACGAACGCAGGTGATAAAGAATAACAGATCAGATAAGCTACATAAAAAGACCACACATCCGTGTGGTCTTTGCTTATTTCTTTGAACTGTCCTTGTCGCCTATCCAGCTCTGATGGTAATATCTTCGCCTGTATTCTTCAGGTGTGAGCCCGGTCTCTTTCTTGAATACCTGGATAAAGTGGCTCTGGGAGGAAAAGCCCAGATAGTTGGCGATATTAAGGGAAGAGTCGTCCAGATGTCGAAGCATATTGGTAGCAACGGAGATCTTCTGTTCTCTTATATACCTGCTTACCGTGATACCCATCTCCTGCTTAAAGAGTTTGGAGAGATAACTGGCATTAAGAGAAAGCGCGGAAGCTAAGTTCTCTACGGTAAGGTTCTCGTGTATATGAGACCTTATGTATTCGAGAGCAAGAACGACGTGTCTTGAGATGACGGATTTCTTCATGCTCTCGTGCATCCTCTTGCAGTAGTCGAAGGCGCATTCCTCGGAGATATCTGATATCTCTTTCTCGGTCCTGGCTTTATCTATCATCCTTATATATATGTCTGACAGGGAGTAGCTGACCAGAACGTCCATGCCGGCCTCGATGCAGAATCTGCTTACCAGAGCGATCATTATGACAGCATGGTACCTGGCATTGGAAAGATTATTGTCGCTTAGTACGCCGCGTCTGTCCGGAGAAGAGTGGAGCCTGGTCTTCAGTGCTTCGATGTCGCCTCGTGAGATTATGCTGTAGAAGTCAATCTCACGCTCATAAGATGTCCTGAAGACATCCGAGTCGCGCTCGGATATGAGCTGCTTTTGGAGTTCTTTCTCTATATCCATTATCAGTCGATGACCCTGATCTCAGTGATTATGGGCTGATCCTCGGGGAGGACCGTACCGTTATCGTCGGTAACGGGAGCATTAGCGCAGATCTGATCAACGATATCCATACCGGATGTTACGTGACCGAAGCCTGCGTAATCACCGTCAAGGAAAGTGGAATCACTCTGAACGATAAAGAACTGGGATGAAGCGGAGTTCATGTCCTGGCTTCTTGCCATGGAGATGGTTCCTCTTACGTGGGAGATATCATTGTAGTCATATCCGTTGTTGGAGAACTCACCGATGATGTTAGTGCCCGAACCGCCCTGGCCGTTGCCCTGAGGGTCGCCGCCCTGCATCATGAAGCCGTCCATGATCCTGTGGAATGTAAGGCCGTTATAGAATCCGCTGTTTGCAAGATCTACGAAGTTGGTAACCGTGATGGGAGCCTTATCGGCGTCGAGTTCTACGGAGATAACGCCGTAATCCTGTATCTCTATATCTACGTGGTGAAGTCCCGAGAGACAACCTTCGGGAGCAGTGGGCTTAAAGTCATCGGGGGTCTTATACTTGACACATCCGAAGAGCATAACTGTCATGACTAATGTGAGCGCGATCGAAGAAATACGTTTTACGATATTCATACCTATCATCCTTCATAATATGTAATTACTTCAGTAATGATATCACACAAGATGACAACTCGCCTGTAAAAGTATAAAATGGAACGGATTATTTTACGGAGAGATTATATGATTCACTACATTATTACGTTTCTGATTTCCATGGTACCCCTCGTAGAGCTTCGAGGAGCACTTATCTATGCGGCCGGATTCCAGATACCGCTCTATATTGCATTTCCCATATGTATCGTCGGCAACATGATCCCCGTTCCCTTTATCTTCTTCTTTGCAAGGAAGGTATTGGAGTGGGGCGCGGATAAGCCCGTTATCGGTAAATTCTTCTCATGGTGCCTTAAGAAGGGACATAAGGGAGGCGAGAAGCTTAAGGCTAAGGCAGGTAAGGGATTATTCCTTGCACTTCTCCTTTTTGTAGGTATCCCTCTTCCCGGAACAGGCGCATGGACCGGAACACTTGCTGCAAGTATCCTCGATATGGACTTTAAGACAAGCGTCAAGGCAGTTATCTGCGGAGTCCTCCTTGCAGGTATCATCATGGCGACATTAAGCTACCTGGGCTTTGCCGCACTCTTCGGTCTTCAGATGTAATATATGAGATCGTTTGAAGTTACAAGAGATCTGGATAATCAGCATGTCGTAAAGGCGGCTACTACGGTCTTCAAGGGACTTAAGGCAGCTGATCTTTATAAAGCACTTAAGAAAAAGGACATAAAGATCGACGGCAAGAGGATCTCTTCCGACATCGCCGTTAAAGAAGGACAGACAGTGGAAGTCTGGCTCCCTGACAGCCTCTTTGAAGGAGAGGGCGATAAGGTCAAGTCTGCTCCCAAGGATCCTGACTATAAGATCGCGGCTGAGACAGACGGTCTTCTTATCGTAAATAAGCGTCAGGGACTTGCAGTTCACAGCGGTAAGAATACGGGTGAAGATAACCTTATAGATATAGTAAGGAAGAGCACTCACAATAATTCCATGGAGCTTGTCCACAGGATCGACATGAATACGGGCGGACTTGTAATGCTCGCCAAGGATAAAGAGTATCTTGAAGATGCCATAAAGCTCTTTAAGAACGACCTTCTTATAAAGCGCTACAGATGCCTCGTAGTAGGCGTTCCCGATATGGGGGAGACGGTTATCTGCGAAGATGACGCCATCATGAAGGAAGTAAGCGCTTTCCTTGAGAAGACACCTTCGGGCAATGTATATGTCCACGATATCGAGAAGCCGGGAGATCTTCCTATAACGACAAGATACAGAGTGCTTGAGGTGTTTAAGGGTGCAGGTCCCGACAGAACGGATGTGGCGGAGCTCGAGTGTGAACTCGTAACGGGAAGGACCCACCAGATAAGAGCGCAGTTCGCACACTTGGGTCACCCTATCTTAGGCGACGGCAACTACGGAAGGAATAAGATAAATACATTCTTTAAGAGCAGGAACGGCGGTAAGGTCAGATATCAGCAGCTCTTTGCCACTACTCTTCTCATGAGGAGGATACCTGCAGATAACCTTCACCACGTACTGTCGGGAAGGAAGTTCGAGATAGAGCCCAGGTATGAGATCGAAGTCGAAAGATTAAGAAAGAACAAGAAATAATCTTCAGGTTTCTGCTGTTGACATATTGGATCTGAGCCTATATAAATATTCCGACCATTTTGTAACGGGGAGTATTTATATATGTTTCTATTCGCCAAAAGAACTATTAGATTATTAAGTTCTATTCTTGTATCATCTCTTTTCTTCGGAGCCCTTCCATGGAGAGAGATAAGAGCCGACATGAATACTCATGGTGAATACGATGCATATCCGCTGAGCATTATATACGAGCAGGTTTCTACCGGAGATAACAGCACACAGGGTGAATTCACCCTTACTAATGATTCCGAATTCGAGATAACTTCATGGACGATTGAAGTAGATTACTTCGAGGATGTCACGCTCTCGAATATCTGGGATGCCGCAGACATCACGACTGAGGAAGACGAGAATCTTCACATAGCAGGTAATGTATCGATCCCTGCAGGTGAGAGCTATACATTCGGACTTATTGCAACTGCAGATGAGAATGCTCCCGTTGCTCCCGTAGACGTTAATACGATAAATGTCACTTCAGTTGATCCTAATGAGACAACCGAAAGCGAAATTGCTTCTGATGAAGAAACAGAATCACAGCCCGCAGAGGAACCTGTAATTACTGAGGATCCTCTAGAACTTCAGGAAGCAGAAGTCTTTCCCTATGCAATATTTGCAGGCAGTCCCGATACAGATTTCTCATTCTATGGTTGGAAGTCTGAGATAACAGGAGATATCTATACAAGCGGCAATGTATGGTACCAGGGCTCCGAGCTCTACATGAACGGTTATATCAGAGCAGGCGGTTCTGTAACTACTACCAGCTGGGCTACTGAAGTAACCGGTATAGAAGAGAATACTCCAATAATTGAGATGCCCTCATGGGAAGAAAGTATCCTGGCCAAAGCTGACCTTATGCCGGCAATAGATATCCAGGCTCTGGTATCACAGAATCAGGTTATTTCTAACGGATACTACTATACAGAGGATTCCATCACTATCGAAGGCACTGATTTTACCGGAGATGCCATAATCGTTGCAAAAGGCGATATCACTTATAACGTTGATACACTTAACGCAGATGAAGAAGTGACGGGAAGAGTCCTTCTTTATTCTCAGGAAGGTAATATCACGATCAACGGATCCCAGATCAATATCCGGGGAGTACTTTATGCTCCTCAGGGTAAGGTTGAGATCAACGCCTACGATACAACATTGAACGGTAGGATCGTATCAAACTGCTTCTCATATAACGGATCCATCCTTAATGTGACTGCAGCACCTTCGGATCTTGAGCTCGTATTTGAGCTTCCCGCTGTCGATGTTCGTGCTTTTCAGAGCCAGGCGTATATCGGACAGACAATATCCTATGATATCACTATCCCCGAAGATAACGTATATGAGATCCTTTACAGGCTTAACGGTGAGGGGGTAGAGGTAACCATCCCTGAGGATGAGAATTCTCCTATCAGATATTCCTTTGTTCCTTCTGAAGAGGGAGAGTATACCTTCGAGGCATATGTTTCCCTCCCTTATGGTGAGTTTGTTCTGGACAGTGACACTGTAACAGTCACACCTGAGCCTACGGCGACACCTACGAATACTCCGACACCTACGCCGGAGCCTACGGCTACGCCTGTACCTACAAGTACGCCTACGCCCACACCCGAGCCTACGGCTACTCCTACACCCGTACCTACGAGCACTCCGACACCTACACCGGAGCCTACAGCTACGCCCGTACCTACAAGTACGCCTACGCCCACACCTGAGCCCACAGCAACTCCTACACCTGAACCTACGGATATTCCTTTGCCGAGTCCTGTTCCCACAGAAACGCCTGTTGAGGAACCTGATCCTTATGCTCTTTTCTCAGAGGGTGATGTCTTTGTATGTCACTATAGAAATCCATTCGATAGTGATAATTGGATAACTTCCGGAAGTCTTAGTATTTACGAGGACAGTATTCCTATGCTCATAGACGG
>JAIKWL010000009.1 GCA_024684815.1 Saccharofermentans sp. | reverse complement strand
TGACCACCATGGACATGGTGAGGAACATAATTGCGGTCATGCTGATCATGAATGCGGACACGGTAGTTGTCATAACTGAAACAAGTAATCGAATAGTTTTAGTAAGGTCTTGGAGTAATCTGAGACCTTTTTTATTGCCCGAAAAGAAGTGATGACATGGGCATTTTTCTTATTCAGCGGGTCAAACCGCCCAAGCTCAACAATTTAAAGCTTGCTTGATCAAAATACTAATCTGTAACCACCTGTAACCACTTTTCGTCAAAGCAAAAAGGGTCCAGAAAAACCCTGAACCCCTTGCAAATACTGGTGATCGTGAGCGGATTCGAACCGCTGGCCTACCGCTTAGGAGGCGGTCGCTCTATCCAGCTGAGCTACACAATCTTGAAAACTACGAGATTATATCACAATCCCGGGATACTATAAAGACTGGTTTCTGCAAGCATGACAACTAACGAGATCAGGATAAGGTAAAACGGAAGACCGTCTATATATCTTGATTTTGATACGAAGATAAGTCTTCTTCTTATAACAGATAAAAGACCTGTCATTACAATATCAGTAGAACAAGCGAACACGGCCGAAACTATCAGATGCAGTATCTTCGGCGTACCGGGATTTACAAGAAAGATCAGCGCCATAAATGCAGCAGCAACGGATGACTCGCTTATAAAGTATCTCAGACCGAAGATCGATCTTCTGAAATTGTGTTTAGCAGCATATATTGCAAGAGATCCGATAAGAAGCGCAGCAAATACACTTACAGGGAGTGCAATGATCCTGAACAGGTCATTATCGATAAAGATCCTGAGAGCATAAAGCACAGCGGCGCAGGTAAAGCAGACAATTGCAAATTCACCCCTTGCAATAAGGAAACGCTTCAGTTCCGATATATCAGCAACAGGTATATCCCAGAATTCCGTAAGGCTTTTTGAAGATGCACTTCTCGGGACACCGGTGATTCTTGATATTGCCCAGCTGATAACAATAAGGAACATAACTGAGGCAAGCAAGGAAACAAACAAATATCTCTTTTCGAAGATATACGATATCAAAGATCCGAAAACGGAGCAGATGATGGCTGTAATATATGGAAATAACACTTCAGACCCTAATGACGGTTTGGTAAATGTCTCATTCTCATCCTGCTTGAATCTTGCAAGTGACATTATGCCGATAGCCATCGGAACGAATCCGCAAGCCGCATAAGGCGTGCAAAGACCGATCCTGTAGGAATATTCGCATGCGGCGATAAACAATGCCATGACAAAGGCAAATGAGATAACGGAAAGATTACGCGGCATGAATAATCTCAGAGTAAATGACCAAAGGAGAAGGCAGATCAGAGAACATGCGACAGGCCACCAGATAATGTTGCCGGAAATCATGAATTCGAGGCAAAGCGTAACGATCGAATAACCCAGAAACAGAGAGCTTCTCGTCGAAAGACGTTTTGAAGGTCTTAAATGAACAGCACTTATCTTTTCGTCGAGTTTCCTTCTCGACTGCTCATTATCAAAAGGCGAATTGTATTTCTCCGTAAATAATCCCATAGAGTTATACTTTCCAGTTCAGATATTCTTTAAGGAATTTGTAGCAGGTATTGCAGGCTCTGATAACCGTTCTTGTCTCTTCATATGCATCAGGAACAGGAACAACGAACGACTGCATTTCAGACATAGGAAGGTTATCCATACTGTCGGTTATTATCTGATTATCCTTTTCTCCGTCAGGAGTCAGGCCATCTTCGGTGGAATCGTAGTCAGCGGGATTTCCGCTCTGGTTATCACCATCCTTAGCTTCCGGAGCAGTATCAGAATCAGTATCCGTATAGGTTTTCCCGCTTAGATTTGCTTCGATCTGTCTTACAGGCATATAACCTACAGCGACATTATCCTCGTTATAGATCGTATATAGTTCAGGGGTCTTTTCGAATGAGAAAACGACATGACCGTCTTCGTTAGTATAATCAGGCTCCTCTTCTTCACCCTCAAAAAGGCTCTGAAGCATAACGTTCAGTCCGTCCATATAGGCATCTTTGTTATAACCTGCCTTAGAATTGTTGATGCATTCTTTCGAAAGATCTATAAACGGTCTTATATCACAGGTAACTCCGTCAACAATGTCTGTCGTGCCATCGGATTTCATAGCAAGCCTGTCAGGTTCCTGACACTCAAGAAGAGCGTGACAGAGATTATAGGACTGAGTAGCCCAGTCAAGACCTGAAAGTATATATGCACCCTTCAAAGAGGCCTCACTTCTGTCCTGGTTGGTTTTGTCCGTACTGAAAGCATCCCATTTGACTTTGGTTATGACCCCGTTTACGATTTCCATCTCAACATAATCGATATAACGGTTTCTGTCATCGAAAAGGCGCTGGGCATAGTAAACGCCATCGTGCAGACCTTCTATGGTGTAATGTTCAGAACTGTCATCATCATCAGCATTTTCCTCTGTGACAAATGCTATAGGGATCTGTCTGCCTGTCATTTTTTCCCTGATAAGCTCCATATTGCTTTCGCTTATCACAAAAGAATTCTCACCGTCTGAAGGGATCTGTGCAAGACCTGCGATCCTTGAACTCTCATAATCAAGTGCCACGAGCATATTGAGTTCCTGTCCGCCGGAGGATTCAACCGTAAGATCCATAATATAACCTAAAGGAATACCGGCAGCATCGTAACCGATATACACACCGCTGATCTCCGGGAAATCATTCTGCGCCTTACTCTTGACCTTCTCATAGGAAGAACAGTCAAGCACGGCGGAAAACCTTGCGTGATACTCATTCTGTATGCGCTTGTTTGCGTTCTTTGAAGATAAGAGATGGCCGCCGACCACGATGCCGACACCTAATACCAGAAGGAGTATCGCCTCAGTAATAAACTGCTTAAGCTGTGAATGCGTCATCATGAGACATCCACCTCCCTTGAACGGATCTTGCGCCTTGAAAGAGTTTTCGAGAAGAAGTCCAAAACAAACGAAAGGAAATTAACGGCTAGAATCGGAGACAATATAGAAACCATCGGACTTAAGAACGGTTTTGTAACTATTGTAAGGATTCCGCATACCGCACCTGCAAAAACACCCGCCGTAAACCTAGAAGGCATCGTTGTAAGGTCACCAAGAAGGAAGACAGAAACGAAAACGGCACCTGAAGATAAGATGTATATTATCAGGCCGTCATAACTGAATGCCCCTGTCTCGATCAGTACGGAAACCGGGTATAACATTAAAAGTGTGAGGATATAGGAAACGGGCGAATAGAGTCTCATAGATCCTTTGAGTGTAAGGAAGACTCCTCCGATAATGATACATACAATACATGATGTTCCTATCATCGCGGGGAAATTGCCGCTTAAAAGCTCGGAAAAAGAAAAACCGGACAGATCAGGTGTTGCAGCAGGTCTTCCCTGTATCACAAGACTGTTCAGGGATAACCAAAGATTGTCCTGACCGTATGAAAAACCTTTGATTCCAGATGGAAATACAAGTTCGATAAATAATCTTCCGGCACAGGCAGGATTTAATATATTGCTTCCCGCACCTCCGAATATCTGTTTTGTTACAACAGAAGCAAAAATGACTGCCGTAAGAGCAATTATTAGCGTTGTGTCAGGCGGAAGCATAAGTGCAAGCAGCAATCCCTCAACAAGGGAACTGAAATCAAAGTAATCATCTCCCGTTCTTCTTCCGGTTATTCTAGCAATGAGATTATCAGACAGTGCAAATGACACCATGCAGAAAACGATCAATAAAAAAGCCCTGACACCGTAATAGTAGATCCCGCAGACAACACAGGGGATCAAGGAAACGAGCAGCGTCAGATAGATATACGGAGCGTTCTTCTCAGTATGGATAAAAGGAGCAAGCTGTCGTTTATCTCTACTCATACTTCTTTATCCTTCTCAAAAGGCAGCTTTATAGCATCCGGAGATGACTTTCCGCTGTCTTCGTCACCATCTGAATAATCCTCGAGCAGGGAAGCCTCTCCGATATAGCGTGTCTTATAATCCTCATAATCTCTATCTTCCGCATTGCTGTTATCAAGCAGCGAGTTTACCTCTATTATCCTTCCTTCGCCGGCAAAGCTTGCTATGGCTGTCGTAAGATTAATGCCGGCAGGACATACATAAGAACATGAACCGCAGGCGATACAGTCTCTTGCACCTTCTTCAGCGGCTTTCTGCTTCAATCCCTGATTGAGCATCTCATAAATAGTATTTGGAGAAAGATTCATGGGACAGCATTCGGAACACAAGCCGCAGTGAATACATGGAGTCCTCGGTATCTCAACACGCCTGACCACAGAAATCACCGATGTCGTCTTGACCACCGGAGTTCTTTCCGGGTCTTTGATCTCGATCCCCGTAAGGCAGTTGCCCCAGACTATCCGGTCGCTTCCGTTATTGATATCCTGGGCGTTTAACAGCAACTCGGATACCGGAGTGCCGATCGGGACAAGCATATTATGTCCGCCGGAAGCATCTCCCGATACGGATACTATCCTGCTCATCATCGGAATATTATCCGATAAGGCTTCCCAGCATGCGAGCATGGTGGAACAGTTAAACAAAACCGCCTTGCACGATTTTTCCAGTGTCTCATCAGCAGTGAGATTCTTTCCGTAAAGCGCTCTTGCAACAAGCCTGTAATAGCCTTGCGGGAAACGCTCCCTGAATAACTTGATATCAAACTCCAGATCCCTGAAATCATCTTTGATCCTCTCTATGGAGTTGGCGATTGACTGTCTTTGTTCTTTTCTGTATTCGGAAATAAGGAACAGACATCTTGAAGCTCCGACGGCTCTTGCACATGCACATGCTCCAAGAACAACATAATCAGGATATTCGGTTATAGCCACAAGGTCTGATGTGGCATAAGGTTCACTCTGCAGACAATTGACAAGAAAATCCTTTACGACTTCAGTTCTTGCCCTTTTCAGCTTTGCTGCAGTGGGAAGTCCCTCTCCGCCCATACCGCAGATACCGGCATCTCTTATAACACCTATTGCTTCGCGGGCTGAAAGTTTTAAAGCGGATCTCGGCCTGACTGAATCAAGCCTTGTACGCTTCATGTCATTAACTATTGTCACAGCCGGAGTCAGAATTCCGTTAGGAAGTCTCAGATCGGATATATCTGAAACCTTTCCTGATATGCCGCTGTGGACAGGAACAGAGAATGATCCTTTTTCAGGAACTCCCACACACTGCCCTATCCTTACATAATCACCGACCTTGACTGTCGGTACAGCAGGAACGCCGGAGTGCATCTTCATCGGAAGGATTATCTTGGAAGGATAGATCCTTTCGAACATTATCTCCTTGACAAAAGGGGAGCGCTTCGAAAAATTCAAAACGTCCCCTGTAAACAGTCCTCTGTAAAATGAATATCTCCTGCGGTCTGCCACTTTTTCTGTTCCCGTACGGATATTTGTCCAAGCAGTTCAGATTATCAGTCGGAATAACCTTCGAGCTTCTTTGACTTAGGAGATCTGTTGAGCTTTCTTATAGCTTTTGCCTCGATCTGTCTGATACGCTCACGTGTAACTCCGAGCTTCTTACCGACCTGCTCCAAAGTCATAGGCACACCGTCCTTAAGACCGAATCTGAGCTCGATGACTCTTCTTTCCCTGTCTGTAAGGCCGTTTAATGCCTGGATAAGATCTTCCTTAAGGAGGATCCTTGCAACTTCCTCTTCAGGTGCAGCAAGCTCATCATTGGAGATAAAGTCAACAAGGTGGCTGTCCTCTTCCTCACCTACCGGCTTGTCGATCGAGATAGGATCCTGAGAGATCTTCTGGATCTCTCTGATCTTAGCTTCATCCATACTCATTGCTTCGGCAAGTTCCTTTGTCGAAGGTTCTCTTCCGAGATCCTGAACCAGCTGACGCTGTACTCTTGTAAGCTTGTTTATTGTCTCGACCATATGAACAGGGATCCTGATAGTTCTCGCCTGATCGGCAATGGCTCTTGTGATAGCCTGGCGGATCCACCATGTGGCATATGTCGAGAACTTAAAGCCCTTTGTGTAATCGAATTTATCAACAGCCTTGATAAGACCGATATTTCCTTCCTGAATAAGATCAAGAAGCGAAAGACCACGGTTCATGTATTTCTTTGCGATGGATACGACAAGTCTCAGGTTGGAGTTGATGAGAAGTTCTTTTGCCTCTTCATCGCCCTTAGCCATTCTCTGAGCAATCTCTTTCTCCTGCTCGGCATCAAGCAGTTCGATCTTACCGATCTCCTTGAGATACATCTTGACCGAATCGTCGACGACATTAGCATCTTCACCTTCGCCGTCACCGTCGGTATCGTCATTATCCAGATCAGGATCGCTGATCTTGACACCAAAGTTCTCAAGCTCAGCTCTGAGATTGATCATTTCATCGGGTTCTATCTTGTAGGAATCGGTAATTGATTCAAATTCAGTTTCATTTAACTGATTGTCATTCTTCTCTGCGAATTTCTTTGCCTGTGCCAGCGCTTTCTCAAAATCTGTCATCTGATGGATCACCTCATAGATTTTCAATTGTAATTGTCCGCTTGTGCAAAACCGTCATCTGACGGAATAAAAGATTACTTGCTCTCTTCTGTCGGCTCGATAATCTCCAATGCCGGCTGAACGTCCTTATTAACACCGTCTTTTGTTATGAAATAGATCGTGTCTGGTGTATAGATATACATCTCAACGTCACCGGAATCATTGCCGCGCTTGTCGGTACGAAGCTTGGAATAGTTTGAATAAAGATTCTTTGCATCGTCATCACTGATACCGTCCGACAAACCTATCTTTACATACTGGCATGAAATACCATGGATATTAAACTGCTTGTAATCGTAATTAGTGGTAATTCCGGAAGCCGTAAAGATCGAATCTATGTCAGTCGTAATGGCATCTGTAAGAGATTTACGGCTTAAATAGATCGGCAATGCTATTGCTACAACAATCGCCACCAAAGCAGCAGCACCGGCAGCCATGCCGATAACCAGCTTCTTGGGAGCCTTGACGTCATTAGGAGAGATCTCGAATTCATTTGCCTTGAGCTTTACGGAATTCGTCTGTGATTTGGAAACCATATCTCTCTGTACGGCCTTTTCAACCAGATCAGGCATTACCGGATTTGAATAATAATGCTTGGCAGCACCTTCCTGCTTCTCAAACTTCTCATTCTTGAATTCATATCCTTCCGGATTATCAAGTATCTTAACTGCTTCTTCTGAAGGAAAAACGCAATTACAGAACACGCACTCACACAGTTCATCTCTGTCATCGAACATGACCAGTGAACCGCAGTTCTTGCACATACCTTGTTTAGTCGCCATTAAAAAATCGTCCTTTACCTAGATGTATGTGCTCTAAGCAAACACGAGCCGACTTTTGATACAGGGATAAAGCTTGGATCCGGGCCGTAAATACGGCATTCCCTTTGCGCAGGCATAGTTCTACTTATAGCAATCGTAAATTATAATATGCTATGGAAATATCGTCAAGTATTATTTTTCTTAGAAAAGACACTTCTTGACACTAATGTCTCTCCATCTGTATTATCAGTCCTGATCACGAAAACTTAAGAGGTAATACAGTGCCCGGAAGAAGGTCAAAATTATATCCTGACTTCAAACCGTCCGATGACAAAGAACGGTTCATGCTTGAAGCGATCAAGGAAGCCGAGAAAGCTGTCGAGCTCGGTGAATGTCCTATCGGATGCGTTATAGTCAGGGACGGCAGGATCTTCGTAAGAGCTCACAACCTCCGTCTCACCAGGGGCAATGCAATAGCCCATGCCGAAGTGATCGCCATCGACAAAGCCTGCCGGAAATTAGGTGACTGGCGCCTCGAAGACATGGATATGTATGTCACTTTAGAACCCTGCACGATGTGTTCGGGTGCTATCATCCAATCCAGGATCCGCAAAGTATATTTTGGCGCATATGAACCCAAGAGCGGAGCCGTCGTATCATGTAATGATATTTTTGAGGTATCGCACGGTCACAACCATAAGGTCGAATTCGAAGGCGGCATCATGGAGAAGGAATGCTCACAGATGATGCTCGATTTCTTCCGTGCCATCAGGAAAAGGGATGCCGGAAAGAAACGCCCGGATATTCAGACTTCCACGAACTCGCCGTAACGGACAAGATAAAGGAGCTTATGGGCAACCTTCAAGCCCTCTTTTTCGACTGCCGCAGCATAGCTATTAAGCTGCATGCTGTGTCTTTCGAGAGCCTCTTTTGCCCTGTCCTGTGCATTAGAGCCGCCAAGACGGTCTGTCTTATAATCGAGGATCGTATAGCCTTCTCCTGTCTTATATATCAGATCGATGATTCCTTGTACCAGAGCCGAGTCACCTTTATCGCCTTCAATGTAAACAGCAAAGACGATGGGCTTCTCGGATCTTGCAGTTCCTTCATCAAAACTCCTGATAATGTCTTCACATCTGCTGCTATTGCAGAATGCCGTGATGCCTGACTTAAAAGCATTTGCAACTTCCCTGGCATTATCCGGAGAGCAGATGTTAAGATAGCCGTCTTTTATCAGGGATTCGATCTCATCTTCGAACGAGATCTTTCCTGACCTTATCCCTTCAAGATCGATAAATCTCATGATCCTGTGAAGAATCGTACCTCTTGCAGCCGCAGTAAGCATTGATACATTGGCGCTCTCGAAATCATCTATGCCTTTTATCTGAAGATCGACATGTGTTGTTTCGGAAGGCTTCCTGTCACCGGAAATACCGGTTACAGACACCTTGAACGGGATGTTCACGCTCTCCTGATACCTGTAATCAGGCAGGATAAGTTTGCCGTCACTGTCAAATTCGTTCTTTTTCGGTTCCGGTCCATCAGATCTGACTTCTGCATTTAAAGCTTGCTGAGCCTTAAATTCGCCGTAAAGCTCCACGACTGTTTCAGCGGGGATCTTGACTACTTCATAGCCCTTAACCTCATTGCCGTCCAGATCAATAAAGGGAACGGCATTTGAAGGCTCAAGATCACCAGACCTTGCGAGATCTCTTAATTCATCTCCGTCCCGACTTCTTGCAAGTGCGCTGAACAGACAGTACGGCAGCTTCATATCTCCGGCAAGCCAGTGGCGCTTGTCGAATGTTTTTCCTTCAAAAGATACCGCCTGGGTAAACGCCTTGCGGACCGGACTTGATTTGCTGTCGTCTTCAAAATCACAGCATGTGATAACTGAAAGGTTTTCTTCTGCCCTGGTAAGCGCAACATAAAGAAGTCTGCACGTCTCACTGTTCGAAGCAAGCCGCATCTTCATCTGATAGATATACTGTTCGAATGAATGACTTCTTGTGACATTTTCCTGATCGTAATCCTCGGTGAGGAAACCGTCATCTCTGTCAAACATTATGCCGGACAGAGTATCTTTCTGCTCATCCTTTCCTCCTGTCGCAACAAGGATGACAAACGGGAATTCGAGACCTTTGCTCTTGTGAACGGTCATGGTCGTGATCTTATTCTTATTTGCATCCACAACTTCAATATCAGCACCCTTGATCCTGATCTTCATCTGCTCAAGAGATGATGCAATACCGGAAAGATCCGATCCCCTGAGCTTGAAATTATCCGACAGCCAATCCTTGAACACATCGAACTTGCTGCTGTCACCTTCCCTGTCTTCAAGCGTGGCTCTGATATCAGTCTCACGGTAGATCAGCTCGATTATGTCATCGATATCCGTGACCATAGAATTCATTCTGATCTTATCGAAAACATCGATGAATGATCTTACCCGAAGAGCCAGTTCAGAATCACTTTTTTCGGCAAATACCCTGAGTCTTAACATCAGCGGTTCCTTATCGAGTGAAGGACCTTCAAGTTCATGAATAAAAGCCTGTATCCCGGCAAGCTCGTCAATCGTGAAATTCGAGAATCTGTAATTCGAGAACATAACTCCGGCAAGATATTCGTCCCTGTATTCGTTACCGAGACAGATAAGAAGATTTATCAGCCTGTGTATATCAAGATCTTCAAAGACATCAGTCGTAAATCTTCCGGATGCTTCGATCTTTCGTCCGTCTTTCAGCGTGCATCCGTTAAGATATCTGGCGATCTTCTCAGCCTGATTATTTGATGCCGTGAGGATACAGATATCCTTAAGTTCCGTTGCGCTTCCGTCAACCCTGGTGCACTCCTCAAGATATCTCTTAACCTCACTCTCTACCGCCGCATAAACGGCTTTTGTCTCAGGTTCGATCTTATCGTCATCGGATTTAGAAAAGCCCTTATCAGCAACAACTATTCTCGGGAGCGGACCGTGCTTAGTCTCCTGCGCCTTGCTTAAATGCTGTGTATCGTCATATTCGATCTCAGACGCTTCCCTGCTCATCGTCTGTTCAAAGATATAGTTTGCAAACGCGAGCACTTCACAAGTACTTCTGTGATTCTCCCTGAGATAGTGAACAACGCCGTTACGTTCTTTTGAATTATAATCATCCATTCTGTTTCTGAAGATCGTGGGATCTGCAAAACGGAATTTGTAAATACTCTGCTTAATATCACCGACACGGAAAACATTTCCTTCAGGACGCTCGAAACACTCGATTATCTTATCCTGAAGTCTGGTATTATCCTGATACTCATCGACGAATATCTCCTTAAACTTACTGCGGTAGAATGAACAAGCTTCGTCAGTCTTTAATATCTCATATGCAGTATGTTCCAGATCGGAATAATCCATGCCGTGCATTGAATTCTTTACCTGAGCATAGAACCTGTCAGTCTTTTTCAAAAGCTCAACAAAGCATCTTACCGCTTCGGTGCCGACCTTCTGATCAGCAAGTATCCGGTCGGCATCAAAACCCATGAGGGCGCTGTATTCACGCGGAAGGTCTAACGGATTCTCAAATCTTATTCCGGAACATGAATCAGGATCGATAAAATGTCTTAAAGAAATGAGCGCCATTACAGGCCTGTCATCACCTTTGAGATCAGCATTTTTGAACATGTTCTTATACTTAAGATCCGCAAGTTCCTTTAAGGGCTTAAGACAAGCAAAAAAGTCTGCATCCCTATGGGTCTTATAGTCTTCAATAACCTGATCGATCCTGCCTGTGACTTCACCTATAAACTCTTCATTTGAGTATTCCTCAACGATCTGATAAGTATCGTGATCAGCAAGCACGGAAGCAAATCCGCTGTCCAGGAACATCTCTTTGATTTTGGAAAGGTAACTGATTATCCGGCCGGGGATCTCATTACCATTCTCAAAATATCTGATAACGCCTTTGGCATCACGTTCTTCACGCTCTTTTGCAAACTTTTCACACTCATCAAGATAATCAGGTAAACTTCTCAAAGTCTTATATGTAGTTGTAACGATCCCGATAAGCGACTGGTCACTTCTTCCGTCACCGAATCTTCTCGTAAACCTGATAAAAGGTGCATCTTCTGATCCGCACTCGGCATACATCTCCCTTATAGCATAATCTGCCGCAGTCTGAAGGAGAACATCCTGTTCACTCTCACTTAAGATCCTGCAGGAAGGATCGGTGAATTCAGCCATGGGACCGTCTTCTATAAGATAACCCTTCTCCTTTATCACACGCGAACAGAAACCGTGCATAGTCTGAATATATGCATTCGGCAGAAGATCGATCTGCAAAGAAAGGCGCGAAGCAAGTTCGTCATCACCTGTAAGGGAAGCTTCTTTTCTCAGATCTCTGAGTTTTTCCTCGATCTTGTCAGCCATATGAGAAGCAGCATCTTCAGTGAAAGTTACCACCAGTATGCTGTCAGAAGAAAGAACTCCGCTCTTTACTTCATCACCGATCCTTGCTGTCAGGACCGTAGTCTTACCGGAACCTGCGGAAGCGGAAACGAGGTTGTTACCGGGTTTTGCATCGATGATCTTTTGCTGTTCATCAGAAAACTTCATAACTTACTCCTCATTTCCTTTTTCGAAATTGCCATCAAGAATATCTTTCATTGCAAGGATCGCACGCCTGTCATCCTTACTCATACTCTTATCCGCCCCTATAGCCATGGTCACATCATCGTAACCATAGTCTTTTCTCGGTCTTCCGCTCTTTGTCGGTTCAGAAGACTTCTCACAATTTGTAACGATCTTTCCGTATTTGCCTGTACTTCCGGTATTGATCTGTTCTCTGCCTTTTGATGAAGACGGATCGTTACCGCAATAACCTTTGAAGATGCAGTAACTGCACAGCTTCAGGTGCGGCTCTGCAGTAACCGCATCAGCCTTGCCTGAACTTATCTGATCAACACTCTCTTTGATTATGTGCTTCGAATAATCTATGGCGATCTTCATCGCTTCATTGTTGTAACCGGAAAGCTTGGGAAGACAGCTTAACGGTTCATCCTTGTCACCGGCTTTCAGGCCGACCAGCACATATCCGTAATCGTCAATGACCGCATCTCCCGAGTATTTGTTAAGCATGGCTCCTGAATAAGCGGGCAACTGGATCTGCGTTCCATTCAGGAGTTCAGAGGAATCAACAGCTTTGTCACCGCTCTTATAATCGATCGTTCTCATATGAGGTTTGCCGTCTTCACCGTATCTGATATCATACCTGTCGATAAAACCGTTAAACTTAAGGTCTATCCCCTCATAAGGAATATCAAGCGACAGATCACCTTTCCCGATCTGTTCCTCAACTCCTTCGGGAACAAACCCGGTATTATATGAATCTCCGAGAACATCTCTGAACATCTTGGAAAACATTCTTCTGAGCTTGGCATAGGTATCCATCTCAAAAACCTTATCAACAGGATTACCGCTCTCATCAACTGATCCGAAAACAGCTCTTGAAGATACCGAAGCTTTAAGACATCTGTCAGCAAAATCATTGTATTTTTCTTCGTCAGAAAGCAGTTCCTCCGCAAGAGATCTGAACTTTTCGGGATCTTTTCCGCTTTCATCCCTCAGTGTCCTGTAAGCATTCTCGAACATGCCGTGAATAAGGCTTCCGAATGAATTGACCTGAACCTTTGTATTATCCTCTCTCTGATCGATCCGCAGCTGTTTTTTGAGCATGAACTGGAAAGCGCATTGTCTGAAGTTCTCTATCGATGAAACGCTCGTATAGATAACTTTTCCTTTTGTCCCGTCAGGCTTTATGGTGGTAATGAGCCTGGACATTACATCTTCGGAGATCTTCGATGTCTCGCAGTCATGCCTGAACTTAACGGGTTTTCCGGAGATCGGATTCTTAAATGTGTTGACCAGATGGAATTCCGGCTTTACATAATCTTCAAGATATTCAAAAACGCGGCTCTTGGGCTTTCCGTACTCATGGACCATATAGATAATGTCGCTTGCAGAACCTAATGCCAGACAGGCTGTAACGAATTCTTCCCTCATCTTGTTCTGCGCCTTGTCCGGCAGTTCGATATCTTCAGTTGAAGCCGATAAAGCCTTTAGTTCCACACCGCTTAAAAGGCCTTCTCTCATCCGGACATAAGGGAAATTATCCTTCTGCGCTCCTATCACAAAGAGGACTTTACACGGAGTTACAAAAGCATGATCAGGTGTTGTGATCTCTATCGAATCAACCTTAAGAGGAATAGTTCCTTCAGTCCGGTTCCTCATATCGGTCCTGAGCATCGACAGAAAATCCTTCTGACTGATCTCACAATTATTCATCTCATGCGTGGAACACATAAGAAGATTAACTAACTCATCATATCCTCTTACAAGGGCCACTGCTGCAGGATCATCACCTCTTGCGATAAACTCATCCCGGAGCGGCTCGATAAAGCTTCTCATACCGTCAAGATATTCAAGACAGGCTTTTGCCTTCTCAGACAGTGTTCCTGCAGAATAGATCCTGTCGCAAGCCTTCCTTAACGGAATCAATGTGCGCAAAACCACATATTCATAGAAAAAATCTCCTGCATCAACAAATCCTTCCGGAACTCCGGGAACGGTATTGGCTAAGATCCAGAGCCTGCGTTTTTTAAGGTTCTCTCCGACGTCAGCATCCACATAGGCTTTCTGATCAAAGATCCTGGTGCAATCAGTGATGTTCTTTGCATAACAATAATTCTCAAAACTGTCAGCAATATAAGGCGGGATCCTGAGCATACCAGAGCGCATTGCCTTCATAAAGAGTTCCAAAGTATATCCTGCTCTTGGAAGTTCAAGCAGTATCTGCATCATATAAGGAACAACAGTTCCGCCTAATGCTATCTTACGGTCGATAAAGACATCAAGACCGTAGAGTTCGGCAGCACTCCTCATCCTTGGGAGAATATCCTCATTGCAGGAGACGATCCTGATATCGCGGTATCTGTAACCTTGATTCCTTGTAAGGTCGATTATCTCGCTGAAAATATAACCTAACCTGTCATCAATGCCTGACAGTTCGGCCAATCTGACTTTGCCGGAGGTATCAAGCTCATCGTATCTTGTATCAGATGCAAAACCTGTAACAGCATCAACAAGTTCACTGTCGAGATATTCAGTCAGGAGATCAGAACCTTCAGCTCCAAGATCCTCAAGCATTGTTCTGAAATCATCACCGGTCTTGAATACAGATGAGAAACCGGCATCACCATCGCTGCAGAGAACGTTAAATTCTATATCACAGCCGAAATCAGAAAGGAGCGATACCAGCTTTATCTCCTTGGGCGTAAGCATTCTTGTGGCACCGAATCCGATAAAAACTATCCTGGAACTCTTAAGCAGATCAAGTCCGCTCCTGCGCCTGATCTTAATGCTGCCTGAAAGAACAGCCACGAGCTTATCGCAGGCAAGCGCGATAGGTTCGCGCAAAAGATTAAGCCCGAACCTGCCGTTAAGATCCTCCAGTTCCTTCATTATGAGATGAAGGTCCTTAAGTTTGTTAAGAAAAGCGATATTTGTGCTGTTGTTATCAAGAGATGCAATCGCTTTGCCGATCTGCTCGGTCCCGACACCATATCTGGAGAAGTCTCCGAGGAGTGCGATCATCATATTAATGTAATCTATCCTGGAAGAGAGTGTTCCGAAAGATTTGAGCTTATCCTTATTATTCGCGAGGATATTATATATCGCGTTACGGAGCATGATCTCCCCGCCTTCAGCAACATAATTGGTGCCGAGGTCATCAAGGATGTTGCCGGCAAGCTTTCTGAAACTGATAACATCACCTGAAACAAGCGAAGATGATAAAGTCAGAATTCCGTCACCGGTATCAATAGTACCATTGCCTATAGAATGAGCCTCCTTAAAAGCAAGTACTTCACGTTCAACCTGGGCCTTTGAAAATTCAGGCGCAACAAAGACAACATCCTTGCCTTGAGCAGAGATCAAAGCATCTTCTATCACTTCACGTGATACAGGTCTGATATCGGAATATGTCTTATAACGGATCATCTAAACAACCTCGTGAAATCATTCTAGCTAGATTTTACGATTAAATAATCCTTTTTCAAAGCGATTAATAGGACAGTTTCCGGACGTTCAAACGGGTTGATTCTGATTTTTCAGAAGCTGATCCGGTATTGAACGTTCAACATCCGTATATGGATTCTCACCGTAGACCAGGAAGTAATCGTTCTTTTCAACAGGAAGCACATTATCACGGTTCCTGGTATAGCGGATGCCGTTTTTCGAATAGTCATCCAGGATACACGAAGAATCACCAAAATTATTGAATCTGCTAAGGATCTTGTATACGACAAAGAGAGTGATACCGACAGCCGAAAAGACCCAGATCACCAGTGATATCATAAAGGCTATAAACATTGTATTCGCATTCATATATTATGCCTGCCTTTTCTTTACGAATTTGAAGATATCCTCAGCCTGTGTCAGTTCCAGATTCTTCTTTATCTTTTTAATACCGTAAAGTCCCGTCGCAAAACCTAACGAACCAAGGATCATCAGGACCGTTACAGCCTGATTATAAAACGAACTCAAATGGAACAGGTTAAAATAGATCGCAAAGAACAACAGTATCAGCACAGTCATCACAAGACCGAACACGGTACCTGCTATAACCTTGATCTGTTTGGTTGACCAGGGCATTGTTCCGACAACTTCCGACAACTTTTCCCGACTGTCCGTTTATCAGAATGGTATATGGCTTATCTTCGTGCCTGAACGTAAAAAACCACACCGGCATCATCATGTAGATCGGATCATCCTGAACATCAGCCCAATACATAGAATCCTCAAGTGTTACATCCTTTGCCGCCACAGTCAGCTTCGACGCATCGGAAAACAGCTTATGACATCTGTTCGCTGCTGATTCACGCAGGTCTGTGTAACTTGTGTCAGAGGTATTGGAATAAAAGCCGTTCAGATAATCTTCGTCGAATTCTTTAGACTCTTCGAGAAAGAACGGTTCTAATCTCATGCTGACGTTGTCATTCAGGATCTTAGAGCCGTCAACAGGAACATTCTTGAATCTGCATACACCGGCTCTTTCATAGTATCTCTTCTCGTCACGCTTGTGATTTCTGACCGTTCCGCTGAGGAAATCCGCTTCCGTCAGCTCAACATTGGCTACCCAGTAAGGTATATATATTCCGCGAAGATTTTCAGGAATTGCTTTTGCCTTTATCTCCTTCGGAATAAAAGGATTTTTCATAAACCTGATCTTTATATTCCTTACAGCCTCTTCCTTTGTAACTGAAAACGGAATGATGCCGTCAGGTCTGTATTCTTTTGAGATCCTGGAAAAAACGATGGCAGGATTACCGCAGTAAACACAGAAAGTTGATACCTCAGTATCACTTGTTATGATCTCAGCCCCGCAGTGGACACAGGAATATACCCTGGTGTCATAGAATCTGGAATGCATATCGGCATTGAAATCACGGACATCTTCCGGCGTGAATGAGCTGCCGCACGCAGCACACTCAAGTTTCTGTGAAGCGGGATTGAAAATAAGCTTTCCCGAACAGTTTGTGCAAAGCACAGCCATTTCCCGGCACCTCCCTTAATCCTGCAGGATATTCTACTATCAGAAATCCTTCTCTGCAATTTCAGCAGTCTTACGCCTTTTTTCCAGCGTGTTTTTAAACAGGATCTCACATGTCTCAGGAAAACGTTCATATACGACCTTTGTACCTTCTTCCGTGATACCGCCTTTTGTGGCGACTCTCGATACAACATCTTCAAAAGACATATCTTTTCGGAGCATCAGATCACCCGTGGAACTCATCGTATTAAGCACCATCTTGACTATCTGTTCTTTCGGGATAGATGTATGACCTTCTGCTGATCTGCAGATGACATCAAATATTGAAGCAATAAAACCCGGCATGCAGCTCACCAATTCAGACCCCATGCCCATCTCATTTTCGGGAAGCTCTATCACATCGCCGATATAACCCAGAAGCTTTTTGAGCGGAGCCTTGTCAGTCACTTTTTCATCAAAGCACACCAGTGTTTGAGATCTTAATATCTCAGCAGTAAGGCTCGGAATAACTTTGGCCATAGGGCAGGAAATTATCTTGTGAATTGTTTCAAACGAGATGCTTCCGTTAAGCGAGACTAAAAGGGTATCAGATCTTACAGTTCCGCTTATCTCCTCAAGCACTTTTTTCAGATCTGCGGGACGGACGCATAAAAAGACAATATCAGAGTTTTCCGCTGTTTCTGCATTGCTCATGATCTGAGCAATATCAGAGGCTTTCTCAAGTTTTTCTACGGTTCTGTTTGATACAAAGAGATCCTGTTTTGCTATATTACCGGCTTCAGAGAACTTCCAAAGAAGCATTTTTCCCATGCTGCCATAACCGATTATTCCGACTTTCATAAAAAAGCATCTCCTCTTTTGATTTCACTAATTATATCAAAGAGAAGATGCAGTAAATCCGGAGATTATCTGTATATCAGTATTCCTTCCAGTGCTTAAGCTGTGAGAGCCATCCGTCATATTGGACACGCCTGTCGTTATCAGAAAGATTCTCAGGATTCGGCATATGTTCTACAAGGAAGTCCAGAAGATCGCTTTTTGATTTATAAACGTAATCACCGTCCGAATAGCACCATTTACAATAGTCCTCATTGAAATATCCGTCGGGTTCCCTGCTGATATTCGCATCTTCAGTAAGAGGCATTCCGCAGCACTGACAGATCAGCTGTCTGGGGCTTCCGAGCAAAGTATTGATCGACACATTAAACTCTCTTGAAAGGATCTTCAAAGTCTCTGTATTAGGCTGTGTCTCACCTGTTTCCCAGCGGCTTACAGCCTGTCTTGTAACCAACACCCTTTCAGCGAACTGATCCTGAGTAAGATTGTTTTGTTCCCGTATTTTCTTTAATACTTCTTTAGTTTCCATGAGCATTCTCCTTTGTTTGTTTTGACAGTTCCATTATGTATTTGACTATATATGAAAACAAGAAACGCGTTGTTGCTTTACATATACCGTCTGATAGTCTCATCACTCCACACATGAACTTCTATATATCTTTCAGGCCCTTTTGTCCCGTCTTTGTTCCAGTCCTGCGGGAGCCCGTACTTATCGATTATTTCCTGGATCTCTTCGTATGTATAGACTTTCTGTCTGTATTCCTTCCCGTCTTTTACGGCAAATGCCGGCATGGAATCGCCATAAGTAAATGAAAGTGTTTTCAGATCGAATTCTTTGACCGGGATCTTTATATAATCCGGTTGTTCATACCAGGAATAAAGCCATGGACAATGTTCAACCACAAGGTAATGGGGTGATGCAATCTCGAGCTTTCCGCCCTTAGCCTCAAACTGTTTTCTTATAAGCGATTCACAGTTCATTCTTTTTTGAATATAAGCATCGTCTCTTTTAGCGCAAAAAGAACCCGGCCTGTCAGTCTTCATTTTTTCGAGGACCTTGGAAGCATCTTCAAAAGGAAGACGGCTTATGCTCTTAAACGGCCCTGAACGCTTGTCGAAATAGTGGTAAAGATACATTATCGTTATTACTCCGTTCCTTACCATGAACCCTTATATCCGACACCATATTCTGTCGTATAGTAATCGATCCGCCTGGAATCATTGAATTCAGGTTCATAAATGTTTTTATCAGGCTCTATCCCCACAAGTTCGCAAACTGCCTTATTGGCACGTATCGTAAGGTCTTTCTCGCGTTCTTTGGGTTTCAAGGATCTGTCGGGATATATCGGTTCTCCGATATGAAGAGTAAAGCATGCGATCTGCTTAAAGATATGTTTTCTTATCCGTCCGGGTTCACGGTATGAATACCCAAGAGGAAGTATCGGTTTGTCATTTATCACGGCAATGAGAGAAGCTCCCCGTTTGAAGGGCCTGACAGGCCTGTAGTATTCCCACATACTGCCTTCGGCATAAATATGAAGCCAGCCGTATTCATTGAGAAGTCCGCCGACAGCCTTCATAAACGCTTTCTTTCCTGCAACTGTATCTTCAGGTATCGGGATACCGCCGACCATGCGGATAAGTGTTCCGTTCTCACCGTTTATATTAGGCGCCCATGCAAGGAGATTGGATCTGTGCGGTCTTATTCCCTTCATTACCCCTATGTAATCCCACATATGGACATGATTACATACAGAGATAACACCGCCATCAAGAACGTCCTTATATTTCTTTATGTTTTCGCGTCCTTCTATCTTAAGTCCCAAACGCACCGTTGCTAATGGAAACACAACCACATTAAGAAGAACACGTGTCATGTTCTGTCTGAATCTGAACAATCCGGACTTGTCGATGTAAGGATAGTCAGCATCGAAAACATAACCCCGGTCCTTATGGATCTCAAGGTAATGACGGTCTGTTTCTTCCGGATACGGATAGCGGTTTGTCTTTGGATCAAACATTTTCAAATCCCGTTCAAATCTAAAAACTTGACCTAATTATTTCTCTGATCTCATCTTTGGTCAGCACTTTATATCCGCCGTCAGTAATAAAGGTTCCGTCGGTTATACCGTCTATCATGTCTTTTGTGGCACCGAGATCAGTAAGATTCATCGTAAGTCCAATTGTCTTCATCCAGTTTTCCATCGCTTCAAGGCCTTCTTCAGCGATCTGAACGTCCGTCTTCCCGTCAGGAGAGATATTCCATACTTCCTGTGCAAATCTTACGAATTTCTTAAGTCCGTAAGGCATGATATAGCGGTAATAAGGAAGTGATACGGCCGAAAGCGTCATGCCGTGGGTAGCATCAGTATATGCTCCTACCGACTGTCCGATCATGTGGACCATCCAGTCTGTAGACTTGCCGCATTCTATAAGCGTGTTGAGCGCCCATGTTGCTGTCCACATGATATTTGATCTTGCTTCGTAATCTTCGGGATCTTCTATAGCGATCAGCGAGCTGTGGACAACGGACTTCATCAGCGCTTCCGCGATATAATCACTCGTGTTGTCATCTTCGCCCGAGAAATACTGCTCGCATATGTGGTTGAAGATATCATAGATGCCGGCAACCATCTGTTTTTGCGGAAGTGTATATGTGTACTTCGGATTCATGATCGCAAACTTCGGAAAAACCTCTTCTCCAAAGACAGGACCGACTTTAAGCTTAAGATCGTTGTTTGTTATTACTGATCCGCCGTTCATTTCAGAACCGGTGCCCGCCAGTGTAAGAACACATCCCACAGGCACTATCTCACACGACGGTTCTTCCATACGCTCAAAATACTTTTCCCAGGGATCCTCATCACAATTAACCGAGATAGATACGGCCTTTGCATAGTCACAGCAGGATCCGCCGCCGACAGACAAAAGAAGATCAACATTATTTTCTCTTGCGATCCTTATTCCGTCCCTTACTTTATCTATCGTCGGATTCGGCATGACACCGCCGTCTTCAATGATGTTTTTTCCGTTATCTTTAAGGATCTTTACTATCTCGTCATAAATACCGTTTCTCTTGATTGATCCACCGCCATAGATCAGCTGGATGTTCTTACCGTATTTTTGAAGTTCCTCACTAAGATGATCGATCGCATCCTCTCCGAAATAGAGTTTTGTAGCGTTCCTGTAACTGAAGTTGCCTAACATATCCTTCATCTCCCATAAAATAATTAACGGGTGCAGACGATCAACTGTTAAGCCTCCTCATGCACCTCATTGCGTTAAGGATCGCAATGATCAGAACACCGACATCACCAAATACTGCAAGCCACATATTTGCAACGCCAAGCGCACTGAGTATAAGTATTATACCCTTAACTCCGAGTGCAAAAACAATATTTTCCCAAACGATCCTCATCGTCTTTCTTGCGATCTTAATACTGTCAGCGATCTTCGAAGGTTTGTCATCCATAAGGACGATATCCGCGGATTCGATCGCAGCATCGGAACCCATTGCGCCCATTGCGATACCGCAGTCAGCTCTCATAAGAACAGGGGCATCATTAATGCCGTCACCGACAAAAGCGACCTTGCCTTTTCCGGATTTAAGTATCTCTTCAAATTTCGACACCTTGTCAGCCGGAAGGAGTTCAGCAAAGAAACCTGTGAGGCCTAGCTTATTTGCTACGTTTTCAGCAACATTTTTCTTGTCGCCTGTAAGCATTATCAACCGTTTAACACCAACATTCTTCAGGCTCCTGACGGCATCTTCGGAATCTTCCTTGATCTGGTCGTTAATTACGATATGTCCGAGATACTCACAATTGCCGTTATCTTCACGTGCAATATGAATAATGGTTCCCGTCATATGACATTCATGCCAGTCCGCTTTGCAGCTTTCCATAAGCTGACCGTTACCGCAATAGTAAGTCCTGCCTTCAACAACAGCTTTTACACCTTTGCCTGCGATCTCGGTTACCTCTCCGATCAATGACTTATCGATATGACCTTCATGCGCTCTGATTATGGATTGTGCCACAGGATGGCCCGAAAAACTTTCGCAGCATGCCGCAATATCCAGCAGTTCGGCAGCACTTACGATATTAGGATGGATATCATCTACTGCAAACACGCCCTTTGTAAGCGTTCCCGTCTTATCGAATACAACCGTATCGATCTTGGATAAGACTTCCATATAACCGGCGCCCTTAATAAGGATACCGTCTTTTGATGCTCCCCCGATACCACCGAAGAAGGAAAGCGGTACCGATACGACAAGCGCGCAGGGACAGGATACGACGAGGAATACGCAGGCTCTTGTAAGCCACATCTTCCACACTTCAATATCGCCTATTCCAAGGAATAACGGAGGGATGATCCCCAAAACCAATGCAGATATAACAACGATTGGAGTGTAATATCTGGCAAACTTAGTAATAAAGTTTTCTACTTTTGCTTTTTTATCAGAAGCATTCTCGACAAGTTCCAATATCTTCGATACAGTGCTCTGGCCAAACGCTGATGTTGTTCTGACTTTGATCACACCCGTAAGATTTAATGTTCCGGAAATGACATTATCGCTGAACACCTTGTCCACAGGAGCAGATTCGCCTGTAAGAGCAGCCTGGTTAACAGAACTCTCACCTTCGATGATTACGCCATCCAGCGGGATCTTCTCGCCCGGCTTAACGATTATGGTCTCGCCGACTTCTACCTCATCAGGAGATACTTCTATCTCGTTGCCGTCACGTATGACTGTCGCGCTGTCAGGCCTGATATCCATTAGCTTTGCGATAGATTTACGTGATCTTCCCACCGCTATGCTCTGGAATAATTCACCGATCTGATAGAAGAGCATTACGGCAGAAGCTTCGCGATAATCACCGGCAGCAAAGGCACCAACGGTTGCAACCATCATGAGAAATTTCTCGTCAAAGATCTGACCATGGATCAGGTTGATAAATGCCGTCTTCAGAACATCATAACCCGCAATGACATAAGGTATTGCATATATTATCAACTGAGCCCACCAGGGCAGTTCGATAAAGTGAAGCAATAAGGAGATCACTGCCAGTAATCCAAAGGCAATGATTATCCTTATCAGCATCTTCTTCTGTTTGCGGGTAAGTTTATATTTCATATCTTTAATCTCGGAAAAAACCGCAACCTTACGGCTGCGGTATAGCTGTTACAGTAATACTGTGCAGTCGGGTTCAACCTTTGCGATTGCTTTTACGGCAAGTTTTACTATCTTGTCGAATTCGGCATCATCAGCTTCCAAAGTCATCTTCTGCTTAATGAAATTAACTTCACAATCCTTGACTCCGGGAATCTTTAAGATAGCCTCCTGCATCTTCATGGCGCAATTTGCGCAATCAAGATCTTCAAGTTCAAATGTTTTTTTCATTAGGTATATCTCCTTCTATTATTTTTCAGTAATATGCTCATATCCCTGAGCGATTATCGACTTAACATGATCATCAGATAAGCGGTAGTATATCGTCTTACCTTCTCTGCGGCTTGCAACAAGATTAGCAGCCTTAAGAGCCTTAAGCTGATGGGAGACAGCAGACTGTGTCATGCTGATAAGCTCCGCAATGGCACATACGCACATTTCATCCTCATATAATGCATACATGATCTTTATTCTGGTCGTATCACCAAAGATCTTAAAAAGGTCTCCCAGATCCTGCAGGATCTCATCTGCAGGCATATCTGCCTTTATATGATCCAGTAATTCCGCGTGATTATGCTTCATATACCGCTTCTCCTTTCCCTAATCATATGAATAATTGTTCATATGTTCACTTGTTCAGTATAATACCACTAGTATTTTTTGCTGTCAACAGTGGAAAACACAGTGTAATAATGTTACAAATCCACAGAAATAAAGGGTTTTCGCAAAAAAATCTCTCAAAAAGCCTCAAATTTACTTGTTTTTAAAATCAAAGAACTTTATAATATCGACATTGTCGGCGGTCAAAGACCTTGCCGGCAAAGTAATTAACCCATATTCAGGGAGGATTTAATAATGAACAGAACAGAATTAGTTGATGCAATCGCTGTTAAGGCTGACATCTCCAAGAAGGATGCTGATGCTGCAGTTAAGGCTTTTATCGAAGTAGTTTCTAATGAGCTTCAGAACAAGGGTAAGGTTCAGCTCGTTGGTTTCGGTACTTTCGAGACATCCGAGAGAGCTGCTAGAACAGGCCGTAACCCTCAGACAGGCGCTGCTACAAAGATCAAGGCTTGCACAGCTCCTAAGTTCAAGGCTGGTAAGGCACTCAAGGATAAGGTTAACACAAAGCCTTCCAAGAAGAGCAAGAAGTAATCTTTCATATCAACTGATTATGCAAATAGAACGGGGTATCTCAAGACTGAGATACCCTGTTTTAATTTGACTTAACTTCAATGAATTATTTCCAAAACTATTTCAGGAATGCCGCCACAATATCCGGAGCATACGAATATACAAACAAAAGCAAAGCAAATGCAAAGAAAACCCACATCGTAACACTGTGTGTCATGGTGTGAAGAATTACTTTTCTTGGAGGCTCCCCTTCCCTTGCCACAAGTTTGAAATTCTTGCGCTTAACAATGAAAAGAACAAAACCGGCGATATTAAATCCGGAAAGGATTATGATCCACAACAGGAGCAGGAGAATAAGCGGCAATATGGAACTCATCATAGCGTCATAATCTATATCTGTATTAATGCTTCCGCTGCCAAGATCAAGCCCCATCTCCTTGAACAGTTTGCCTACAAGTTCCAGCGTGATCGTTGAAGTAACGAGATTCATACTCGCATGAAGTATCATCGTATAGATGATATTTCCGGTACGGATATAAACAAAGGCAAACAACACTCCGACGAAGAAAGCGAAGAAGAACTGCTGGAAATTACCATGCCAGAGTCCGAACATGATTCCCGACATTGCGCAGCTGACAAACTCGCCGTGACGGATAGTCCTGTCTATGAGGAATTTCCTGAACAGAAGCTCCTCAAAAATAGCAGGGAGAATTCCAACACATATTATTCTTACGACAGAATCCGAAGAAAGAAGCAGATTGCTCTGGAAAGACTTCAGGGCTTCTTCTGTAGAAGTGTTTATTGCAGCCGGTGCCGACAATATAGTGTCTATCGGAAGTCCCATCATCGAACCAACCTGGGTAATACCATACATCATCATGATGAGCAGGAATAACTGCTTTAACTTCATAGGTCTTTTCTCGATTTTTACAGCCGGAATCTTACGGAGGCATAAGGCCAATACACATGTACCGATAATACATACATTGACCGAATTCATTATCAGATAGACCGAAGTGTAATTACGGTTATAAAAGTCATAACAGAATGCGCTCAAAAGAGCTGATGCCAGCTTGATCAGAAAAATAAAACACCATCCGAAAACCGCATATCTTACAGCGATAGTGCCCATCATCTCTTCGATCGTGTCTGTATTATTGAAATAGCGCATCAGCACGATAAGTACTGTAAGAAGCGGCAGAGCAGCTGCAGCCACAAACGGGACACTGAATATCGCCACTTCCCTGCCATATAACAATACATTAACTCTGCTGAGAGATAACAAAACCGCTGCTATTGCGATCAACACTATTGCCGCAACCGATAAGCCCTTGCGAAAAGCTTTACCTTCCATATTAACCTCCCCTGAACCAGTAATGGTTCTATCCGCTACACATTTTACTAAAAAATGCATGACTTTTCATTTAATTCACTCCCTAATTCTTACAATAAAGTGTTTATTTTTTTTTATGCAGAATGCGTGTATACTGTCGGAGTAAAAATTCAGCAGCAGGAAGAGGAAATATCATGTCAGATACAAAAGTATTCCGCATATTTGTGGTAAATCCCGGAAGCACATCCACCAAGGTCGAATTTTTCGAGAATGAAAAAAGCGTACTCGAAGGCAATGTTTTCCATGACTCAACAGTCCTCAGGACTTTCCCGACTATCAATGACCAGCTTGATTACAGAATGGAATATGTAATGAAGTGGCTTAACGACAACAACATCGATCTTACCGGTGTTGATGCCATCGTAGGCAGGGGCGGAGCCTGCTATCCGATCGAAGGCGGCACATACGAAGTTGACGACAGACTTGTAAATGATATTCGTGAAGCAAAGGGTGGCGTATATCATTCAAGCATGCTCGGCATTCAGATGGCGAAGCAGTTACACGACAGATTCGGCGGAAGACTTCTCATGGTCGATCCCATCGTTGTTGATGAATACCAGGATGTTGCCAGGATAACTGGTGTAAAAGGCATATACAGAACATCCGCTACACACGCGCTCAATCTGCGTGCCACAGCTCATAAATATGCTAAGAGTGTAGGTAAAAAATACAATGAGATAAACCTCATCGTCTGCCACATTGACGGAGGCATCACGATCACTGCGCACAAGCATGGCAAGATGATCGATGCAAATGACGGCAGCGGCGGAGACGGTCCGATGACTCCTACTAGAATGGGAACTATGGCAATAACGGATGTTCTCACAAAACTATATGACAGACCGAAGGAAGAGATCAGAAGTCTGTGCCTTGCAACAGGCGGTCTCTCCTCCTGGTTCGGCACATCAAATTCTGACACTATTCACGAGATGGTTGACGCCGGTGACCCCAAGGCAAAACTCATTTGGAGTGCAATGATCTATCAGATCACAAAATGGATCGGTTCTATGGCATGCGTTCTTCATGGTGAAGTTGACGGAATCGTGCTTACAGGCGGGCTTATGCGTTTCCAGGATGTTTTCGACGGTATCGAGGAAGCCTGCGGATGGATTGCTCCTATCGCTTCCTACCCCGGCGAACTCGAGCATGAAGCCATGAGGGCAGCAGCACTCAGAGTATTAAGAGGCGATGAACAGGCTAAGACATATCCCGGCAAGCCGAGATTTGAAGGATTCGATTTTCTATAAGGAGGCATGATAAAAAGTAAAACAGGGTCGATGTGAAAGCTATCACGGTTGTATTATTCAGGTACAACAGTGAGACAGAGTAGATACTAACTCGACATATTTACTGATCCAAAGAGGTCGCTGAGGAGAATGGGAAGT